>CAVJWS010000133.1:0-3613 GCA_963653485.1 Prevotella sp. CAG:279
TCGAGCCGAGGGGGCGTGCCTCGCCGATCGAGATTCCGCATGAGCCGAAGGTGACAAAATGTCACCTTCGTGCGAGCGCAGGACTGCCCGAGAGCGGCGAGGTACGCCCCCCTCGGCGCCGGCAGCGATTGCGCTAGCAGGTGGGATATTCGCCCTCCCAGACGATGCGGCGGTACTGCTCGGGGTCGGTGTCGCCCTCGGTGGAGAAGCACAGCACCGAGCTCTCCTTGCCAAGGCCGATGGCCTCGCGCAGCTCGGCGTACTCGTCGTCGGCCATGAGGGTGGCCACGAGACCCGTGGTGACGGCACCGGACTCGCCGGAGATGACGCGCGGGTCGCCCTTCTCGGGGGCGCCGAGGATACGCATGCCGCGCGCGGTGACCCAGTCCGGGCAGCTCACGAAGGCGGCCACGTGGTTGCGCAGGATGTCCCAGCCCAGGATGTTGGGCTCGCCGCAGCACAGGCCCGCCATGATGGAGGGCATGTCGCCGTCGACGATGCGCGGCTCGCCGTCACCGGCGGCAGCGCCCTTGTAGAGGCAGGCGGCAGGGGCGCACTCGGCCACCACGAAGGTGGGCGGGTTGTCCGGGTAAAGGTTGGTGAAGTAGCCCACCACGGCGCCGGCCAGCGAGCCAACGCCGGCCTGGACAAAGACGTGGGTGGGACGGTTGATGGCCATCTCGCGCAGCTGCTCGGCGGCCTCGGAGGCCATGGTGCCGTAGCCCTCCATGATCCAGGACGGGATCTTCTCGTAGCCCTCCCAGGCGGTGTCCTGCACGATGACGCCGCGCTCGCAGGCGTCGGCCTCGGCGGCGGCCATGCGCACGCACTCGTCGTAGTTGACCTCTTCGATGGTCACCGTGGCGCCCTCGGCGGCGATGTTGTCAAAGCGCGGCTTGGTGGAACCCTTGGGCATGTGCACGACGGCCTTCTGGCCGAGCTTGTTGGCGGCCCAGGCCACGCCGCGGCCGTGGTTGCCGTCGGTGGCGGTGAAGAAGGTGGCCTGGCCAAAGTCCTCGGCGAGCTTGTCGGAGGTGAGGTAGTCAAAGGTGCAGTCGGCCACGTCCTTGCCGGTCTCGTCGGCAATGTAGTTGGCCATGGCAAACGAGCCGCCCAGCACCTTGAAGGCGTTGAGGCCAAAGCGGTAGGACTCGTCCTTCACGCAGAGGTTGGAGAGGCCCAGGCGGGCGGCCTGGCCGTCCAGGCGGGCAAGCGGGGTGACGCTGTACTGGGGGAAGCTCTTGTGGAAGGCGCGGGCCTTCTTCACGTTGCCCAAAGACATGATGCCGAGGTGGGCATCATCGCTCTTCGGCATCTCGTTGACGGCCCACTCGATCTTATCGCTCACGTTGCATCCTTTCCGTCGGAGACTACCCTAATATCGGCCTTGCTGACCATACTCAACCTAGCGCTTCCGAAGGAGGACGCCGCTTGCCGACCACCTCTGGAAACCTAGATTCAACTTTTTGTTAGAGAACCAAACAAAAAGTTTGTTGTCACCCATGAAACCACACTTTTTTATAGATTCAAGCCAAGGCCCAAGCTGTCTGGCGAACGAGATATTTTTAGCGGCGAGCGCAATAGTCACCCCCCCCCCGCAGTTTTGTGCGTACCATAACAACGTGTATTTGATGTAGGCCCGCAAGGCCGCCAAGCCTGGAAAGGCAGCCATGCCCCAGCTCACCACGCGACACAACGAAGTTACCCCCCAGCAGGATTCTGCCGCCTCTGCGGGGCCGGCCATCACCCTCGCCTCGTTCGTCCGCGGGCACGTGCGCGACGTCGTCATCTGCTTGGTTGCGCTGCTGGCCATGGCTGGGGCCACCGTTGGCTACAACACCTATCTGGATGACATGTTCTACAGGGAAGGAGCCAGGGACCTCACCTCAACCTACAAACAGGCGGCAAGCACCTTCAACCTGTTCACGGCCCGCAACTGGAACCTCCTTATCGGCTGGCAGAACACGCTCAGCTACATAACGAGCGAGTCCGACGAGGCGAAGCTCTGGGCCTACTTCGCGAACCGCAAGGAGACGTGGGGCTTTAGCGACTTCTACGTTTTCAACCAAGACGACTACTTCCTCACCGCAAACGGAAGGTGCGGCACGGCCGACAGCATCGCCAACGTCTTTGACGAGATGTACGAGATTGGCGGCCCCTTCTGCTCGAGCTACATCGCCTCCGACGGCATTCGAAAGATCGTCTTCGCAATGCCGCTCGAAGATGCGTACGAAAAGGACGGGGTCACCTACACCGGCATCGCCGTCTCCTATGACAACAGCTACGTAGAGACCGCCGTCGCAAGCAACGCCAACAAGAGCACAAGCGACTGCTACATGGTGAAGGCCAACGGGGACGTCGTCTTCTCGCTTCAGAACAAGAGCGTCATCGAAGACTACGTCGACAATCTCCCGAACTACCTCTCTGCCAACGCAACCTTTACCAGGGGCTCGTCCGACGAGCTTTCCCGCGGCATAGAGGCGTCCGAAGAGGGCAACGGCCTCATCTTCTTTGATGGAAAGGCCCGCTACGTCGTGTACCAGCCAACCGGCGTCTTTGGCTGGAGCATCGTGAGCGTCGCGGACGCAAGCGAGGTGGACGCCACCCTCAACAACGTAAAGAACGTCACCCTCCTCTCCCAGCTAGGCATCACGTCCGTCCTCATCGCCGGCGGCCTCGTCATCCTGGCGGACAAGTACAGGCGCCAGATGGCCCGCGAGGAGCGCAGCCGCGAGCTGATCGAGCACGACCGCGAGATGGCGGTGCAGCTCTTCCAGGGCATCACCGAGATGGCCGACCGCTATGCGGTGGTCGACATTCCGGAAGGCACCTACGTGTATCACGAGTACGCGCTCTCCACGGGCCTCTATCCCGAGAGGGGCAGCTACGACGACTTCCTCAAGGCCCTCACCCACCGCTACGCCGTGCTCACCGACAGCGACGACGCAAAGATGAGCCGCCTGCTCAACGCCAAGGCACTCCGCCAGAAGCTCAAGTGCCCGAACGACCGCCTCAAGATCGAGTACGCCGGTCGAACCAAGCACGTCTACATGCTGCTGACCGTGATCCCGATTGCCTTTGACGAGCGGGGCGCGCTCACTCGTGCCCTGCTCATCGGCCAGGACATCGGTCTTCGCAAGGAGCTTGAGAACGCGGCGAACACCGACGGGCTCACCGGCCTGTTCAACAACCGCTACTTCATCAACATCTTGCACATCAAGGAGAACAAGAACATCCCGTTCACCCTGTTCTTCCTCGACCTCGACCGCTTCAAGCCGGTTAACGACACCTATGGCCACGACGTGGGCGACAAGCTGCTGAGGCGCGTTGGCGAACGCATGCTGAGCTGCATCCGCGCCGACGACTTTGCCTTCCGCATCGGCGGCGACGAGTTTGCCATCATCATCACCGGTGGCCTCGGCGACATCGCGGCGCAGAATATGAAGGAGCGCATCGAGGAGAAGATCCGTGCGCCCTACATCATCGACAACAAGGAGATCTCCATCGGCACGAGCTGCGGGTACGCATCCTGGCCGCAGGACGGCGAGAGCGTCTCCGACATCCGAATCCTGGCCGACACCCGCATGTACGACGAAAAGACCGCGCACCACAA
>CAVJWS010000134.1:0-3574 GCA_963653485.1 Prevotella sp. CAG:279
TTGTTATCGCTCTCATTGGCGCTACCCCTTAATCAAACTGCCTGTTGGAGTTATTCTTGGCCTGCGTTGCATCAACGCAGAGGATAAAGGACAGATTGCTGCTCTGACCTGCATTGCTTCCATCTTCGGGATAGTGGAATACCACAGCTAGGTCGAGGCGCTGGCCAACAGTCAAGGCACCGGCTGCAATAAAGGCATTCTCACGAGATAGCTCGCTCATCGTGCCTGACCACAGAACCGTCTCGCCGTCCTTAATGGAGACTTCCAGCACGTCAGCAAGATCGCCAGAGACCGCATCGAAATAGAGGCGCCAGTACTCGTCCCAGGTACCATCATTTAGTACGAAGAAATCCTTGGTCACAGTCATGCCGGGCTCAAACAATAGCTCGCTCTCTTGGATTACAGGATTGCCGTCGTTGAGATTAATCTTGGCTTCGCCCGTATGGAACAGGTTGTCCTTCACCGACACTCCGGAGAGCATGAGAGCCAGAGTGGTAACGCCAAAACACATAGCAAGGATGACAGCAGCAACCACACTGCTCTTAAGCTTTTTGACGGTATTGATATTCCCTACAGAGCCGGCTCGCCTGGTCTCAACAAGTTTTTCGATACCATCAGTCGACGTAACATCGTGGACCTTACTCATGCCGCTCACCTCCCTTTCGAATGCGAAAGGAGATGCAAAGCGCGAGTATGGCAGCAAGAACAAACGCTAGGCATACAACCGGCAAGAAGGTCATAGGATCGCCAGTAGCAGGAAGCGGGATTGGCGCAAGGTTACCCGTCCCCTCAACCGACCAAGTAAGGTCTGCAATCAAATCCTGGTTCTGATACTCGTTGCCAACGTTGGTGTCCAAGTAGGCGGTAACCTCGTACCGCAGTTCATCAGCCGTGTAATTCTCGGACGATAGCTGCTGGGAAAATCCGTCGGTCGCGCCACGCATCAGACCGTCGTAGACAACCTCCCCCGTAGCAGGCAAGGTAATTCTTACCTTCATGACCTCGGCGAGCTTTTCGTAGCCCTGACGAACCGCCAGACGGAAATGCACGGTCACTTGGTCGCGGTAAGATACGCGCACGCGATAGTTCTTGGTCTCCGAGTCGCCGGGGAACATATTGCCCACCTGGAACGCAGCGTTCTCCTCCGGGCGCAGGCCGTAGAGTTCGATAGTCGATTCTTCTTTTGATGCAACCGCATTTGCAGTCGCCAAAGCCGGTGCCGAACCATTGACCGGTAAGGTTGAACTTGTGTTTGAAATTTGTGAGCTAGAGTTCCTGCTCAAGCTATCAGAAGTCGACGCGGCGCGCCCTTCTAACGTCTGAGCATCCTCGGCGTTTTGGGTTTTAGCAGATGCTAGGTGAATAGAGGAGCCAGGAGCAGCCTTTTCAGACGGCCGGGAGTAACCCCCCCCCTGAGAAATCAGATTATCTGAAACGCTTGTAGAGGCTTCAGCCGTAGGGAGCCCAATAAAGTTGCTAAAAGCGAGCGAGCCGCCAAAAGTGAAAAGACTCATGCCAAGCAGAGCGCTCAACACAACAGCAGCTATATGTGTTTTACTTTGCCGCTCCACTCGCAACCCCCTCCCAATAGCGCATCAGCTTATAAAGCAATCCAGAGGGGACACAGTGGCAACAGCAAAACGGCGGACGTTACCCGCTGTTGGATACATTGACATTCACGCCAACGGCAACCGGCTGTCATGGTCGCAAGACTTTAGACCCATCTGGCTTTGCGTCCCTGTCTTTCGACAGGTTTGCGAAGTTCGCACTCGGGATAACGCTATCATCCGATCGCAAATTATTCAATGCTCCATAGCCTGACAGCAGCATATTGGTCTGTGACCGCGTATGCGAAGTCCAATAGCGGTTGAAACGAGGTTTATGAGGATAAACAAACTGCGGCGAATACTGAGCTGCGGAGATCAAGCCTTTTCGTGAATTGAATGAACGCCATTTTGACGAGAATCGGGCTTCTCTGAATGAGCTGCTTGATTCTGTTGGGCAAGAAACAGCCATAAGAAAGCCCGCGTCACGATGGGGGCAAGACGCGGGCTTAAGGGGAGAGGCCGGCGGCTGGGTGGTCAGTCGGCCGCCGGAAGTGGGTTGTCAATCGAAAGAAGGAAGCCTACCCGTGGATTCGGGTGCCGGAGAGGCCAGCCATGGTCTCGGCGGCCTTGTCGAGGGCGCCGATGACGCAGGTGCGGCCCTTGCGGGAGCGCGCGAACTTGATGGCGGCACGGACCTTGGGCTCCATGGAGCCCTTGCCGAACTGGCCCTCGTCGGCCAGGCGCTCGGCCTCGTCGGCGGTGAGGTCCTCGAGCTCCTCCTGGTTGGGCTTGCCGAAGTTGATCGCCACGTGCTCGACGGCGGTCAGCAGGAACAGCACGTCGGCCTGGCAGTCCTCGGCCAGAAGCTCGCCGCCCATGTCCTTGTCGATGACGGCGGGCACGCCCTTGTAGCAGCCCTTGTCGGAGTAGTCGCGCACCACGGGGATGCCGCCGCCACCGCAGGCGATGACGATGAACTCGTTGTCAAGAAGGTTGAGGATGCTCTCGGCCTCGACGATCTTCTTGGGCTCGGGGCTGGCGACGACGCGCCTCCAGCCACGGCCGGAGTCCTCGACGTAGGTGCGGCTCGGGTCCTCGGCCATGGCGGCCTTGGCGGCCTCCTCGGTGAGGAAGGGGCCGATGGGCTTGGTGGGGTTGGCAAAGGCCTGGTCGTCGGGGTCGACCTCGATCTGGGTCACGACGGTGGCGGCGTGCCAGCGCTTGTAGCGAAGGTGCATCTCGCGGCCAATGGCCTGCTGCAGGTGATAGCCGATGTAGCCCTGGCTCATGGCGCCGCACTCGGGCAGGTCCATGGAGGGCGTGCCGATGGCGTCGTGGGCGGCGGCGAAGGCGTTCTGGATCATGCCGACCTGCGGGCCGTTGCCGTGGGTGATGATGATCTCGTTGCCCTGCTCGATGAGGCCGAGAAGCGCGTGGGCGGCGTGGTTGACCTTCTCGATCTGCTCGGCCGGGGTGTCGCCGAGGGCATTGCCGCCAAGGGCCACGACCACGCGGTCGGGACGGTTGCTGCTGCTCATGGGGCAGCTCCTTTCTTTGGTGAAAACACACGCGCCCCGCAGGACATCCGTCCGCTGCGGGGCGCGGCCGTTCGGCTCAGTGCCCCAGCTCGTGAGCTGGGCAGGTGCCGGCCAGGCAAACGGCTTGCTGCCTGGCCGGATGGGTTTCTGAGGCGCCCCAGGTCGGGCGCCCACGGGTACCCGGAAACCTTGTCTGCGGAGTCCAGGTGCCCGCCATCCGGCTGGGCAAGCGGCTTGCTGCCTGGCCGGATGGGTTTCTGAGGTGCCCCAGATAGGGAGCGACAAGCCCGAGGAAGCGTGCGAAGGCACGCGACGAGGGTTGGAGCCCCTAGATGGGGTGCCTCAGGAAGCCAGACGGTTAGGCAGAGGGCTCCTGCTGCGTAATGCAGTGGATATTGCCGCCGCCGAAGACGACCTGCTCGGACTGCACGCCAACGGCCTTGTAGACGCCCTCGCCATAGGTCTCGTCGTAGATCTTCTGGAGGGTCT
>CAVJWS010000135.1:0-3548 GCA_963653485.1 Prevotella sp. CAG:279
GGGACGATTTTGCGCAGGTCAAAGCCGGGGTCGGTGGCGCGGTAGACGCGCTCCTGGCAGTCGACGTGGGTGCCCTCGGCAATCTGGGCGGGCGCGATGAGGTTGTTGAAGCGCTGACCAATCTCGATGCCAAGGCGCTTCTCGTCGAGGCCGAGGAGGGCGGCGGTGCGCTTGCGGCTGGCGAGCAGGCCGATGGCCACGCTCGCGTCGTCGTAGCCAACCACGTTATTGAAGAGCATGGCCGGGCCCTCCTTGGTGGGGCGCATGACGGTGCCGCCGGCGCCGACGTGGCGGTACACGCCCGAGACCTCGGCGTCCGGGTCAACCGGAATGTCGGTCTCGAGAAGCTGGCCGTCCTGCTCGCGCAAGAACTCAAGCGCGGAACGAAGGTCGTGAATCTGCTCTGCCTGCATGGGCTCTCCCATCCTCATGGCTGTTCGTTGTTGGGCCAAGCATCAACCGTATAGTAGCTATACAGTCAAGGAGATATTTGGCGATTCGCATGCGGCAAAACACTCCACCGGCTTCAGGTGCTTCGCGACGCACGCTTCAAGCTGGGCGATGAGCTCGTTGTTCGTCTCGAGCATCTGCCGGAGGTCGGCCTCGGTGGCGTTTTCCACGTGGTAGCCGGTGCTGGCCGAGCAAGGAACGCCAAAACGCGTGGCCAGAGCTGCGGCGATGTCGTGGGCGGGAATCTCGTCGCGGTGGCAGGGAACGGCCAGGATGCTCACCGTGGCCGTGCGGCCCGGCTCCGGGCGCGGGATGGCCTGCGCGGTGGCGCCAAGGTGGGCAAACTCCGGCGAATACGCGGCCACAACGATGCCCCGCGGCGTAACGGTGGCAACGGCCTCCAGCAAAAAGCGCCCCTCACCAGCCGAAACCCTCTCAACCCAAGCTCCCACCTGCGCTCCTTTCACCCGCCTTGCCACCAGCATCTCTTATATAGCAACCATACAGTCAAGCTCGGTCAATCGCGCCGCAAAGATGCCCTTCGTGGTTCGCCCGGGGCTCAAATGGCGCCAAGCATTCTCAGCCGGACGGCGAAGTGCTAGCCTAGGCGTGTCAGTTTCAGGGCGGGGTGAAATTCCCCACTGGCGGTAACTGGCGCGAACATTCCGCGCAAGGAGCCCGCGACCCGCAGATATGCGGCTGACCCGGTGAGATTCCGGGGCCAACGGTCATAGTCCGGACGGAAGAAACGAAAGGGGCCACTATGCCTACTTCCACCCATCGCTCAACGCACGCCACCACCGGGACCACGGCCGCCGGCTGGTCCACCACGCAGATCGCCATCTGCGCGCTGTTCGTGGCCGCGGCCATGGTCGCAAGCTTCATCGAGATACCCGTGCCGCCCGTCGTGTGGCTCAAGTACGACCCCTCAGGTGCGGTCTGCCTCGTAGCCGGCATGGTCTTTGGCGCCGGCACCGGCTCGCTCGTGGCCGTGCTCTCCCAGCTGCCGCACGTCTTCATGGACCCCTGGGGCGGCCTCATGAGCATCATCTGCGCGCTGGCGCTCGTGCTGCCGGCGTCGCTGCTCTTCTCGCGCGTCCGCAACACGGCGGGCTTCTTCGCGAGCCTCGTGCTTGGCGCCATCGTGACGCTCGCCGTGGCCTGCGCGGCCAACGTCGTCGTCACCCCGCTCTACACCCCCACGATGACCGCCGCCGACGTCGTCGCGCTCATCGTCCCGGTGCTGCTGCCGTTCAACCTCATCAAGGTCGTGCTCAACTGCGTCATCACCACGCTCGTCTACAAGCCCGCATCCAAGCTCGTGAGCAAGTAGGGCCACATGGAAGCCAAAGCCGACAAGGACAACACGCGGCCCGGCGCCAAACGAGAGGGAATCGCATCTGCGGCGAATCCGGCCGCCAGCTCGGTGGACGCGCACGAGGCCGATGAGCGCGCCTGCGCGCGCCTGCGCCTCTCCGGCGTGCGGCTCACCTACGACGAGGGCGCCACCTGGGCTCTCAACGGCGTTGACCTCACGGTTATGCCCGGCGAGCGCCTCTGCATCCTCGGCTGCAATGGCTCGGGCAAGTCGACCCTCGCCCAGCTGCTCGCCGGCCTCGAGGCCCCCGACGCCGGTCGCGTGGAACTTGCCGGCCAGCTTGCCTACGACGAGGGCGAGGTTGACCCCGAGGCCTATCGCGAGGCGCGCCACCGCACGGGCCTGGTCTTCCAGAACCCCGAGGACCAGATTGTCACGAGCGTCGTCGCCGACGACGTGGCCTTTGGCCCGGAGAACCTCGGCATCGAGCGCGCACAGATTATGGAGCGCGTGGACGCCGAGCTGGGCCGCGTTGCCCTAGGCGCCTACGCCCAGGCCGACCCGGCGCGCCTCTCGGGCGGCCAGCAGCAGCGCGTGGCCATTGCGAGCGCCCTGGCCATGCACCCCGACATGCTCGTGCTCGACGAGCCGGGCGCCATGCTCGACGTCCGCGGCCGCCGTGGCATCATGCGCGTGCTCGCGAACCTGCACGAGGCAGGCACCACCATCGTCCACATCACGCACTTCATGGACGAGGCGCTCGAGGCCGACCGCGTGGTGGTCCTGCGCGCCGGCAAAATCGTGCTCGAGGGAACGCCGCACGAGGTGTTCCTGCACGCCGGCGAGTTGCTCGAAAGCGGCCTTGAGCTGCCCATCTCCACCTTTACCTCACTTGAGCTGGGACTTGTTCCCTGCAGCTCCTCTGCCGAGCTGGCCCGCGCCATTGCCGAGCAGGGCGTCTGGCCGAAAGAGGCCGACAACGGCGAAGGAGCTACGACCACCAGCGGCGAGGCCGCAACGCCCGTCGCACTCGACGCGGCCGCCACGCTCGCCAATGGGGCCACCGCAGGCGAAACTCCCGCAGCTGCGGCCGACGCAACCGCAAGCGGCGCGACCGGCGCGGAAGCCAACACCGCAAGCGACGTGGCCGCAGCACCCGAGGCCGCCACGCCCGCCGCCCCCACCGCGGCCAGCGGCAGCCCCGCCGCGGCCAGCAGCCCCGCCACGCCGGCGCTGCGGCTCTCCGACGTGACCTTCTCCTATACCGAGAAGACCGTGCTCAAGGGCCTCGACCTCGAGGTGGCGCCCGGCGAGCTGGTGGCGCTTCTGGGCTGCACGGGCTCGGGCAAGTCCACCATCGCGCGCCTCGCCTGCGCGCTCGACGCCCCGAGCTCCGGCACCGTGGAGGTCTGCGGCATCAGCACGCAAGACCGCAGGCGCCGCCGCGAGCTGCGCGGCAAGATCGGCTTCGTGATGCAGCGCCCCGAGCGACAGCTCTTTGCCGAGACGGTCTTTGACGACGTGGCCTATGGCCCCCGCAACCTCGGCCTTTCCGCCGAGGAGGTAACGCGGCGCGTCAACCGTCAGCTCGAGTTCCTCCAGATCGCCCACAAGGCCCAGGCCTCGCCCTTCGAGCTTTCCGGCGGCCAGCAGCGCATGGTGGCGCTGGCCGGCGTGCTCGCCATGAACCCCGAGGTCCTCGTGCTGGACGAGCCGGTGGCCGGCCTCGACCCGAGCGCCGCGCGCCGCCTGCGCCGCGCCATCCGCACGCTGCACAAAA
>CAVJWS010000136.1:0-3534 GCA_963653485.1 Prevotella sp. CAG:279
GAGAAGGCGTGCCACGGCAAGGAGAAGTTCATCAAGAAGTTCGGCGACGACTCGCAGACGGTCTACCACCTTGCGGTCACCGAGACCCCGGCCATCGGCAGCATCCTCGGCGTGCGCAACCTCGTACTCGCCGGCGAGGAGGCCTCGGCGCTGGACCTCGCGGCTGATGCCACGGCTCAGCCGGCCGCCCCGCAGACCTCCCGCACGGTGGAGGGCGCCGCGGGCAAGCCCTTCATCGTGGGCAACATCCGCATGGGCTTTGGCCACTACCGCATCAGCATGGCCATGGCCAGCGCCGCCCGCGCCATGGGCTACACCCCCTACTGGTTCGACCTTGCGAGTTTCTCCGGCTCCACGGGATCCAAGGTCATCGCCTACCAAAACAAGCTCTACTCCATGGGCTCGCGCCTCTCCCAAGCGGTGCCGCCCTTCAACGCGCTCGTGTGGGAGCCGCTCAACTCCGAGGGCTTCAAGAAGCTCTCCTACAACGCCGGCGACCAAAAGAACGCCGAGCTCTGCGTGCCGCTCTTCCGCGACCTGCCGCGTGACACCCCCTACGTGGGCACCCACGCCTGGCCGAGCCAGGCCGCGGTGCACGCCGGCATGACGCACGTGGTCAACGCCATCCCCGACAACTGGCCCATGGCGCTGCATCTCGCCGAGGGCTCCATCCACACCGTGCAGACGCCCGGCGCCTACCTGGGCTACAGGCAGCTGCGCGGCATGTGGGAGGGCCGCGCCCTCTCGCCCATGCCCGATGAGGCCATCGCCTACACCGGCCACTACGTGGACCACGAGCTCGTGGCGAACATCGAGGCAGACTGTGCCGCTCGCCGCAACCGCGTGCTCGGCGGCGGCCCCGTGCGTTATCTGCTCTCCGTGGGAGGCGCCGGCGCCCAGGCAGACCTCTTCCGCGCCATCTGCGAGAACCTTTTGCCCTACGTGCGCCGCGGCGAGGCGGTGCTGTTCGTGAACGTGGGCGACCACCGCAACGTCTGGAAGGAGCTCGCCAAGAAGGTCGATGGCCTGGCCGAGGCCGCCGAGCTGCACTTCGATGACTTTGCCGAGACCCGTACCTTCGCTGAGCGCGCGCTCACGGAGGATGTGAGCGGCGTCCACGCCTTCTGCGACGACGACATCTTCGCCGCCGTCTACAGCTCCAACCTGCTCATGCGCGCCTGCGACGTGCTCATCACCAAGCCCTCGGAGTTCAGCTTCTATCCCGTGCCCAAGCTCATGATTCACCGCGTGGGCGGCCACGAGGCCTGGGGCGCCATCCGCGCGGCCGAGGTGGGCGACGGCACCTACGAGATCGACGACACCGCCGAGGTACTCGGTATGCTCGACTCCTTCCAGGCCGACCGCTCGCTCATCACCACGATGTGCGACCGCATCGAGGACGCCAACCGCATCGGCATCTACGACGGCGCCTACAAGTGCGTCGAGCTGGCGGTCGAGGGCCGCCTGGCCAAGTAGGCGGCAAGGCGGGACAGGACAAGGCCAAGCAAGGCGGGTGACGAAGACGGACCAGCGCGTAGATGCGCTGGGCGCCTTCTTTTCACGCGCGCGCCCTGTGCGGACGCTGCCGGGCGAAGCCCGTCTCGCGCGTTCCGCCATGCAGGACTCACTCGCCGTCGGCACGCTGCCTACGGCAGCGGTTGCAACGTCTGGAGCACGTCGGCATGCTCGCCGGCGTGCTCCTTTCTGTAGACGGCCGGCGAGGCGCCGATCCTCGCCTTGAACTTTGTGATGAAATAACTCGAGCTAGAGAAGCCGCAGCGACTGGCAACCTCGGCCACGCTCGCATCGGTGGAGAGGAGCAGCCGCGAGGCCTTCTGCAGCCGGGCGTTCAGCACGTACTCGGTGAGCGTGCAGCCGAGCTGACGCTTGAACTCGCGGCAGCAGGTGCTCTTGGCAAAGCCGACGTGTTCGGCAACGTCGTCGAGCGAGATGGGCTCGTCAAGGTGCTCGCCCACGTACTCCATGGCCGCACGGACCTGCGGGCGGATGGCCGTGCGTCCGCCTTCGGCGCCGGCCTGCAAGCGTTCCACCACATCATGCCAGGCGCTCATGAGCCAGATGGCAATCTGCAGCTCGTCGGGTGCCTCGGAGCTATAGCTGTTGTAGACGCGGCGCAGCAGGCCGATGACCTCGGCTGCCCACGGCTCGTTTTGCTGGAGCTTGAGATAGGGGACGGCCCCTTTGGAGATATAGGGTTCCACGAACTTGGTCTGCGCCGCGCTGCCGTCAAAGCCGTAGACGAGCCGGGGATGAAAGTCCAGGCAGATATAGGTGGCGTCGGCGTCGGGGGCGTTGGTTATGGAGTGCAGGCGCCGCGAGTTCACGAACAGGCCCTCGCCCTCGCCCAGCACAAAGGAGTCGCCCTCCACGGCCACATGGATGCTGTCCTTTATGACGAGGCAAAATTGCAGCTCGTCATGCCAGTGCCAGTCGATGAAGCCTAAGACGTTCTTGGAGACGGTGGTGGTGTAGACGGCCAGCGGAAAGGCCGGCGACCCATGCCGCGTAAGCTCGCGCCCGCTGTGGTCGATGTGGATGTCATAGGTCTGCATGGGTCTCCTTGCATGCTTTGGACGAGCGCCGCACGCGGCCGTGCGGCGGCGGGGCGGGCACTCGTGCGGTTCCGACGGGCGGGGCACCCGCCCTTGCAATTCCACCGTGGCGGCGCGCCGAGCCTTCGCGCTCGTTGCCCCGCGCCTCATCGCCCAAGCCAAGCCTGCTGGTGGCCAACTATGGCGCAGCGGCGCGCTCTTCGCCCCGCTCTTGCCGCCTTGAAACCATCGCGTAATGCCACGCGTGGTAAAGAGCAAGATAACTAAACTATTCGGCAACCAGATTATATATTCGTGCGCCGGCAATCAATATTCTTAAATCCAAGAGAGGAGACGGGCCGGCATGCCGCACCCCCTGACTACCCTTCCCGCGTCGTGCCGACCCGCCTCTTGTCGCAAAGCCAACCCAAACGCATGGAGGCATCATGAACCAGGATCTCATTGCATTCCTTCAGAAGGCCGTCCAGACCAAGAGCTATTCCGACGAGGAGGGCCCCATGGCCGAGCTCGTCGTGGCCGAGATGCAAAAGCTCGGTTACGACGAGGCCTATATCGACGAGACCGGCAACGCCGTGGGCCGCATCGGAAACGGTCCCAAGGTCATTCACTTCGACGGCCACATCGACACCGTGCAGGTCAATGACGCGCAAGACTGGGAGCACGACCCCTTCGGCGGCGAGATCGTGGACGGCGAGCTGTGGGGCCGCGGTTCGGTGGACATGAAGGGCGGCCTGTGCGCGAGCATCTACGCCGCGGCCGCCGCGCGCGACGCCGGGCTGCTCGAGGGTAAAACCGTCTATGTGACGGGCACCGTCTGCGAGGAGTACTGCGACGGCGTGAACCTCGAGCTCTTCTATGGCGACACGGGTCTTAAGCCCGACTTCTGCGTGATCTGCGAGCCGAGCGGCAACCTCATCACGCTCGGCCACAAGGGCAAGGCCCAGATCCGCATCAAGGCCCA
>CAVJWS010000137.1:0-3445 GCA_963653485.1 Prevotella sp. CAG:279
ATGGCCTCGCGCATGGCGTTGATGCCGTAGGTGAAGGGCAGCCAGGGGTGCAGGTTCTTGAAGAAGTCAGGCATCATCTCGATGGGGTAGGTGCCCGAGGCGCCCGGGATCTGCAGGATGACGAGCAGCACGCCGATGGCCTTGCCGATGTGCTTGAAGGCCACCGAGATGGCATAGATGAAGAACACGTAGACGAAGCTCTCCACCATGCCGGCGAAGACAAAGGCCACGGGGTTCAGGCACTGGATGCCCAGGGCGATGTCACCGATGCAGCAGATGATGGCCTGGAGCTGGCCGATGAGGTTCATGAGCAGCCAGCGGCCGAAGAAGCCCTGCCACGGCTTGAACTTGCCGATGCCCTCGTCGTCGACCTCGAGCTTGTAGATGGCCACGAGCACGAAGCCGCCCACCCACAGGGCGAGGTTGGTGTAGAAGGGGGCCACGCCGCTGCCGTAGTTCTCGACCGGGAAGATGGGCTGGGAGACCATCTCGACCGGCGAGCCCATGAAGTCCCCGACCTTCTCGGCATCCAGGCCGAGGATGTCCTTGAAGACCTCGAAGTTGGCCGCGCTCTGGATGGCGGCGGCGTCGCCGGCGAGCTCGCCTACCTTGTCGGCGGCGCCGTTGAGCGCGTCGGCCGTGCTCTGGATGGAGCTTGCGCTCTGGGCGAGCACACCATCGAGCTGGGCCAAGGTGCCGTCAGCCTGGGAGAGCATGGAAGGGAGCGCCTCGGCGAGGCCGGAGAGCTTGCCGCCGGCAGAGGAGAAGTCGTCGAGCGAGTTGGAGATGGCGGGAATGGTGGAGCTCGAAAGCGTGCCCTGCAGTGAGGACATGGAGCTCGAGCTGCTCTCGATGGCATCGTTGACGCTAGTGGAGAGCCCCGAGACCGCGTCGTTGGTGGACTTGATGGTGTTGGAGGCGTCCTGGAGCGTCTGGATCTTGCCCGCGTTGTAGCTCTCAAGCTCGCCCACGGCCGAGCTGGCCGCATCGAGCGCGGCAAGGATCTGCTGCTTGTAGGGCACGGAGGCGTCATCGAGCTTGTTCACGCGCACATAGGCGCGGTCGAGCGAGGTCTTGACGTCGCCCAAGGTGTTGGAGTTGAGGGCGCTCACGTGGCTGATGGCGCCGTCGAGCTGGCCCTGGGCCCAGCCGATGTTGCCGGTGACCACGCCGATCTCGTAGTTGGCCTGGCTCGAGATGCCAGAGACCGTAGAGATGGAGGTGCCGAGGGCGCTCGAGAGCTGGGCGCCAAGCTGCTGGGCCTGGGTGCGCGTGGTGGAAAGGGTGCCCAGCGACTCGTTGAGCGCGCCGGAAAGCGACGTGGAGGCGCCGCTCACCTGGCTGAGCGTGGAGCGGGCCGCCGCCACGGAGGCGCGGGCGCTCTGGATGGTCTGCTGCGTGGCGGAGATGTTGGAGGACAGGTTGGTGATGAGCTGCTGGACGTCGGTGAGGTCGGCAGTGATGCTGCCCACGGCCTCGTCGATGTCGTTGGTCACGTCGGTGGTGGCGTCCTGGAGCTTCTCGGTGACCGTCTCGCCGACGACGCTCACGAACTCGTTGGCGATCTGGGTCTCGAGCGTGGTGGAGCCGGTGTCGGTGACCTTGGGCGAGATAGCATTGGCCTTCTCGTTTACGTAATAGGAGATGTGGGCCTGCTCGGTGTCGCCGTCCAGCACGTCGGACAAAGAGCTCGTGAAGTCGGACGGGATGACGAAGGCCGCATAGTAGGTGCCCGCCTTCACGCCCTCGATGGCGTCGTCCTCGTCGTCGACGAAGGTCCAGCCGAGCTGGTCGTTGTCCTCAAGGCGCTCGCGGATCTGGTCGCCGGCGTTGATGTTGCCAAGCGAGCCCACGTCGGCGCCCGAGTCCTCGATCACCACGGCGATGGGCACCGTGGAGGTGTTCTCATACGGATCCCAGTTGGCCAGGATGTTGAACCACGCGTAGAGCGAGGGAATGATGGCCACGCCGATGGCGATGATCACGGCAACGGGATTCACGATGATGCGCTTGAAGTCGCGCTTGAAGATCTTGAAGGCGGTTCTCACGTAGAGTCTCCTGGTCGTTCGTCTCTGCTCGCTCCCCTCTTGGGGAGCCAAGCCCGCAAGCGGCGAAGCGGGCGGGGGCGGCGTCGCGTTCAGCGGCGGCACAGCAATGCCTAGATTAGGCCAAAGCCTGAAGGACTATACCCCTATTGGAGGGCAATCACCATGCGGTAGCTCACAACTTTACATAATTTATCCGATTTACAACCCCGCCTTGAGGCGCTAGACTGTGCAAGCCCCAAAAGGGCGCTCGTCAAGAGGCGCCTCGTCAGGCCGCATGGCACGCAGGCGAGGCGCGTAGAGCCGAGGGACCGAGCCCCATGACGCTCCGACAACCCACCTTATATAAGGCAGGGTGCCAATTCTCGGCGAGGGGCTCGCCCCTCGGAAGACGGGGGAACAACATGGCTTTTGCCTCGGCTGTCCCCTTCATGACGCAAGGGGATTTTTTATCCCCCAACACACGGGCCACCAGGCCCACAAGCCCGCAGGCGCGGGAGAGGGAGATGCACGGCCATGTCAGAGAGCTACTACTTCACCTCGGAGTCCGTCACCGAGGGACACCCCGACAAGATTTGCGACCAGATCAGCGATGCGGTGCTCGACGCCATCCTTGCCAAGGAGGCGCGCCTCGAGTCCGAGGGCTACGTGAGCCCCTCCGGCACACCCGCCAAGGTGAGCGAGGTGCGCTGCGCTTGCGAGACCTTCGTCACCACCGGCACCGTGGTGGTGGCCGGCGAGATTCGCACCCAGGCCTACGTGGACGTGCAGAAGATCGCGCGAGACGTGCTGCGCGGCATCGGCTACGACCGCGCCAAGTACGGCTTTGACTGCGAGACCTGCGGCGTCATCTCCATGATCCACGAGCAGAGCCCCGACATCGCCGCCGGCGTGGACGAGTCGTTCGACGCCCAGGCCGGCCGCACCACCGACCCGCTCGACCTCATCGGCGCGGGCGACCAGGGCATGATGTTCGGCTATGCCTCCGACGAGACCGACGCCCTCATGCCCATGCCCATCTACCTCGCCCAGAGCCTGGCCAAGCGCCTGGCCGACGTGCGCAAGTCCGGCGAGCTTTCCTACCTACGCCCCGACGGCAAGACCCAGGTCACCGTGCGCTACGAGGACGAGCGCCCCGTCGAGGTGAGCGCCATCGTCGTCTCCACCCAGCACGACCCCGAGATCGAGGACATGGGCCTCATCAAGCGCGACGTTACCGCCCACGTCATCGCCCCGGTTCTTGACGAGGCGGGCATCGCCTGGAAGAGCGCGGACATCTACGTGAACCCCACCGGCCGCTTCGTGGTGGGCGGCCCCATGGGCGACACCGGCCTCACCGGCCGCAAGATCATCGTCGACACCTACGGCGGCATGGGCCGCCACGGCGGCGGCGCCTTCTC
>CAVJWS010000138.1:0-3374 GCA_963653485.1 Prevotella sp. CAG:279
CGGGGTTCTCGTCGATCCAGCGGCGCGCCTCCTCGGCGTCGGCCTCGCCCTTGGCGCCCAGGCCGGGCAGCTCCAGCTGCATGCTCTGGGGCTTGGGGCTGTATCGCTCGTCGTTGCGCATTAGACACCAGCCGCCATCTCGTAGGCGCGCTGCGCGGTGGCCACGGCGCCGTCCATCGTGGGGATGACCCAGAGCCAGGCGACGAGCAGGAACACGATCGCCACGGCGACGCCGCCGCACATGCACCCGAGCTTGAACATCTCGCGCGCCCTCATCTCGTAGGCCGAGAGGCGCGGCTTGGGGTCGAGCGGTATAATGGTCGCGTCGCTTCTTCTGGTGGCGACGCTTCGGGCGCTCTGAGTGTGGTAGCTGGGGGTGCCCGCTTTTCTTTTTGCTTGCATCTTTGGTCTTCCTTTCTGGCGTTTCCGCAGGTAAAGCCTTGTTTTGGCTTTTTTATTGGCTATTTTTCTTTTTTTTGGCGCGTGCCTTGGAGCTGTAGTAGCGCTGCCGCTCCCGGTCGTTGCGCTGCTTCCTCACCGCCTCCTCCCTCATGGCGCTGGCCTGCTCGGCGAGAGACGACATGCGCTGCTCCTTGGTGCACTCGATGCACCACCCGGAGACGCGGTTGAGTGGCTTGAACGTCCATCGACCGCAGTTGGGGCACTGGCTACGCTTGCGGAGGGAGACACCGCACTCGTGCGCCTGCCACTGCACCGACTGCCTGGAACGCCCGAGCGCCTTGGCGACGGCGTCCGCGCCCTCGCCCGCGTGCCCCTCCAGGTACCGGAGCTCTCGCGTCGTCCACTTCCTCATCGAACCAGCCGTCCGCCTTTCTTCCTCAGGTAGAGCCTTCTGAGCCTCAGCGCCATCTCCTCCTGGCGCTCCCTCGCCGCGCTCTTGTCGCTCGGCTTGGGCTTCTCGGCGGGCATCTACGACGCCACCAAGTCGTGCAGCTCGTCCATAGAGATTCCGAGCAGACGCGACAGGTCGTAGGCCTCGGAGAAGCTGAACTCGTAGGCACCCCTGAGCTTGTTGAAGAACGAAGAGCGGCTAATGCCCAGCTTGTCGGCGATGGAATCCTTTGTCTCGCCGTTCTTTTCGGCGTACTCGCCAACCTTCTCGGATAGGGTCATGTTCCCTCCTTTCGCGTACAAAACTTTGTACTGTGGCTAGTATTGTACAAAACTTTGCACCGTGCAATACTTTGTACGTGTAAATATTTGGACGGCAAGGAGAGGCCATGGGATACCGGTATGTGCTCGCCTATTACCTTGAGCAAAAGGGGATGACACCCGCGGAACTCGCGCACAAAATCGGCTCTCCACGGTCAACGGTCTCTGCGCTTCTCAGCGGCAGAGCAAAGGAGCCGACGCTAGGCAAGGCGAAGGCGATAGCTGACGCTCTTGGCGTATCGCTCGAAGAGATGGCGCGCAAAACTTACGAGGAGTAGCTATGGGACTGTTCAGAGACATTGCCAGAGCGGCCACCGATGCAGCAGTTGACGCGGCAAAGGTCAAAGCCACAGAGGTTATTAGCGCAAAGATGGAGGCCATGTCGAAATCGCGTGAGCCGCTTGTGCTTGCTGGCACATATGAGAGACGTGTCTACACCTACTACGGGAAGCCGCTCAAGGGGCTGCGCGTGGGCGACTCGTTCATGGCGGATGTTGTAACGACGCCAGTGCGGCTTGCCAGCTCTCTCACCGGCGGTGAATGGGATACCGGGGAAGGCGGCATTGCCCTCGCATACCGGGGCAAGGTGTTCGGTGCGACGTCCACCCTGGCACAGACGTTCGGGAAGATTGCCAGAAAAGGCTACAGAATTAAGGTCAAGTGCATGATGACTGGCTGGTTCGCCCCAGGCTACCCGGAGACAGTGATGTTGTTGCCAGACCCAGACAAGATTTTTGCCTGGCTTGATGAATGCGACCGCCTTGGCGAGGACGTCCCGTTCGGTGAGTGGGAGTGAAATGCCAAAAACAGCCGTGATATACGCCCGCTTCTCATGCTCCAAGCAGCGCGAGGCGTCGATAGAGGACCAGCTGAGGGTGTGCCGCGAGTGGTGCGCCAGGGAAGGCTACGAGGTCGTGGCGGAGTACTGCGACCACGCCATGTCCGGAAGGACGGACGATAGGCCGGAGTTCCAGCGCATGATCGCGAACGCGGGCGAGTCCGACATCGTGCTCGTCTACATGATGGACCGCTTCAGCCGCGGCGAGTACTCGGCGCCCATCTACAAGCGCGAGCTGGCCCTGAGGGGCGTGCGCCTGGTGTCGGCCATGGAGCAGATACCGGACTGCCCGGAGGGCATCATCTACGAGAAGCTGCTGGAAGGCCTCGCCGCCTGCGAGTCCAGGAAGACCGCCATCCGCGTGAGGCGCGGCATGGAGGGCAACGCGCTCAAGTGCAAGACCAACGGCGTGCGCGTCTTCGGCTACCGCAGGAGCGCGGAGGACGAGTACGAGATAGACGAGGGGCAGGCGGCGCTGGTGCGCGAGGCGTTCAGGCGGCGCATCAACCGAGAGGCCGTCGACTCGATAGCGCGCGACTTCGCCGAGCGCGGGGTGAAGACCAGGACGGGCAAGCCATGTTGCTACTCGATGGTGCACAAGATGCTCCACAATAGGCGCTACACGGGGCGCTACGAGTGGGGCGGGGTAGTGGTTGAGGGCGGCATGCCGCAGATCATAGACGAGGTGACTTTCATGGACGCTCAGGGAGTGCGGGGCATCAAGCAGAGGGCAAGCGAGAGCTGGGGCAGGTTCGCCCTGGCGGGCAAGGCCGTGTGCCTTGAGTGCGGCCTCAACATGCAGGGCGTGAGCGGGCGCGGCCGCAACAACGTGAAGTACGAGTACTACAGCTGCCCGGACGGCTGCTGCAAGAACGTGAGGCGCGAGGAGCTTGAGGGCTGCGTGGCCATGGCCCTGCGGGAGCTTCTGTCCGACAGGGACGAGGCGCTGAGGATAGCCCACATGGTCGCAGACCGCGCGGACACGGACGAGGTGGCCATGCGCAGGAGGCAGGCCGCCGAGGCGCTCAGCTCGGCCGAGAAGGGGCTGAGGAACATCCTGGCGGCCATCGAGGCGGGCGTGCTCGCCCCAGGCATCAACGAGCGCATAGCGGAGCTTGAGCGGCAGAGGGACCGCGCGAGGCTCGACCTGCGCACGATCAAGGAGGAGGCCATCGACCCGGAGGAGTTCGCGGACTTCATCCAGTGCGGGCGCGACCTCACGGACGACGAGCTGATAGACGCCTTCGTCTGGCAGGTGCTCGTGTCCGACGACTGGCTCATGGTCGTGCTCAACTACGACGCCGAAAGCGGCGAACCCGCCAGGCTAGAGGCCCAGCGGGTTCGAGGTGAATTCAAATGGTGG
>CAVJWS010000139.1:0-3325 GCA_963653485.1 Prevotella sp. CAG:279
GCGTCGCCGCACCACCTTCGGCGGCACCGGCCACGACGCCGTCAAGGCCCAGCTCGCCCAGGCAACCGAGGTCTGCGAGGCCGCCGAGGCCAGGGTTGCCGAGCTTGGGGCGCTTGGGGCGTAAGAGAGGCGAGCTGCTAGGTTCACCTGTCGTCCACAAACCGTTTTGTCCACCCGTCAGATACCGTTATTATTAGGAGTGCTTTATCGAACAGCCCTGCTGTTCTTTTCTGTAGGTCGAAGAAGGGACCAGCTTTTGAAGATTCGCTCTGCGGCTGCCCGCACCGCCGCCATAATCACACTCGGAATCACAGCATTCAGCAGCATCCCCACCGCAGCTTTCGCAGACACGTCCGCCGAGCTTCAGGCGAAGCTTGACGCCGCGAATGAGCGCCTCAACGAGCTCTACAGCGAGGCTGAGCAGCTCAGCGAGCAGGTAAACGAGACCAAGGTCGCCCTCGATGAGACCAACGAGGAGATCGAGACCAAGAAGTCCGAGCTCTCCGCTGCCCAGGACACCCTTGCCGACCGCGTGGCCTCTAGCTACAAGACCGGCGGCGTCTCCATCGTCTCCATCCTGTTTGACGCCACCAGCTTCGATGACCTCATCAGCCGCGTCACGTACGCTTCCAAGGTGAGCGACTCCGACGCCAAGGTCATCCAGCAGGTCAAGGACATCCAGGCCGAGCTCACCTCCAAGCAGGCGGAGCAGGAGCAGCTCCTCTCCGATCAGCAGGCCCAGCAGGCCGAGCTCGACAACAAGGTCTCCGAGTCCGAGAGCTACGTAAACTCGCTCGACCAGCAGGTGCAGGAGGCCCTCGCCGCCGAGAAGGCCGCCCGCGAGGCCGAGGAGAAGGCCAAGGCCGAGGCCGCACAGAAGGCCGCCGAGGAGGCTGCCGCCCAGCAGGCCGCCGAGGAGGCTGCTGCCAAGCAGGCCGAGGCGAACAACAACTCCAACTCCAACAACAACTCCAATACGAACACGAACACCAACTCGAACACCAACAACAACACCAACAGCGGCAGCAGCGACAACGGCAACTCGGGCAGCACCTCGGGCGGCAGGCTCAGCTCCTCCCAGCGTTCGGCAATTGTGAGCTACGCCTACGGCGCGCTCGGCGCCGCCTATGTCTACGGCGCCTCGGGCCCCAACGCCTATGACTGCTCTGGCCTCGTCTCCGCCGCCTACGCCTCGGTGGGCCTGTACGTTCCGCACTCCTCCGCGAGCATCGGCGGCATGACCACCACGTCCAACCCGCAGCCTGGCGACATCTGCTGGCGCTCTGGCCACGTGGGCATCTACGTCGGTGGCGGCATGATGATTGACGCCGCCAACCCCAGCGTCGGCGTTCGCTACGCTGCCGTCGAGAGCGGCATGATCTACAAGACCTACTAGGCCTTGATGCCCTAGGGTCACGCTGGCGCGCCCTTTGGCGCCGCCGACCGGCTAGTAAAACCAACGCGCGCGGTTCCCTTGCGGACCGCGCGCGTTTTTTATGCCTTGACCCCATCCCCTGGATTGGCGCGAAGCGCCATCTTTCCGGAAGAGGTTTCGCCACCTCTTCTTCGCCATGGGCGAGCCGCTTCGTAGCGTGTGGTCCGTGCTATGCCACGGGAGACGCACGCTATGCCTGTGACCAACCAGGCTTTACTTTGATGAGTGCCGAACCGCATGAACTCTTGTGTGCGACACGGAAGACAGACGTCTGCTTGCGAGAGGGCGGGGAGGTTAACCCGGGCAGCAAAAAGGCCGCGCCGGACGTTTGCCCTGGCGCGGCCTTCCTATGCCGTCTATTGCGTAGGCGTGTTCGTGCCCGAATCGGCTGTGCCGCCGCCCGAGGTGTCTCCGCCGCCGGTTGTGCCGCCGGAGGTTCCGCCACCCGTGCCGCCGCCGGAGGTGCCGCCGCCACTGGTGCCGCCGCCCGTGCCGCCGCCGGAGGTTCCGCCGCCCGCGTTACCGCCGTCGCCGCCTGCGTTGCCGCCGTCACCAGTCGTGGTGGTATCGGTGGAGGTGTCCTTTTTCGTCTCCTCCTCCGTGGTGGTCTCGGTCTTCTTCTCGGTGTAGGTGTATGAGCCGTCGTTGACGCTCGAGCTGGTGTTGGAGAACTTCCAGGTGCTGTTGGCCTTGTAGGTGGGGTCGGAGGCGCTTGCCATTGGCCAGTCCTGCTTTTCGGTGTCTCCCAGGACGCTGTTCATAAAGTAGGCGAAGGCCTTGTTCGACGTGTCGGCAGGGTGCAGGCCGGTGCTCGAGTCAGTGCTCTTGTAGCCTGTCCAAACGGCAACGGAAAGCTGGGGCGTATAGCCGCAGAACCAGAGGTTCTCCGTGTTGTCCGTCGTGCCGGTCTTTCCGGCGACGGGCTGGTTGATGTTCAGGATGCTGTAGTACATGGAGCTTGCCGTGCCCCTGGTGAGCACGCCCTCGAGCACGTTCGTCGCCGCCTTGGCCACGCTCGCGTCGATGGCCTGGGTGGGGCTGTCCTGGTGCTCGTAGACTGTGTTGCCGTTGCGGTCCTCGATTTTGGTGATGGCGATGGAGTCGCGGTGGACGCCGCCGCTCGCAAGCGTCGCGTAGCCCTCGGCCATCTCAAGCGGGGAGGTGAGGCTCGAACCGAGGATCGTGGAGCCGTAGGGCTCGAGGTCGGACTCGATGCCCATCGACTTGGCGGTCTCGATGACCGAGTCGACCCCAATGGCCATGCCGACCTGGACGTAGCCCGTGTTCGAGGACTTCTCGGTCGCGTCTGCGAGCGAGATGGTCCCGTAGGAGGTGTTGGCGAAGTTCTGCACCCTCCAGGAGTTGTTCACCTGGATGGGGGAGTTGCAGTTGAGCAGGATGTTGGGGTTCATGCCCGCCTTGATCGCGGCCACGAGCGTGAACATCTTGAAGCTGGAGCCCGTCTGCTTGAAGGCGGTCGTCGCGGCGTTCACCTGGGCCGAGTCGCTGTCGGCGAAGAAGTCCCTGCCGCCCACCATGGCCTTGATGTAGCCGGTGCTGGGGTCGATGGCCACAAGCGCGCTCTCGAGGTCGTCGTTGCCCGTCTGTTCGAGCATCTTGTCGACGGCGTCCTCGGCGGCCTCCTGGTAGGTCGGGTCAATCGTGGTGTAGATCTTCAGGCCGCTCTGGACGATGGTGTCTTGCGAGAAGTCGCCCTCGAGCAGTCCCTTGATGTAGTTGGTCCAGTACGGGTAGGTGCCCGTGTTGTCCATGTTGGTGTCGCCGAGGTTCAAGACGAGGTCCTCGGCCTGGGCGCTGTCGTGCTCCTCCTGGGTGATGTCGCCGCAGCGCAGCATGTTGTCGAGAACCTTGTTGCGGCGCTCCTTGGCC
>CAVJWS010000140.1:0-3324 GCA_963653485.1 Prevotella sp. CAG:279
TTGGCGACATGGGCGTGAAGGACATCTCCAAGGCCCATGCCGTGAACGTGCTGCTTGAGCACCTTGGCGCCTCCGCCGAGGACGCCTACGCCTTTGGCGACGCCAAGATCGACATCCCGATGTTCGAGGCCTGCGGCACGAGCATATGCGTGGGTTCGGGCGGCGAGGAGGCCAAGGCCGCGGCAGACTACGTGACGGCAGACGTCGATGACGACGGCATCTACAAGGCCTTCGTCCACTTCGGCCTCATCGAGGGCTAGCAAACGGCAAGCGCCAGCGGGCGGCCACGTTCTTGCGACGGGGCCGCCCGCCTTGTATGCCCCCTCGCAACACCGCGCCTAAATTGGCTCAAGCAAGGCAGCCCCTCATGATTGGCAACGCCCAGGCGGAGCAGCCCGAAAAGAGCCCGCATGCAGTTCGGAGCCATCCGAACGACGCCCGCGTGCGGGCTCTTCTCAGGCGGCTAGGGCTGCAAGGCAATATGGTTTTACGTAAGGTACTGCCGCTCAGCAACTGAAAAGCTACCGTTCGCCGGCGAGAACTTGTATACGAATCAGTGGACACCCACAATCACCGTGTCGCAAGTTTGTTACTCTTCGGGAGGCATCACTTGGGGCACAGGTGCCAAAGATAGGCACCATGCTCTAGATGTGGTGGACCGGGGAGTTTTTTCATGCTCATCCTCAAGAAGATCAACAACAACGTTGCGCTCGCGTCCTCCGACGCGGGCGATGAGATTGTCGTCTTCGGCAAGGGCGTCGGCTTTCCGGCCACCCCCTACGAGCTCGCCGACACCTCCGCAATCGAGAAGACCTTCGTCTCGGACGGCGGCAACGCCCCCGAGGCGCTCTGCACCGTGAGCGACGAGGTGCTGCGCGCCGCCTCCGACATCAACGACCTCGCAAAGGCCAACCTCGGCTGCAAGATGGCCGCCAGCCTGCCGTTCTTGCTGGCCGACCACCTGCAGTTCGCCGTCGAGCGCACCCGCGACGGCGTCGAGATCGCCAACCCCCTGGCCGCGGACGTGGCGCGCGTCTACCAGCGCGAGCACGCCCTCGGCGTCCAGGGCCTGGGCATCGTGCAAGAGCATACCGGCACGTTGCTGCCCGAGTGCGAGGCGGCCTCCATCGCGCTGCACATGGTGAACTCCGAACTTGGCACCTCCGCGCCGGCCAAGAACATGGACGAGCTGCTCTCCACCACCTCGATCCTCGAGAAGGTCGTGGAGATCGTGGAGGAGCAGCTCGGCTTTAGCCTCGACCGCACCTGCTACGCCTACGTGCGCTTCGTCACGCACACGCGCTACCTCATCAAGCGCCTCATGCGCGGCAAGAGCGTGGAGTCGGCCAACCTATCGCTGTTCACCCAGGCTGCGCGCGACTTCCCCTGCGCCTACCGTTGCGCGATGGCCATCAACCAGCACTTCGAGCACGAGCGCAACTGGTCATGCACCGACGAGGAGATGCTCTACCTCATGATGCACCTCAACCAGCTGCAGCCCCTGCAAGACAAGCAACGCGAGAGCAAGCTGAGCTAGCCTCGCGGCCGTGCGCCCCGCACCAAGGCGTCACCGTCGCAGCGGGCCCAGGGCCCGGCGCCCGCCGCGACGTGCGAAATACGTAACGCAAGGATCAAGGAAAGGAAGGAAAATGGCCAAGTACGACGAGCTAGCTTCCAAGATCATCGAGCTCGTGGGAGGCAAGGACAA
The DNA here is from genome assembly GCA_963653485.1 of Prevotella sp. CAG:279. Classification (GTDB taxonomy): domain Bacteria; phylum Actinomycetota; class Coriobacteriia; order Coriobacteriales; family Atopobiaceae; genus Parolsenella. The sequence goes on from CAVJWS010000140.1 coordinate 1,709, forward strand.
CGTCAACTCCGTCGCCCACTGCATCACCCGCGTGCGCTTCAAGCTCAAGGACGAGGGCAAGGCCAACGACGACGCCATCGCCGAGCTGCCCGAGGTCATCAAGGTCATGCACGCCAACGGCCAGTACCAGGTCGTCGTGGGCAACATCGTCGAGGAGGTCTACGACTCCGTGCTCTCCGTGGGCGGCTTTGCCGCCGGCGCCGCCGCAGACGACGAGGACGACGCGCCGAAGAAGCCCGCCGACGTCATCATCGACCTCATCTCCGGCATCTTCCAGCCCATGCTCGGCACCTTCTCGGCCGCCGGCATCATGAAGGGCCTGCTCGCCCTGTTCTCCTTCCTTGACCAGGAGTTCTTCACGGGCGGCACCTTTGCCACCTCCGGCGCCTACACCATGCTCTACACCGTCGCCGACGGCATGTTCTACTTCCTGCCCGTCGTCCTCGGCTACACCGCCGCCAAGAAGTTCAAGATGAGCGAGTTCAACGGCCTCGCCATCGCCTTCGCGCTCGTGTACCCCACCATGGTCGCGCTCACCAGCGGCGAGGTCCTGGGCTCCGTCGAGCTCGGCTTCCTCGGCACCTTCTCGTGGTACGCCGACTTCTTCGGTATCCCCATCATCATGCCCGCCGCCGGCTACACGAGCTCCGTCATCCCCATCTTGCTGATGGTCTGGTTCGGCTCCAAGGTCGAGAAGTGGGTCAAGAGCTGGATGCCCGCCTCCATGAAGATGTTCTTCGTGCCCCTGATCACCGTGACCATCACCGTGGTCCTCGGCTACCTCGTCATCGGCCCCATCGCCACCGTGATCTGCAACCTGCTCGCCGCGTTCTTCAACCTCATCTTCGGCCTGCCGGCCGTCGGCTCCCTCGTGGGTTGCATCATCGTCTCCGCCGTCTGGATGCCGCTCGTCATCTTTGGCTTCCACTGGTCGCTCGTGCCCATCGCCCTCTCCAACCTGGGCACCCAGGGCTATGACTACGTCCTCGCCTCCCAGATCGGCCACTCCTTCGCCCTCGGCGCGGTCCTGTTCGCCATGTACCTGAAGAACAAGGACGAGAACTTCCGCGGCATCGCGCTTCCCGCCATCATCTCCTCCTTCTTCTTCGGCGTCACCGAGCCCGCCATCTACGGCGTCGCCCTTCCCAACAAGAAGGCCTTCATCAACGCCTGCATCGGCTCCGCCTGCGGCGGCATCGTCTGCGGCCTCACCGGCGCCGTCATCTACGCCTCCGGCGGCCTGGGCATCTTCAACTGGCTCTCCTACATCGACCCGAACGCGGGCGGCAACGGCATCACCTTCATGATCTGGGCCATCGTCGCCTCGCTCGTCGCTGCCGTCGTCGGCTTTGCCCTCGAGTTCGTGACCTACAAGCCCGAAGAGGCCTAAGCTCACGCACCTCGGCACGGCACCTCCTCACAGATAGCGTGTAAGCGTTGTCAACCAAAGCCGGCGGCGCATCCCAAGCGTCGCCGGCTTTTCTTATGGCGAGACGAACGTTGCGGAAAATCCCCTACTCGCAAGCCTCGCGGCCAGGACTTCTCGACAAGCGTCTCTCGGCCAACATCCGACAAACGAAAGGACAGGCATGAGCAACTTCCCCGAAGGCTTCCTC
>CAVJWS010000141.1:0-3192 GCA_963653485.1 Prevotella sp. CAG:279
ACCGCATGTGGGACTTCCTGGATCGCCTGATCTGCGTTGCCATCCCCCGCATCCGTGACTTCCGCGGCATTTCCGCCAAGAGCTTCGACGGCCGCGGCAACTTCTCCATGGGCGTCACCGAGCAGCTCATCTTCCCCGAGATTGACTTTGACAAGATGGACCGCACCCGTGGCATGGACATCACCATCGTCACCACTGCCAAGACCAACGAGGAGGGCAAGGCGCTTCTCGACGCCTTCAACTTCCCGTTCAAGGAGAACTAAACCATTTAGGTAATCCCGCTGCCGGAGCAATCCGACAGCGTCGTCGCATAAGCGACATGGACAAAGCCGCGTAACCTCGCGGCCGAAACCCAGAAGGAGGATTTGTGGCTAAGACATCGATGATCGTCAAGGCATCGCGAGAGCCGAAGTACTCTACGCGCACCCAGAACCGCTGCCAGCGCTGCGGCCGTCCGCACAGCGTCTATCGCAAGTTCGGCCTGTGCCGTGTGTGCTTCCGCGAGCTCGCGAGCAAGGGCGAGCTTCCCGGCGTCCGCAAGGCGAGCTGGTAGGACATCCGTCCCCAGCTCCAGGGCAGAAGGAAGACTCACGCTCAGGTGCTTGGGCCATGGGTCCAAGTAAACCGAGCGAAGAGGTTCATCCCTACCGAAGGAGAAACTCAATGAACGTTACCGATCCCATTGCAGACATGCTCACGCGCATCCGCAACGGCAACACCGCCGGCAAGGAAGTCGTCAGCATGCCGTCGAGCAAGGTGCTCGTCGAGGTCGCCCGCGTCATCGCGGAGGAGGGCTACATCGAGGGCTATGCCGTCGAGGACACCAAGCCCCAGAAGACCCTGCACATCACCCTCAAGTATGGTGCTCGCCGTGCCCGCGTCATCCGCGGCATCAAGCGCATCTCCAAGCCTGGCCTGCGCATCTACTCCAAGGCCGAGGACCTTCCTCGCGTCCTCGGTGGCCTCGGCACTGCCGTCATCTCCACCTCCAAGGGCATGATGTGCGACCGTGACGCCCGCAAGCTCGGTGTCGGCGGCGAAGTCGTCGCCTACGTCTGGTAACTCACGGCAGGATAGGAAAGGAGACACTATGTCCCGCATTGGCAAGAAGCCTGTCCAGATTCCCGCCGGAGTCACTGTGACAGTCAATGGCAACAACGTGCACGTCAAGGGCCCCAAGGGCGAGCTTGAGCGTTCGTTCTCCGAGCTCGTCTCCATTAAGCAGGAGGGCGAGGAGATCCTCGTCTCTGCCGTCGACGAGACCCGCGAGTCCAACTCCCAGCACGGCCTGACCCGCACCCTCATCAACAACATGGTCGTCGGCGTCTCCGCTGGCTTCCAGAAGCAGCTCGAGCTCACCGGCGTTGGTTACCGTGTGGCTCTCAAGGGCAAGGACCTCGATCTTTCCCTGGGCTACTCCCACCCCGTGATCTACAAGGCTCCCGAGAACATCACGTTCGAGGTGCCCGACAACACGCACATCAACGTGAACGGCATCTCCAAGGAGCAGGTCGGCCAGGTCGCCGCTGAGATTCGCATGAAGCGTCCTCCCGAGCCGTACAAGGGCAAGGGCATCCACTACATGGGCGAGCACATCCGTCGCAAGCTCGGTAAGGCCGCCAAGTAACGGTTTGCACCTAATTAAGTCATAAAAGTCCGCCACCCTGTCAGGTGACGGCGTGACTAAGGAGAAACGTAATGAACAAGCAGCAGGCTAAGCGCGCCGGCTTCAAGCGTCGCCAGCGTCGCGTCCGCTCCAAGATCTGCGGCACCGCCGAGCGTCCCCGCCTCTCCGTGCACCGCACGAACGCCCACATCTACGCTCAGCTCATCAACGACGTCGAGGCCAAGACCATCTGCAGCGCCTCCACGCTCGACCCCGAGTTCCGTGCCACCGGCAAGCTCGGCTCCAACAAGGAGGCCGCTGAGCTCGTTGGCAAGATGATCGGCGAGCGCGCCCTCAAGGCCGGCGTCGACACCGTCACCTTCGACCGTGGTGGCTGCATCTACCACGGCCGCGTCAAGGCTCTCGCTGAGGGCGCCCGCGCCGCGGGTCTCAAGTTCTAGGAGGTAGTAGTAATGGCTCGTAACCAGAAGCAGCAGCGCGAGGCCTCCGATCTCGAGGAGCGCGTCGTCTTCATTCACCGCGTGTCCAAGACCGTCAAGGGCGGCCGTCGCATGTCCCTCGTCGCCCTCGTTGTCGTCGGCGACGGCAAGGGCAACGTTGGCCTTGGCATGGGCAAGTCCGCTGAGGTGCCCCTGGCCATCCAGAAGGCCTCCGACAACGCCAAGAAGAACATGTTCAAGGTGCCCCTGACCGAGACCGGCTCCATTCCTCACGATGTCATCGGTGAGTTCGGCGCCGCTCGCGTCCTCGTGAAGCCCGCCATCGAGGGTACCGGCGTCATCGCCGGCGGCCCCGTGCGTCCGCTCTTCGAGCTCGCTGGCATCAAGAACGTCCTGTCCAAGTCCATGGGCTCCAGCAACGGCCTCAACATCATCAAGGCCGCCGCTGACGCCCTCCAGCAGCTCTCCAGCCCGGAGGAGACCGCCGCTCGTCGTGGCCTCACCGTTGCCGAGATGTTTGTCGGGAAGGAGAACTAACCATGGCGAAGACCCTCAAGATCAAGCTCGTCAAGAGCGCCGTCTGTGGCGTCAAGAAGGACCAGACTGCCACCGTTCGCGCCCTTGGTCTCCACAAGGTCAACAGCGTCGTCGAGCAGCCTGACAACGAGAGCATCCGCGGGATGATCTTCAAGGTCAAGCACCTCGTCACCGTGGAAGAGATTTAGGAGTCACCCCATGCAGCTTCACGATCTGCGTCCCAACGAGGGCGCTAAGAAGGCCCGCAAGCGTATCGGTCGCGGCAACAGCTCCGGTCACGGCACCACCGCCGGCCGCGGCACCAAGGGTCAGCTCTCCCGCTCCGGTGGCGGCAAGGGCGCCGGCTTTGAGGGCGGCCAGCAGCCGCTCGCCATGCGCCTCCCGAAGCTCCCTGGCTTCGTGAACCACAACCGTGTCGAGTACTCGCCGGTCAACGTGTCTCGTCTCGAGGCCAAGTTCAACGACGGCGACGTCGTGGACACCCAGAGCCTCATCGCCGCTGGCATCATCAAGCGCGACTACGAGCTCGTTAAGGTCCTCGGCGACGGCGAGCTCACCAAGAAGCTCACCGTCAAGGTCGACAAGGTC
>CAVJWS010000142.1:0-3130 GCA_963653485.1 Prevotella sp. CAG:279
TGTCGGCGATGTGGCCGCCGTCCATCACGATGATGCTGTCGGCGTCCTCCACCGAGGCCGTGCGCTGGGCGATGATGATCTTGGTGGTCTGGGGCAGGTAGCTCGCCAGGCCCTCGCGGATCTTGGCGTCGGTCTTGGTGTCAACGGCGCTCGTGGAGTCGTCCAGAATCAGCACCTTGGGGCGGCGCAGCAGGGCTCGGGCGATGCAGAGGCGCTGCTTCTGGCCGCCGGAGAAGTTGGAGCCGCCCTGCTCGCACCAGGTGTCGTAGCCGTCGGGCATGGTCTCGAGGAACTCGTCGGCGCAGGCCAGCTGGGCAGCCTCGCGCACCTCCTCGTCGGTGGCCTCGGCGTTGCCCCAGCGCAGGTTCTCGGCGACGGTGCCGCTGAACAGGACGTTCTTCTGCAAGACCATGGCCACGTTGGTGCGCAGGGTCTCGAGGTCGTAGTCGCGCACGTCCACGCCGCCGACCTTCACGCTGCCCTCGGTGGCGTCGTAGAGGCGGGCGATGAGGTTCACGAGGGTGGACTTGGCCGATCCCGTGCCGCCGATGACGCCGATGGTCTGGCCGCTAGCGATGTGCAGGTCGATGTCCTCGAGGGCCATGCGCTCGGCCTTGGCGGAGTACTTGAAGCTCACGTGGTCGAAGTCGATGGAGCCGTCGGCCACTTCGGTGACGGCGTCCTCAGGCGAGCTGATGGTGGGCTCGGCCACGAGCACCTCGTCAATGCGGCGGGCGGACTCGTCGGACATGGTGACCATGACGAAGATCATGGAGAGCTGCATGAGGCTGATGAGGATCTGGAAGCCGTAGGTGAAGATGGCGGAGAGCTGGCCCACGTTGAAGCCGTTGCCGCCGCCGGTGATGATGACCTGCGAGCCGAAGTAGATGATGACCACCCAGGTGATGTCGATGGCGAGCATCATCATCGGGTTGTTGAAGGCCAGCAGCTTCTCGGCGCGGGTGAAGTCAACGCAGACGTCCTGCGCGGCGCTGGCGAACTTCTTCTTCTCGTAGTCCTGGCGCACGAAGCTCTTCACCACGCGCATGCCGGTGACGTTCTCCTCGACGCTCTCGTTCAGGGCGTCGTACTTGTGGAAGACGCTCGTGAAGATGGGGTGCACCTTGTTGATGATGCCAAACAGGCCCCAGGCCAGAAGCGGCAGGACGAGCGCGTAGACGAGCGCCAGCGGGCCGCCCATGACCGTGGCCATGATGAAGGCGAAGACCAGGCACAGAGGCGAGCGCACGGCGATGCGGATGATCATCATGAACGCCATCTGGACGTTGGTGATGTCGGTGGTGAGGCGCGTCACCAGCGAGCTCGAGGTGAAGTCGTCGATGTTGGCGAAGCTGAAGCGCTGGATGTTATAGAAGAGGTCCTGGCGCAGGTTCTTGGCAAAGCCGCAGCTGGCGTAGGAGCAGGTGACGCCCGCGGCGATGCCGAAGGCCAGCGACACGAGCGCCAGCGCGATGAGGACGCCGGACGGGGCGAGCAGCTCTTGCACCGTGGCCCCTGCCTGGATGTTGTCGATGAGCGCGGCCGTGAGGAAGGGGATGGCCATCTCGCAGACGACCTCGCCGAGGACGAGCAGCGGGGTGGCGGTGGTGACCTTCTTGTACTCGCGGATGCTGCGCATCAGGTGTTTCATGATCTTGCCGTAGTTGACCTTCTCCTCGGCAGCGTCATTTAGCTTTTGCTGCATGCGCACTCCTCCTTGTCGGGTTCGAGTTGCTTCCAGTGTTCCTTGACGCGGGCGAGCATGTCCTCGAACTGGACCTTCTCGTCTGCGGTGAGGCAGGTCAGGGCGTTTGCGCGGAAGCGCTCGCGCCGCGCCTGCTCGAGGTCGGCCTGGGCCTCGCCCTCGGCGGTGAGCCGCACGATGAGCTGCCTGCGGTCGGCCGTGTCACGCGTGCGCTCGATGAGCCCGTCGCGCTCCACCTTGGCCAGCACCTCGGAGAGCGAGCCGGCCTTGAGGTCGAACATGTTCATGAGCTCGCGCTGGGGCATCTCGCCGCCGCGCTTGCGCAGGGCGCAGATGATGGGGGCGCGGCCCGAGCGCCCGCCGCCGTTCACGTGGATGTAGTGGCCGCAAAAGCCCAGGGTGTCCACGATGTGGGCGCACCTGCGCTCGTAGGGGTCCTCGATGTCCATCCAGCGCGGGCGGAAGGGGTCGTCGGGGCTGGGCGCGGGGCAGGCCTCGATGCGCCCGCAGGGGGTAAATCCGCTGCCCGGCCCGTCGGGGACGGGGGCCGCCCCGTCCTGCGAGGTGGGCGGGGGAGTCTCCTTGCGGGGCATCTCCTCGCCGTCGGTAGGTTCTTGCATGGGTCCTCCTTTTTTGGTGATGAAAGCATCCTAGGGCTGGTTGTGGAAATAGTCAAGGTACCTAATCATATGGAACCTAATATTTTGGGAACCTAACTTTTTTATAGCGCGAGGCGGCATTTGTGCTGGTAGCGTGGCTGGCCCTGCTGCGGGAAAACCGTGCGGGCCCCGTTTCCGCCGCAATTGAGGCTGGGGGAGAGACCGTCAGGGCACCATTCCTGGTCTGCGCCTATATGCCGCGAACGTCCGCCCAGGGGGTACGCCTTTTCCCGCCGAAACATCAGGGGAATGTAAGGCGAAGTCAGGTGCGGGTAAGGGCGCGTCACGCCTAGGTAAGGGACGGCCGGCGAGGCCAAACTGGCGCCCTGCGGCCCCTAGAGTTGCCCGTGGACGTGAGGGGGCCGCCGCAAGGGCGCGGCCTGCCGGCGCAAGGGTTGCGCCGGCCCGGGCCCCCGAAGACTCAACCAAAGGAGAACCATGAGCAAGGATATGTCTCGTCGTCAGTTCGTCGGCTTCGCCGGATGTGCGGCCGCCATCGCCGGACTGGGCCTCGTCGGCTGCGGTGGCTCCAGCGCCGCCTCCTCCGACTCCGCTGCCACCGAGGCCGCCGCTGAGCTCGAGGGCTCTGTCACCTGCTCTGGCGCCACGAGCTTCCAGCCCCTCGTCGAGGCCGCTGCCAACGACTTCATGGACGCCAACGCCAACGTCAACATCACCATCTCGGGCGGCGGCTCCGGCCAGGGCCTGTCCGACGTCAAGGACGGCAAGGCCCAGATCGGCCGCTCCGACGTCTTCGCCGAGGAGA
>CAVJWS010000143.1:0-3019 GCA_963653485.1 Prevotella sp. CAG:279
CGGTGATGAAGACCATGTCGGCGCCGGCAAGGGCGGCCTTGATCTCGTCGCGGGAGTCCTCGGCGGCCTGGGCGCCGACCTCGGGGTTGGCGCCGGCGCCAAGGCCCTTGGTGATGTCGGTGCCGATGTGGACCTTCACGTCGGCGTCGGACATGGCCAGCGCCTGGGCGTCGGTGTTGATGGCGACGAACTCGACGCCGCGGATGCCCTCCTCGATCATGCGGTTGACGGCGTTGGTGCCGCCGCCGCCCACGCCCACGACCTTGATGACGGCGAGGTAGTTGCTGAGGGTGTCGGTTGCGCTCATAGGTCCTCCTTGGGTGGCCACGCCTTTGGTGTTGGCGTTGGTGGCGCTCTTACGTGCGTTGGTTCTGGTTCGTTTAGCCATGTTGCAAACTCTCAAGCTCAGGTTTAGCTCTACCCGTGAGGTAAAGCGCCGTATATTGGCACATCAAACGTTCCCGCGTCAACAAATTCCGGAGAACTTTTCACGCGAACTGCAAATAGCTTGGCCGGGGCTTAGTCATAGGAGCTGTCGTCGTACTCGTCATACGAGTCGTCATAGAAGTCATCGTACGAGTCGTCATAGGAGTCGTCCCCGTCCTCGCCCGAGCCGTCCGAACCTTCGCCATCCTTAGAAGAAGCCGTGCTAGCAGCACTTGTCGCGGCAGCGGCGGCCTCGTCGGCGAGCTTCTGGGCAACCGTTGACTCCACGCCGGTGAGCGCGGTTCCGTCGGCGACCTTGCGGTAGGTTGGCTTGCTCGGCACGCGAACGTTCACGTAGGTGAGCTGGTCCCCATAGTTGCCCATAATCTCGAGCAAAGCCTGAGCCTTGGCGCTGACGTCGTTGGCCGCGCCCAGGCTCACCTCAAGGCCGCTCTTGAGCACGACCGAGATGCTGCCCGAGCTGGCCGCGTAGTAGACCTGCGCCTGGCTCGTGATCTGCTCGGGAAGCTGCTGCTGGTAACCCAAGACGTCGATGATGGCGTCATCGGTGGAGGCGCTGCCCTGGGCGGGGTTCACCGAAACCGGGACGTTGGTGATGAGCAGGCAGCCCATCTCCTCGGCCTTGGCGAGGGCCTGCGTGGTGACGTCGTCGGAGATCGAGGTGTCGAGCTGGGTTGGCTCGATCCACACGCCGTCGTCCCCGAGCGACCAGACGCTCGTGCCCGACCCGCAGACCACGATGGCGGCCACGCTGCGCTCCTCAACGCTCACGGCGAGCTTATCGGGAAACTCGCGGGTGATGTTGACGGTCTTGACCCAGGGGTTCTTTGAGACGTTCTCGGACACGGCCGAGACGTCGACCGAAAGCAAGGTGGTGCCCTCGTCCACAGAGGCGAGCTTGGCGATGGTCTCGGCGCTCACGTGCTCCGAGGCCACGGCGTCGATGCCCGTGATGACGAAGACGGGCAGCTGCGACATGACGAGCAGGGCCACGAGGGCGACGACGCCCAGCGCCGCGACCACGCCGGCGGCTATCGCCACGCGGCGCGCGATGGTTGCGCCGGAGACGGCTTGGGAACCGCGCGAGGAGCGGGAGGCACGGGGTGAGCCGGCGGCCGCGCCGGGGCGCCCGGCATCCTGCCCACGGTCCTTGCGGGTGCCACCGGCAGCGGAGCCACGCGGCTTTGCGCCAAGGGAGGGTCGGTCTTGCTTGGGGAGCTCCAGGCCCCTGCCCCTCTTTGCCTTGGGACCCCCTGAGGCGAGGGCCGAGCCGAGCGAAGGGCCGCCCGTAGGCTTGGGGGCCGCCGCGCCGGCCTTGGGAGCGACGGAGGGCGCAGACCCGGAGCGCGGCGTGGCCGTAAGCTTGGAAGCCCCCTTGGGCGTGGCCACGCGACCGCGAGCGCTACGACGAGAATCCGAGGAACTTGACTTCCGGTTGGAGGTCGACACCATAGGCCTCCTTCACACGGTCGTGCATCGTTCTCATGACGGCCAGGACGTCTGCCGCCGTGGCGGTGCCGTTGTTCACGACGAAGTTGGCGTGCACCTCGCTGACCTGGGCGCCGCCGATGGCAAAGCCCTTGAGGCCGCAATCCTCCACCAGCTTGGCCGCGCCGCGGTCACCGGCGGGGTTGCGGAACACCGAGCCGCAGCTGGGCTTGCCCATGGGCTGGGTGGCGCGACGGAGCGCAAGCCGATGCTCCATCTCGGCGGCGATGGCTCCCTTCTCGCCCGGCTCGACCATGAGGGTGGCCTCGAGCACGATGTCTGCGCCGCCGAGGCTGTTATAGCGGTATCCCCACTCGATGTCGGAGCCGTGCACGCGGCACAGGCCCTGCCCCGGGCGATAGACCACGAGGCTCTCGACGCGCGGGCCGATCCAGTCGCGACGCGTGCCGGCGTTCATGGAGACGGCGCCGCCCAGGGTGCCGGGAATGCCGCAGGCGAACTCGAGGCCCGAAAGGGACGCCTTGCAGGCGGCGGTCACCACGCGGGAGAGCGGCACGGCGGCGCCGGCCACGATCTTCATCTCCTCGGGATGGACCTCGAGCTTGGAGAACTCACGGCCCAGGGTGATGACGCAGCCGTCAAAGCCCTCGTCGGAGACGAGGAGGTTGGAGCCTTTGCCCATGACGACCCACTCCACGCCCTGGGCGCCAAGCACGTCCACCACGCGGGAGAGCGCCGACGGCGTGTTGCAGACGGCGAGCATGGCGGCAGGGCCGCCGATGCGATAGCTCGTGCGGTGCGAGAGGCGCTCCTCGCAGATGATGTCGGCGTCGACGGCCCCAGAGAGGCTGAGATAGGCATTGGCCAGGCTCATGTATCCCCCTTTAGGCGCAAGCCTCGGACTTGGCCTCCACGAAGGCGGGACCAACGAGGGTGACGTCACCGGCACCCATGGTGATGAGCAGGTCTCCGGGCTTTACCTCGTCCACGAGGCGGGCGATAAGCTCGCGGCGGTTGGGGACGTAGTTGACCTCGGCGTTCTTGCCGTGCCTGACGACGGCATTGGCCACCGTCTTGCCGGAGATGCCGGGGATGGGCATCTCGCCTGCGGAGAAGACGTCCA
>CAVJWS010000144.1:0-2984 GCA_963653485.1 Prevotella sp. CAG:279
CCTCGACAACCTCTATGCCGCAGCCGTCGGGGCGGCCAAGGGCGTGCGCTGGAAGGCCAGCGTCCAGCGGTACATGGCGCGCGTGCTGCGTAACGTCCTGCTCTCAAGGCATGACCTGCTCACGGGCAAGGACGTGCGCAAGGGCTTCGTGCGCTTCACGGTCGTCGAGCGCGGCAAGCCGAGGAAGATAGCCGCCCCGCGATTCTCCGAGCGCGTTATCCAGAAGTCCGTATCCCAGAACGTCCTCAACCCGGCCATCTGGCCGACCCTCACGCCGGGGTGCGCTGCCAACATGAGGGGGCGCGGCACCGATTACGCGCTCATGCGCTTGAAAAGGCAGCTCGCCGAGCATTGGAGACGGCACGGGGCGGGCGGATACATCCTGCTCATGGACTTCGCCGACTACTTCGGCAGCATCGACCACGCAGCGGCCATGCGGCTCGTGGAGCGGTCGCTCACCGACCCCGCCGCCATCGAGTTCGTGCGGCTGCAGGTGGAGGCCAACGGCAGCACCGGCCTAGGGTTGGGCAGCGAGCCGAGCCAGGCGCTCGCGGTGGCGCTGCCGACGCCGATAGACCGGCTCGCCGAGCGGTGGCCGGGCATCGAGGCGTCCGGGCGGTACATGGACGACTCCTATTGCATCGCCGCCAACAAGGCGACGCTCTGGGCGTTCCTGGCCGAGGCGCGGCGGGAGTGTGACCGTCTGGGTATAACCATCAACGAGCGAAAGACGCGCGTGGTCAAGCTGACGCGCGGCTTCACGCTCCTCAAGAAGAGGTTCCACTACGGGCCGACCGGCAAGATCGTCGTTACTCCCGTGCCGAAATCGGTGTCGAGGGCGAGGCGGCGGATGCGGGCGCACGCACGGATGGTGGACGCCGGCGAGATGACCGTGGAGCAGGCGCGGACGTCGTACATGTCGTTTCGCGGGTCGCTCGTGAAGCGGCGCGGGGACGGCGTCGCGAGGTTCCGCATGGATACCTATAACCTGGTGCGCTCGCTCGACAGGCGATTCTTCGAGCTGTTCGGCGAATCTCACGAACGGCGGACAATCTAGGGACCGGATGAAAGGAGACAGCATGGCAGACGATGTGCAGGAGACGCCGCCCGAGGAGGACGGCAACCGAGCCGAGGTCATCGCGCTCAACGACCTGCTCAAGCAGATCGGCGATCCCGACCTCGCGCACGACGCGGGGGCGCTCTCGGATGAGGACTACGCCGAGGCCAAGGCGAAGAAGCTTGCGTTCACGGCGGCGCTGGCGGCCTACGAGAAGGGCGAGGTGCCAGACGTGGACGCTCTCTTGGAGCAGATGCGCGCGCAGGTGGCCGAGCCTTCGCAGGTGGAGACCATCGCCGCGAACGTCGATTACCTGATGATGACCGTTGGGGGCGATGACCTTGGCGAGTAAGAAGGCAGCCGAACACTCGGCGCACTACGAGACCGTGAAGAAGTGGTACGACAAGGGCCTGTGGAGCATCGCCAGGGTGCGAAAGGCCGTCGCGTGCAAGTGGATCACCGCCGCCGAGCTCGAGGAGATCACCGGCGAGGCGTACGCGGAGGCATAGGCGTGGAGTCGACCATGGCAGTGAGGGACATGCTCTACATCGTGTTCGGCGTCATCGCCATGGCGGGGACGCTCTACGCGATACGCACGGGCAACGCCAAATCCTCCGGAGACGACCGCGAGCGCATCGTGCGCATCGACGAGAACACCAAGGAGCTGCGCGCCGACGTGGCGGACATCAAGGCCGAGATGCGCCAGACGCGCATGACCATCTCCGACCACGAGCGGCGCATCATCGTGCTTGAGACGGAGAACGCCACCCAATGGAAGCGCATCGACGAGCTGCAAGGCAAGCATATCGAGGACAAGGAGGAATAGATGGACATCAACTGGAAGCTGCGCCTGAAGAACAAGGCCACCCTCAGCACGCTGCTGCTGGCGCTGGTGGCGTTCGTCTACCAGGTGCTGGGCATCGTCGGCGTAGTGCCGGGGCTGTCCCAGGACGCCGCGACCAACCTGGTTGCGGTTCTGGTGAACGTGCTGCTGGCGCTGGGCATCGTGGTAGACCCCACGACCAGCGGCATGGGGGACAGCCAGGATGCGATGCTCTACGACGAGCCGAGGGAGGGCTAGCGTGGCATACGACTGCGACGAGTGGCCGTCCCCGAACACCAACGGCCACGGCTACGCCAAGACGGGCGTGTGCATCCACCACGCCGCCACGACCGACTTCGACGGCATAGGCCGCACGTTCCAGGACACCGCGCGCCAGACGAGCGCGCACTACGGCATCGAGCCTGGGCACGTGTGCCGCTACCTCGATGACGATTGCAACGCCTGGGCCACGGGCACCACGTGGGGCAACAACAGCCTCATATCCGTGGAGTGCGTCAACTGCGGCGGCGAGGCCGAGGGCTGGCCGGTCGCGGAGGGCACGGTGGACACGCTGGTAGAATGGCTGGCGGACAAGAGCAACGAGCACGGTTTCGGCCACTATGTTGTGGGCGAGAACCTGTTCGGGCACAAGGACTTGTATCCGACGTTCTGCCCGGGCGTGCTTTACGACCGGCTGGGCGAGATAGCGGAGAGGGCGAATGCGCTGCTTGACGGCGGCGCGGAAAGCGAGGACGATGTGAGCGCTGACGATGTTTGGAACTTCGAGCAGAACGGCGTGCTGATGCGAGACCGCATCCAGGGAGCGGACGAGGCGGCCAACGCGGCCCGCGACGCGGCGAACGAGGCGCGCGACCTGCTTACGCGCACCGACGATGCGTCGGGCCGCGAGACCAGGGCCAACCTGTACGAGCGCGTCTGCTGGCTTGGCAAGCGCACCGAGGAGCTGGCCGAGCAGCAGGAGGCCATCGTGCAGAAGCTCGACACCATCCTGGGCAAGCTGTAGCCTCAGCGCGGCGCGCGGACGATGACGGCCCTCCCGAAGGAGGCTATTTCGGTTCTGCCCCCGTCGCGCACGGTGAGCCA
>CAVJWS010000145.1:0-2880 GCA_963653485.1 Prevotella sp. CAG:279
GGGGGCCCTCAATGCCTAACAAGATCGCCAACCGCAAGGCCATCTGCGACGTGCTCCTCGCCCGCGCGGCCGCTGACAAGGACATCGTGGTCCTGTGCTCGGACTCGCGTGGTTCGGCCTCGCTCACGCCGTTCTTCGAGCAGTTCCCCGAACAGTCCGTCGAGGTCGGCATCGCCGAACAGGACCTCGTCGGCATAGCCGCCGGCCTTGCCTCCTGCGGCAAGAAGGTCTTTGCCGCGAGCCCCGCGTCCTTCGTCTCCACGCGCTCCTACGAGCAGGCTAAGGTCGACTGTGCCTACTCCAACACCAACGTCACGCTCATCGGCATCTCGGGCGGCATCAGTTACGGCGCTCTGGGCATGAGCCATCACTCCGCGCAGGACATCGCGGCCATGAGCGCCATTCCCAACATGCGCGTCTACCTGCCGAGCGACCGCTTCCAGACCGCCAAGCTCATCGAGGCCCTTCTTGAAGACGAGAAGCCTGCCTACATCCGCGTGGGCCGCAACCCTGTCGAGGACGTCTACACCGAGCAGAGTTGCCCCTTCGAGCTGGACAGGGCCACCGCGCTTTGCCGCGGCACGGACATCGCCCTCATTGCCTGCGGCGAGATGGTGAGGCCTGCCTATGATGCGGCCGCCCTCCTGCGTCAGCAGGGGCTTTCGACCACCGTCATCGACATGTACTGCGTAAAGCCGCTTGACACCCTCGCCGTGGTCTCGGCCGCCAGGGATGCTCGCGTGGTGCTTTCCGTGGAGGAGCATGCCCCCTTTGGCGGGCTGGGCTCCATGGTGGCCCAGGTGGTGGGCGAGACCTGCCCCCGTCCGGTCAAGTGCCTAAGCCTGCCCGACGCACCCGTGATCACCGGAACCTCGGCCGAGGTCTTTGCCCACTATGGTTTGGACGCCCGCGGAATAGCGGCGTCTGCACGCGAGTTCCTCGAGAAGAACGGGGTGTAGGGCCGTGGCCGTGACGCGTCCTTCGCGCGCCGGAGATGTTGGCGCCACTCCGTCCTCGCCGATCCTGTCTCCCGCTCCGTTCGCGACTTTTGCCGCTTGGAACGGCTCTCGCTCCCTTGTCCTGGCCATCGACCAATCCACCCAAGGTACCAAGGCGTTGCTCTTTGACGCCGGCGGCGAGCTGGTGGCAAAGGCGAGCCGTTTGCACGAGCAGTACGTCAACGAGGTTGGCTGGGTCGAGCACGACGCCGAGGAGATCATGACCAACGTCCTGGCCTGCGCCCGCGACGTCTGCAAGAAGGCGGGCGTCACAGCGGGGGAGGTCCGCGCGGTGGGCATCTCCAACCAGCGTGAGACGTGCCTGGCCTGGGACCGCGAGCGCCGCGAGCCCCTGGCCCGCGCGATCGTGTGGCAGTGCGGCCGCGCGAAGGATATCTGCGACGAGGTCTCGGCTGCCGATCCCGGCGCCGCCCAGCTGGTGAAAGACGTATCGGGCATGGCACTGTCGCCGTATTTCTCCGCAGCTAAGATGGCGTGGCTCCTTCGCAACGTGCCCGCTGTCTCGGCGGCGCGCGAGGCGGGGACACTTTGCCTGGGGACCATCGACTCGTGGCTGGTGTTCAAGCTCTCCGAGGAGCACACCTTTGCCACCGAGCCGTCCAACGCCTGCCGTACCCAGCTGCTGAACATTCGCGAGGGGAGCTGGAGCCGAGCGCTCTGCGACGCGTTCGGCGTGCCGATGGTGGCGCTCCCCGAACTCCGTTGCTCGGACTCCGTCTTTGGGCACACCACGATGGGCGGTCTGTTTGCCCAGGCGGTGCCCATCTGCGGCGTGCTGGGCGACTCGCAGGCGGCGCTGGCCGCGCAGGGATGCCTGGCGCCCGGCGACGTCAAGGCCACCTACGGCACCGGCTCCTCGGTCATGATGCAGACCGGCGCCGACCCGGTGGAAAGCAAGAACGGCTTGGTCTCGAGCATCGCCTGGGACTTCGGCGGCGAGCGCTCCTACGTGCTCGAGGGCAACCTCAACTACACGGGGGCGACCATCTCCTGGCTCAAGGACCAGATGGGGTTGATTTCTGACCCCTCCGAGGTGGAAGGCGTCATCGCTGAGGCAAATCCGGCAGACCGAACCTACTTCGTGCCGGCCTTCACGGGTCTCGGCGCCCCCTGGTGGGACACAGAGGCGACGGGTCTTCTCACCGGCGTCACGCGCACGACGGGCCGCGCCGAGGTGGTCCGCGCCTGCGCCGAGTCCATCCCGTACCAGATTGCCGACGTGCTCGATGCCCTGCGCGCTGACACAGGGCTCGCGGTTTCGGAGCTGCGCGCCGACGGGGGCGTTACCGCCAACGGCTGCCTCATGCAGTTCCAGGCGGACATTGCGGGTGCCGATGTGGTCGTGAGCGGCCTGAGCGAGCTCTCAGCCGCGGGCGCGGCGTTCGTGGCGGGCCGCTCGGCGGACATGTGGGAAGAAAACGTGATTGCGGCACGTGTTCACCGTACGGTCTTTTCGCCACAGAAAGGCGACGAGTGGGTGGATGCCAAGCGGGCTGGCTGGAGGTCCGCGATCGCCCAAGCCTGCATGCATGTCTAGAAGGCTCTTGGCAAGGCGCGTTTAGTTAGATTTAGCAACACCATGCGTTAAACGGCGTTTACCTGACGCTAAACCGTTTAGTAATTTCGCAGCTGAATCGGTTAACGAGTCGAGCTGCATACCATCAAATCAGCAACAAAGTGCGGTCGCGACAGACGTTATTGTCGGCGACGCGCTAAAAGGAGAGCGGCCTGCGAATCGTAGGCCAAAAGGAAAGAGAGGGGTACAAAATGGCAGTGGATAACCACCAGATTGCCGTCGACGTCCTTCCGCTCGTGGGCGGTGCCGACAACGTCACCATCGCCACCAACTGCATGACGCGCC
>CAVJWS010000146.1:0-2821 GCA_963653485.1 Prevotella sp. CAG:279
CAGGCAGACGCAGACCAAACCGTGCGCGAGGCCGGCAGGCGCTGCGCGGCGGCCATGATTTCCGGCGAGCTAGCCGAGGACGACCCCCTTGCCTTCACCGAGCAGTTCGTCTCCGGAGACGAGCTCAGCCGCGCCTGCAACGAGGCCATCGAGCTTCTCCGGAGCGGCAAGGACGAAAAAGCCATCGCAAAGCTCACCGATGTGCTTGCCCCTATAGACTCGCTGGACACCTACAGGGATGAGAACGGCGTCGTCTGGCGTTGCTTCTCTAGCTACGTGGGCCGCACGCTCTACAACCGCCTGAAGGCCCGCGAGGGCGAGCAGGTGCGCCTCGTTCCGGACAGCTACTACAGCGCCCAGCTGCTCATGAGCACCGCCCTGCTGCGCCGGGGTCGCGCCAACGAGGCCTACGGCTTTGCCCGCCGCGCGCAAGACCTCAACCCCTTCGATTCGAGCGGCCTGGTGCGCGTGGTGAGGGCGCTGGAGATAAACGGCGACCTCGAGCAGGCCGCGGCCCAGGTTCGCCAGGGGCTCGAGCTCGTCTATGACCCCGAGGCCGTGGGCGCGCTCTACTACCGCCTCGCCTTCCTCTCGTGGCGTCTTGGCAATGCCGAGCTGGCCGACGCCTGCTACCAAAAGACGCTCGCCACCGGCACCAGCTGGGCCGTGCCCGCCCAGGTCGAGCTGTTCATGCTGAGGGCTAAGACGGCCGATGAGGGCGTGGCGCCCGAGGACGTGGAGAACGTCATCGCCGAGAACGGCGTGCCGCTCGCCCCCACCGAGCGCATCCTCGAGGTCCTCGTGGAGGCCGCCCAGGGCGCAACCGACGCCGAGGTCTTCCCCGTGGCCAAGAGCTTCGCCACGCTGCTCGGCGCCCTAAGCCACGACGACGTCATGTACGGGGTGGCCGCCTCAATCGAGCGCGAGCCCGACAGGTAGCGCGAGCAAGCGTCCAATCCGCGCCCCTGCTTGAGACGAGCCCGATAGACAAAACTGAACCTTCTGCGCAAAGCCCCCCGGGCACGGCAGCAGGCAAGGCATGACCCATCTAGGATATGCCCAGAAACCGCACGGAGCTTCCCATGCCCTACGACAGGGCTAGTGCCGCCTTATCGCGCGATCCGAAGGCAGGCTGGCCGGCTCACTCAGCCTCTGGCGCAACCTCGCGCTTTGCCTTCTCGCGGTCGATGAACATGACGAAGAAACACGCCGCCAGCAGGGCCGAGGCCACGATGATGGCGTGCAGGCCCAGGTAGCCGATGCAGTACGAGCCAAGCACCGCCCCCAGCACAAAGGTGAAGATGACGCCCAGGTAAAGCAGGCCGTTCTCCAAGAAGCCGCGGTTGTGGGTGATGATGAAGTCGTCCACGTTCTGCAGGGCCGAGCGCAGGTTGCCGATGCACATGGTGGTGGCCACGCCGCGGCCGTGGATCTTGCGGAAGCTCTCCACCTGCATGCCGCAGGCAAACGAGGTGAGGCAGTTGGCCTGCAGGTTTGCCGTGCCCGGAATGAAGCTCACGCCAAAGAGGATGACCGCCTCGGCCGCCACGGTGAGCTGGCGCCAGTGCAATGGCGTGCCAATACGGTCGTGCACGAGGTCGGCGAGCATGATGCCGGCCGCAAAGCACAGCACCGGGAAGAGGTAGCGCAGCGCGGCCGCAAAGTCACCCTCGGAGATGTTCACGCCAACGAGCAAGATGTTGCCCGTCTGGGCGTTGGCGAACACCTTGTCCCTGGCGAGGTAGGAGTAGGCGTCCATGAAGCCGCCGGAGAGGGCGAGCAAGACGCCCAGCTCCAGTGACTCGGAGATTTGCTTGGCGCGATGCACGGTGGGTCTCTCCTTAGAGCTCGAGCTTCATAAGCTCGGCGATGGCATAGATGTAGATCTTGAGCGAGAGGCGCAGGTGCTCCTCGTTGGCGCACTCGTCGGGGCCGTGCATGGTGCCGCCCCACTCGGGGATGGGCATGCTCGGGTCCTCGGGGCCAAAGCTCGCGGCGTTCTTGAAGTGGCGCGCATAGGTGCCGCCGCCGATGGTGAAGGGCTTGGTGTCCTTGCCGGTGTACTCGTTGTAGCAGCGCACGAGGGTCTGGATCTCTGCCGAGTCCGGGCTCACGTAGAAGGGCGGCACGGCGCGGTCGGGCTCAAAGGCGCAACCGTACCCTTCAGCGACGCGGGCAAGCTCGGCGTCGATCCTCTCGCTCGTGATGGACTTGGGGAAGCGCGCGTCCACCGTCTGCTCGAGCTGCCCGGCCGTGGTGAGGCGCAGGGTGCCACCGATGCAGGTGAGCGGCTTAAAGATGTCGTCAGTGGCGGAAATGCCCAGGTTGGAGCCGTCGGTGGCGGCGTGGATCTGGCGCTCAAGCTCCAGGAAGGGGCGCTCGGCCTCGCTGAACAGGCCGTTGTCCAGCAGGTAGTTGCACAGCATGCCGATGGCGTTCTTGGTGCCGGCCGGCGTGCTCGCGTGGCCGCCGATGCCGCGGGCGGTGATGCGGGCGAGCGCCCGGCCGCCCTCGCTCGCGTCCTCCACCTCGATGCCGTCCGCCGCGGGCAGGCCCTCGGCGCCGGCGCGCACCACGGCCACAGCCAGGCTCGCGATGGCGTTGGTGGCGCTGCCGCCCTCGATGGCGGCGATGACGGAACCCTCCACCGGACCGGAGACGGCCGAGCTGCGGAAGGTGGCGCCGTAGAGGCCCTTCTCGCCGCAGCAGACCGGGAACTCGGCGTCGGGCGTGAAGAGGAAGTCGGGCTCGGGGTAGTTCTCCAGGTAGTAGTCCACGTCGCCCATGCTCGTCTCCTCGTTGGCGCCGAGGATCACGCGCA
>CAVJWS010000147.1:0-2649 GCA_963653485.1 Prevotella sp. CAG:279
AGGTCGATGAACCACTCCTTGTAGAGGCGTTGGGCGGCCTCTACAAGGAGCTTTATCTGCCTCCGGTTGTTCTCGATAAGTTCGTCATAGGCAGATAGCACGCCCGCGATGCGTTCCTGCGTCTTGAGGTCAGGATAACGAACTTTAACGCGTTCCAAAGCCGCTTTCGGAAGGTGTTTAATCGTGGCGCCGCCCGTGTAGTACTGACGAATTTCCAGCGTCTTGGCAATGTGCGTCAGGTAGTAGTAAAGAAAACGGTTGTCCAATACGCTTTCATGAACCCTTACGCGATGAAGCGCCTTCTGGTAATACATCTCACCATCGGACAACCAAAGGGCACACCTACCGGGATCGCCGCCTTCGCATACCAGCAAATCGCCCTTGCGCAACGAGAACTTGGGCAGCTCGGACGCCTTAAAGCGCATCTGTTTAACCTCAGAAAGGTCAACGCCCGCCCATTGAACGTTGTCGTTTCCCAGATACGGATAGAAATCGCCTTCGTTTTTCTTGGCATCGAGCATCTTGCCAAGTTGCGTATCGGCAAGCTCGCCAAGCTTCGCTTCCTGCCAGCTCATAGCCCCAGCTCCTTGAAGTTCTTGTCGATGCTGGCCATGAGGCTGTTGTTTTGCTCCTGGAGCTCGAGCAGCTCGGCGTGAATCTCGCCCATGCGTTCATGGAAATCCACACCATCATCTTCCTGTGGGGGCACGCCGACGTAGGCACCCGGGGTCAGGCTCCAAGAACTCTTCTCGGCGCTTTGGTCGCCCTGAATGTCCGCACGCGTAGCCACTTTGCACAAGCCCGGCACGTCGGTGTACTCGCCCTTGCCGAATTTCTCTACGAGCCAGACGGCTTCGCCTATCTCAGTCGCGGCAGCCTCCATCTGCGCGGTCACCTCGGCCAAAGCCACCCGTTGCTTTTTCTGTTCGCGTTTGGGCAGGGACTCCACTTCGGCCTTCGCTTCCGCCTTCTGCTCCTCGATGTTGGCGAGCATCGCTTCATGTGCCACTGCAAAATCAGAAACAGAATCAATGCCCAAAAGCTTCGCGGCAGTGTCGCTCGCAAATAGCTGAGAGACCTCCGACGCGCGATTCCTGTAGGCTTCAACCAAGTCGCGATACTTGCCCCTCTCGCCGCGGTAGAGCCACACGATGGCTGAAAGGTTTTTGAGCTGCCAGGGTGTCCACTCGTTAAACGTGGTGGTGGCAGCCGTGTGATAGCGCTGCGCGTCGATGAACAACACCTTGTCCTTGAGCTCCTCGGGCTTGCCCTTGTCAAAGAACCAGAGGGTACACGGAAGGCTCTTGGTGTAGAAGAAGTTATTGCCTACGTAGAGCATGACGTCCACATGGCCAGTCTCCACAAGAGCGTGACGCTGGCCTCGCTCGGCCCTTGAGTCGGTAGCAGAGGAGGCCATAACGAAGCCCGCACGACCCGTCTGGTTTAGATACGAGTAGAAGTAGTTGATCCAGAGGTAGTTGGCGCCGCTCGCAGATACTTCTTCCTTCTTGTTGGCCTTGGGTGCACCCAGGGGAAGGCGGCCGGCGTCGAGGGCGGCGGCGTGCTTGACCTTGTCAACGTTGAAGGGTGGATTTGCGGCCACGTAGTCGCACTTGCCGTCCAAGCAGTGCGCGTCCTTGTAGAAGCTGTTCGCTTCGTCGCCAGATTTGATGTTGCCTTGCATGCCGTGTACGGCCATGTTCATGAGGCAAAGCTTGGCGTTGTAATCCACCTTCTCCTGGCCGTAGAACATCATGCTCTCGGCGGGGTTGCCGCCGTTCTCCCGAACGTAGTCACTCGCAGAGACGAACATGCCGCCCGAGCCACAGGCGGGGTCAAGCATGGTACCACGGGAAGGCTCGATGACATTCATAATCATGCGAACGAGGGACTTGGGCGTGAAGAAGACGCCGTCGTCGCTGGCTACTGCAGGGGCAAACTTACCAAGGAAGTACTCGTAGATGCGGCCGATTATGTCGTCACCGTCCTCATCGAGGGCGGGGTTGTTGAATATGCGGATGACATTACGCAGCAAGTCGTTTCCAAGCTCGGTGTAGGTATCGGGCAAGACGCCCGCGAGCGAAGGATTGCTCCGCATGATCTTCGCCATGGCGGCGTTGACGGCCTTGCCGGTGTCGGCGTTATCCGGCAGGTTCAACAAGTAGTCGTAGCGAGCCTCTTCGGGAATGAACATGGCCCCCTTGGCGGAATAGTCCGAGGCCTCCTTGGGCGGCTTGCGACCGGTAATGGCTGCGCGCTCGGCCTCAATTTGAGCATCTGCCCGCTTGAAGCGACCCCATGCATAGCGCAGAAAGATAAGGCCCAGAACAGGCATGCAATACTGCTGACTCGTGAGCTTTGAATTGGCGCGCAGGTCGTCTGCCGCCTCCCAGAGCTCCTTTTCGAGTTTCCTGATATCGGCCATTCGCTAGTTTCCTTTCTTTGCGAGCTCTTCGATCATGCAGGTGCGCACGAAGGCGCTAAAGCTCATGCCCCGAAGCGCCGCCTCCTGCTTGGCCGCCTCGCGCAGCGTGTCCGGGATGCGCAGTGTCACGGACACCTGCTCTCCTTCGACGAGGTAGCTGCGGACCTCCGTCTCCGTGGGTCCGGACTCGATGAGCTCCTTGTACGACCGCATGTTCGCTCCAA
>CAVJWS010000148.1:0-2606 GCA_963653485.1 Prevotella sp. CAG:279
CGGATGCGGGGGATGGCAACGCAGATCAGGCGATCCAGGAAGTCCCACATGCGGTCGCCGCGCAGGGTGACCTTGGCGCCGATGGGCTGACCCTCACGAAGGTGGAAGGTAGCGATGGACTTGCGGGCGCGACGGATGGTGGGCTGCTGGCCGGTGATGGTGCGCAGGTCGGCAACGGCGCCGTCGATGGCCTTGGAATCGGTGGCGGCCTCGCCGACACCCATGTTCACGACGATCTTCTCGATCTGGGGAACGGTCATGGGGTTGGTGTAGCCGAACTGCTCGATGAGCTTGGCGCGGACCTCGTCCTTGTAGAGGGTCTTGAAGCGCGGGACGTACTTCTCTTCAGCCATTGTTCACTCCTTATGGGGTTCTCAGCATGGGGTTGGCGTTGACACCATCACCGCAGCTAGCGGCATACGATGCGGCGTCCCGTTATCCTCATGCCTCCTGCTCGACGGCTAATCGGCAGGAGCCTTCACAGTGCAGTTCATAAGGATATGCCTTTATGGGGGCTTTTACCAGTGGGAATTTTGTTCTTTGCGCAGGGTAGCGCGGGCATCCATCACACGGACACAACTTACGAAAATGGCGCCGCGTAAACGCGACGCCATCTCTCTTCGCCTGGGACAACCCGTGTGTCATGGGCGCAACGCGATGCCAATCTGAAGCGCTTCCCTTCATCGCTTCCGCATCGCGACGGCACGCCCTTGCGAAGACCCCTTCCCTAAGAGAGCGCCCTTACTCGGGAACGCTCTCGAAGAACTCAGCCGAGCCGGCGACCTCGAGCAGCGTCTTGCCGTCGAAAACCGGCAGGTTCAGCACCTCCCCAACCGTGGGGACGAGCTCGGAGCAATCGGTGAAGTGGCCCTTCTCATTGAGCTTGGAGCAGTCCTGGACGCGCCAGTAGCCATCTGTGTGGGTGACGTAGAAGGTGCCGTCCCCCACCTTGGCGAACACGCGCGTGGCCGAGCGCAGATAGCCCTCGAGGCCCTCAGGTCCGATTTCGAGCTTCTCCTGTGCCATCACTCCCATGGTTGCTCCCTTCGTCATGTGCGGTGCTTGCCCGCGGCCGGGTGACGTTACGTGCTCCTAGCGTCCCCCATGAGCGCATCCGTATCCACCCACGCCCGACGAGCGGCAAGAATTTTCGCGGAGCGGCAAAGGGTGCGAATACGCAAAAAGCTCCGCAGGATTTCTCCTGCGGAGCTAAGGATCAAACCTTTGCGAAAAGCCGCGTTACTTCTTGGCCGGGTCGGGGATGACCTCGCCGCTCTTCTTGGCGTAACGGACCTTGGTGCCGTCCTCCTCGAAGCGGTAGCCGACGCGCGTGGGCTTGTCGGTCTTGGGGTCGATCAGCGCGACGTTGGACACGTCGATGGGCATCTCCTTGTTAATGAAGCCGCCCTGCTGGTTCTCCTGGGTGGGGCGCTGGGCCTTCTTGGCCACGGCAACGCCCTCGACGACGACCTTGCCCTCGGAGGGAAGGGCGCGCACGACCATGCCGCGCTTGCCCTTGTCCTTGCCAGAGAGGACCTCGACGGTGTCGCCCTTCTTGATCTTCATCTTAGCCATAGTGGCGACTCCTTCTAAAGCGTCTCGGGCGCGAGAGAGACGATCTTCATGTACTTGTGGTCGCGCAGCTCGCGGGCGACGGGCCCGAAGATACGGGTGCCCACGGGGCCACCGTCCTTGTCGATCAGGACGCAAGCGTTCTGGTCGAACTTGATGTAGCTGCCGTCCTTGCGACGGTTCTCCTTGGCGGTGCGCACGATGACGCAGCGAACAACGTCGCCCTTCTTGACGGAGCCACCCGGGGTGGCCTCCTGGACGGCGGCGATGATGACGTCGGCGAGGCCGGCGTAACGACGCTTGGAGCCACCCAGGACCTTAATGCACCTCACACGCTTGGCGCCGGAGTTGTCGGCGACGGTGAGCATGGTCTGCATCTGAATCATTGCAAAATCCCTTTCGGAAGCTCCCCCGGGCCAGAGGTGCGCCCACACGTGCGACGCACTTGGCCGGAAGAGGGCCTGGTTATGTTACTTGGCGGCCTCAACGACCTCGACGAGGCGCCAGCGCTTCGTCTTGGACAGGGGACGCGTCTCCATGACCTTAACGGTGTCGCCGACGTGCGCGACCTCGTTCTCGTCGTGGCAGTGGAGCTTCTTGGTGACGGTAATCATCTTGCCGTACTTGGGGTGACGCTTACGGTTGTCGATCTTCACCGTGATGCTCTTGGCACCGGAGATGGAGGTGACGACGCCCGTGCGCACCTTGCGCTGGTTGCGAGCCTCGGTATCGCTCATGTTTACTCCCTAGACTCTTCTACTCGGCAGCGTTTTCGCTGGCGATCTGGCGGGCGCGCATCTCGGTCTGGATGCGGGCGATGTCACGCTTGACGTTGGTCACGCGGGCCGTGTTGTCCAGCTGGCTGGTGGCCATCTGGAAACGCAGGTTAAAGAGCTCGGCGCGGCCGTCCTCAAGCTTCTGGGCGAGCTGCTCGTCGGTGAGCTCGCGGATCTCGGTCATCTTCATTACTGCTCGTCCTTCCCAGCCTGGTCGGAGAGGGCGACGATCTTCGTCTTGATGGGCAGCTTGTGCTG
>CAVJWS010000149.1:0-2444 GCA_963653485.1 Prevotella sp. CAG:279
ACGCGCTCCTCGTCCTTGAGCTGGCGGATGCTGTCGTTTCCGTAGGTGGCCATGTGGTTGGTGCCTGCACTTTCGGTGGTCGCGGGCGGGCGGCCCAAAGGCTCCCGCAAAGAAAAAAGCCCGTTACCGTACCCACCCGCGCAAGCGCAGGTAGCCAGCAAGGGCTTGGAAACTCTGTAACGAGCATGAACTTTAGCATATCGGGTTCCCGCCACCGGAAACCCCGCACCGATTACACCGAACAATCGTTTGATGTCCCCATCGGGCGAGCGCCGCAGTGGACGAGCGGCGGCAGAAGGACGTCAACGAGGCGAGCTTCTCAACCGTCGTCGCCCTGGCCTCGGCGCTCCACCGCTCCAACCCGTTGGGCCCCTACGAGCACATCTGGGCCCTACTCCGCGGAAGCCCTGGCGTGGGCGAGGTAGCCCTGGACGCTGTAGTGGTCTGCGGCGCCGTCGTCTGCGGGATAGCCCTCGTTGCCAACAATGCCCAGGTAGCCACCCTCGACCTTCTTGTGGTTCTCGCCGGCCACCACGACATGCCAATGGCCGTTCTCGTGCGGCGGCTTGCGCAGTTGGCAGCGCAGGGTGAGCTTGGACTCGCCCTCCTCGTAGAAGAAGGCGCCCGCGCGGTTCATCTTCTCGAGGAGCTCGCCGTCGAGCCAAAAGCAGATGAACGGGGTCTCGAACGCGTCGGTGAGCGCACCGGCGTTCTTGTTGTACACGTAGCAGAACAGCGCGCGCTCGCGCGACTGGGAAAGCAGCTCCACCTCGCTTGGCTTGAGTTTGAACTCGGCCTCGACGAACGCGCCGGGCCTCTCTGAGTTCTCACAGACGTCCACCACGGCGGTCTTCACCTGGAAGAAGAAGGTCTCGGCGGGCACGCCGGGACACTCGAGCTGGCGCTTGAGGTTGAGAGACACGACGTCGATGCCCATGTCGGCCGGTGGGCGCAGGGCGTCAAGCCCGTTGCGATACAGCGAACTCATGAGCTGGTACTCGCCGGTGTATCCGTTATAAAGCAGGTCAAAGAAATCCTGGGCCATCTGACGCTCCTTGTGCAGCTAGCTGAACCCCACGATTCTAGCGCTCCCACTGGCGCGGTCCGCCTGCGCGGCATGCCCACACGCAAACGTCCTCGCCCACACTCACTCGAGGGCTTCATTCCATTGGCTGCCGCGGAATGTTTGCTTAGCGGGCGTGCCGCTCCGGCGGCTCACGGTGTTACTACGAGACCGGGCTGGTTGGGTTCGTCTCAAATATCGTCAGGCAATGCGCGGAGCGCACCATCTACCCGAGAAGCCCGACAATCTCGGCCAGGTTGCTGGCGAAGTGGATGCCCTGCTGGCGTTCGGGGGTGGAGAGGCCCTTGGCCACCATGTGGGCGAGCTGGGCCTTCAGGTGGTCATAGTAGCCGTCGAGGTTGTAGAGAATGCAGGGCGCGTCGAGCTTGCGAAGCGCCACGAGCGACATGACCTCGGCAATCTCCTCTAACGTGCCGGTGCCGCCGGGGAAGGCGATGAAGGCATCCCCCAGCTCGATCATCTTGCGCTTTCGCTCGGCCATGGTGTCCGTCACGATAAGCTGCGTGAGGCCGGGAAGCTGCACGTCGGAGTCGATGAAGAACTGCGGCTCGACACCGATGACGTCGGCGCCTGCGGCGAGCACGGTGGTCGCGAGCTTGCCCATGAGGCCCACCTTGGAGCCGCCGTAGACGAGCGTGTTCCCGGACTCGCCAATCCAAGCGCCAAGCTCGCGCACCGCGCTTGCGAACTGCGGGTCATTGCCGCCGGTTGCCCCCAGGTACACCGTGATGTTCATCCGCCACGTCCCAACGTCGCAGGTTCAATTACGAGCCTTTAGGATAGCGCGAGCCGAGCCCGACAAACGCCTTGTCCGCCCGTTATGACCAAAGACGCAACAGGGCCCATCGGCAGGCCTCGTGCCTCGTGACCGATGAGTATGAGCTTTGGCCGACAACTCGCACGCCCCCAAGACGCATGGGCGTAGAATTCCCTGAATTATTGGTCCGCCTTCCACTTTGAGGAGAGTGAGTAGCCATGTCCGTCAGCACCATGAAGCAAATGATTGACGCCGCCGAGGGCCGCGCCCCCGTTGACGCGCTCTTTACCAACGCCCAAATCGTCGACGTCTACGGCCTGCGCGTCGCGCCCGGCCAGGTGGCCGTGAAGGACGGCGTCATCGTCAGCGTCCTCTTTGACGAGAACAACGCGGACGGCGCCGGCACGCCGGCCTATGAGGCCGCCGAGGTCGTGGACTGCGAGGGTCGCTACCTTGCGCCCGGCCTCATCGACGGCCATCTCCACATCGAGTCCTCCAACATCCGCCCGTCCGAGTACGCGCGCATGGTCGCCGTCCACGGCACCACGACCGCCATCGCCGACAGCCACGAGATCTGCAACGTCGCCGGCCTTGCCGGCCTCG
>CAVJWS010000150.1:0-2417 GCA_963653485.1 Prevotella sp. CAG:279
CGAACGTGCGGAAGTACGAGTCCGGCCCCTCGGTCGGGTCGCCCCACACGCTGCCCGCCGCCTTCAAGGTCGGCGTCTTGCCGCTGCGCGAGCGCCCCCACAAATACACGATGAAGGTCTGCACGCCCAGGATGGACACCAAGGGAGAAGCGAACGAGGCCGCCATCACGCACCGGAACGCCATGGACGCCGCGCGGGCGGGCGCCACGCCCGCGACCCAGCCGTCAAGCGTCCCCGCGGGCTCCAGGAACGGCCTGATCTTCGGCAC
This sequence comes from Prevotella sp. CAG:279, assembly GCA_963653485.1. GTDB lineage: Bacteria > Actinomycetota > Coriobacteriia > Coriobacteriales > Atopobiaceae > Parolsenella. The sequence goes on from CAVJWS010000150.1 coordinate 269, forward strand.
CGCGTCAGGAGCCGGGTCGAAGCGCACGCGCCCCTCGTCGGCCTCGCCGTCGGCGGGCTCGACCGCGTCGTAGGGCATGAACGATCCCAGGAAGGTGCCGTCCCAGCCCATGTGCGTCACCGACTTGCGAAGCGGCCGCGCCTCGCCCAGCCGAGACTCGCACGTCGTCAGGTAGGTCACGATGTCCTTCGCGTTCGAAGACGAGACGTTCACGCCCAGCGGCGCCAGGGCGGTGACGACACGGTTCTGGCTCATCAGGTCGCCGCGCTCGAAGGCGCGCTCGCGCACCTTGCCGCGCACCTTGCAGCGCACGAGCGCCCGCATGTCGCCGGAGTCGACGTCGAGAAGGTCGCACGCCACCCACGGCGCGGTCGAGGTCACCGAGTAGCGCGGCCTGCCGTCGGCGTCGGCGACCCACAGCGAGCCGTCCGGCTCCACGACCCATTTCTCCACCGAGGGCGCTCGCTCGGTGTCCAACATCGCCTCGGCCACGTTCTCGATACCCCCTGTGGCTCCTTCCTGCCCCGCGATCGAACATCTGTACGTATCAGAACCGGCAAGGGAAGAAGAAGCGTTGACCTGCGCCTCGTTTGCCTGCGGCCGCGTCCCCTGCCGCACGTTCCGCTGCCGAGAGGGCCGCCACCCGTCGGGCCGCCTCGCGCGCCTGGGCTTATAGAAGTCGCGCGCGTTGCGCACGGCGTTGGCGAGCGTCTGCGCCCCGTAGGTCGTGCCGCCCCGGCGCGTGTCCCACTTGTCGCGCATGAGTCCCGAGCCCCGGAAGAATCGGTCCATCCGCGCCTCGTCCCCGGCGCACCAGAAGGCGAGGTGGTTGCACAGCGCCATGTCGGCCGCGGAATGGTCGCCGCCCTGTGCCGACGTGTCGCCGTCGAGCAAAGCGCGGATCTCGCCCCCGTTGGCGGAGCGCAGCATCCGGTCCATAAGCTCCTCGTCGGAAAGGTCGGCGGGTGTGCCGAATCCGTCGCCGCCCGCGACGCCGCCGCCGTTACCGCCAACGCCGCTACCAGTAACGGCACCATCACCGTAACCAGGCGGCATCGGCGCCCTGGGCACGTCGTTGAGCGTCGGCTGCCTCACGTCCTCGGGCTCGATCCAGGTACGGTACGCCTTCTCAACCACAACGGGCCTCTCGGCCAACGCGCGAGCAACGCCGAACGGCTTGCCGGTAACCGTGAAGAACCGCTCATGGTCGTACATCTCGACGGGTCCTTTTCGGCAGCGCGTAGCGCACTCGGGCTTGCTACCCCGGAAATACAGGTGCAAACCGTCGCCAGAGGGAGAAACCTCGGTGTACGTGTCCGCCGCATCGACGACCCACTGATACTCAGGCTCCAGAACCCCGTCGTGCAGCACGTGATCCAAGTCCAAACCGGTGTAGGCCCGGTCCCCGCCGAACACGAACCCGATCCCGGCGGTCCCCCACTTCCCCACGGAATCAACCGCCACCGTGAACGAGCACCAGGTCCCGGGGTCGGTCGAGCTCGCCATCTTGCCCGTCGCCGCGCACACGGGCATCTTCGTCGCGCGCCCGCCGCGCTCCACGCGGCTCCAGCACACCCAACGGGGAAGCCGTTTCATCTCCTCGGGAACGCTCGCCCACTTGGAGGCAGCGGCCCCGCTAAACCCGCCGGAAACGGCGCCGGCAGCTGCAGCTCCATCGTTTACGCCACGCATGCCGCACCCCCGTCCTCGCCGGTGCCGCGGTGGGCTTCCTCGACCTCGCAGCCAACGGCGCGCGCCGCGGCCTTCTCGGCGCGGTACTTCGCCCTGGCCGCGCGCTCCATCGCGTGCTCCCAGGCGGCATGAAGCCTGTCCACCTCGCGCTCGGCGTCGTCCAGCTCGGCCAGGCTCTTTCGCTCCATCTCGGCCAGCTTGTCCATGCGCGCCTGCTCGCGGGCGCCCGCGATCTCGGCCGCGGCCAGGTCGATGCCGTCCTCGTCCTGCATGTAGCGGAACGTGTTGCGCAGCAGCAGCGCCGCCGGCACCATCCAGCGCCCGTTCACCTTGTCGGCGGGGATGCGGCCTTCCTTGATGCCGCGCCGGATGCTGTTCACGTGCATGCCCGTGAGCTCGCTAAGCTCGGTCGGCGTGATGAGCGCCGGCATCCGGCGGAGCTCGTCCGCCAGCTCCT
>CAVJWS010000151.1:0-2371 GCA_963653485.1 Prevotella sp. CAG:279
CCGTAGGCGAGCAGCTCGTCGATGGTGACGAACTTGTAGCCCTGGGCCACGAGCTGCGGCAGGGCGATGCGCAGGCCCTCGACGGTCTGGGAGCGGTTGCCGCCGCCGTCGTGCATGAGGACCACGTCGCCGCTCTTGGCGCTCAGGATGGCGTCGGCGATCGCCTGGGCGCCCGGGCGGCTCCAGTCCTCGGTGTCGACGTCCCAACCAATCTCGGCCGTGACGTGGCTGGCGAGGTTGGTGATGATGCTGCCGTGGTAGTTGCCGCCGGGCGCGCGCATGATGCGGGAGACGGTGGTGCCCAGCGCGTCCTCGATGGCGCTAAAGCCCTTCTCGACCTCTTCGACCTGCTCGTCGGCGCTCATCTTGGTGAGGTCCACGCCGCCGCCCGAGCCGCTCGCGTGGTCATAGGTGTGCGTGCCGATCTGGTGGCCCTCCTCGTAGATGCGCTTCTCCACGTCAGGGTTCTCGGCAATCTGGTTGCCGATCTGGAAGAAGGTGGCATGCGCCCCGTTCTCCTTGAGGATGTCGAGGATTTCGGAGGTGGTGGTGGGCCAGGGGCCGTCATCGAAGGTGAGGGCTATGACCTTGTCGTCACCGGTGTTGGCGGTGTAGACGTGGTAGCCCGCATCCACGGGCTGCTTGGTGACCTCGGTCACGCTGATGCCGGAGGTCTTGCCGGTCTTGACGACCTGCTCGCCGTCCTCGCCCTCTGAGTAGATGTGGATGGAGCCGGCCCAGTAGAGGTTGAAGGAGTCCATGTCCTGGCCCGAGGTGCCAAAGGCGACGGCCTCGGTGGTCTCGGTGTACTCCTCGGTGGCGTCGTTGCCGTTCTCAAACTGCACGGTGGCGTTGCGGGGCACCACGTAGGTGGGGTCGTTGGTGGACTGCCCGTTCACCGTGGCCTCGAACTTGTCGCCGCCGCCCTCCTGGCACACCGACCCGTCCACGGCGAGCAGGTTGCCGGCCTTGGGCGAGGCAAAGCCGTCGTCGACCATGTCTTGCAGGGTGGCGCCGGAGGACACGAGGTGGTCGACCCCGTTGACGTTGACGTTGTACAGGGGCGGGTTGAAGTAGAGGTAGAGCCCGCCGCCGGCGAGGACCACGAGCACGATGAGGATGGTGATGGCCATGGGCGCGCGACGGCGGGGCTTGCGCGGCGCGGCGCCGCGCTTGCGGCGGGAGCGGGAGCCAACCGCAACCTGCTCGTGGTTCATCTGCACCGCGCCGGTGGCGGGGCCGGCCGCGTAGGTGTTGGCGCCGCCGTCGCCATAGCCGTAATCGTCCTCGGAGCTGTAGGAGCCGGGGATGTAGGGGTTGGAAGAGGGCGTGTAGGCATCTGCGGAGCCATGCGCCTGGGGCTGGCCATAGGGGGCCTGGGCGGCATCGGCGCCGGCCGCGTAGGGGTTGGGCTGCCGAGCCTGGCCATACTCGGCCTGTTGTCCGTACTGGGCCTTCTGGGCGCCGGCAACATAGGGGTTGCCCTGCTGGGTGCCCGGCACGTACAGGTTAGCCTGCTGGGCATAGGAGCCCTGGCGCCCGGCGGCGTGGCCGGCGGCCGCGGAATGGGCGGCGTAGCGGGCGCGCTGCGTCTTGCCGTCGTGGTTGCCGGCAGGCTGGCCGCCCTCGGAATCGGGATACCTAAAGCGAGGCATGTCTCCCCCATCTTGCACAGGCCGCAAGCGCCCAAAAGGCCGCGGCCGAAGTCGTCATAAGCCACCATGGGGCCAAGAGGCCACAGGCCCCTTCATGCTACCACCCTCGCAGCCAAGGGGTCTTCCCATTTGGCCCCAAAGAGGCGTGCGAGGACGACCTGGGCGCGATTCGGCAAGTCCGGACCTCGCGAGCCTGCGCCCCCATTCATGCAAGAGGCTACGGCTCGAAGTCCCCGCAGGCTCGTGCCAAACGCAAAAAGGGACCCCGCCGAAGCGAGGTCCCTCGTGCTTGCTATGCGCTGGCGCCAGTGGCTACACGTAGAAGAGGATCTTGTTGTAGCTCGGGACGGGCCAGTAGTCGTGGCCGCAGACCTTCTCCATCTCGTCCACGGCGGCGCGCAGGGCGTCCATGGCCGGAATGACGGAGTCGCGGTAGGCCTCGTCCTGCTTGGTGGGGCACTCGATGGCCTGGGCGGCGGCGTTCTTGTCCTCGAGGTCGGCAACGAGCTCGGTGATGTTGTCGATGCCGTTGGTGAGGGTCTGGACAAGCTCCTTCTCGGCCTTGGCGGCGATGCCAAGCTCGGCCTTGGTGGCAACGGTGGTGGCGATGTCACCGGAGTAGTCGAACAGCGCCGGCAGGTACATGTGCTTGGTCATGTACACCATGGTGTTGGCCTCGATGTTGAGGAGCTTGGCGTACTGCTCGGCCTTGGAGA
>CAVJWS010000152.1:0-2344 GCA_963653485.1 Prevotella sp. CAG:279
GTCGTACAGCGACGAGATGGACGCGCTCTACGCAAAGTGGAGCGCCTACGAGGCGAGCGCCGAGAAGGCCGAGTCCAAGCGCCAGGGCGATCACGCGGCGGCCATGCAGTCGGCTCAGACGGCCACCAACGCCGCGAACGCCGCCGCGACGTCGGCCAACGCGGCTGCGGCCGCGGCCCGGCAGGCCAACGAGACGGACGTGGCGGCGCTCAAGGCTGAGAACGCCAGGCTCGCCTCGATGGTTTCCGACCTCAAGGGCGAGTTCTACGTCATGGACACCCGCGTGTTCTGCCCGGCCTCGAAGGCGACGGCCAGCGGCACGAAGCTCACATTCGGCTCAACCTGCACGGCCTCCGGCACCGTGCTTACGTTCAAGTAAGAGAGGATTCAAGACATGGCAGACGCAAAGAGCCTGGTGGTGGGCGGTACCACCTACAGCCTGGCGGATGACACCGCCCGGACCAACGCGACCTCGGCGATCGACTCCGCCGAGTACAACCGCCAGAGCCTGATCGGCAAGTACGGCGGGCAGAACCTCGCGACCCTGCTCGCGTCCGAGATCGGCACGGGCACGGTCTACGACGCGCTGCACAAGCGCGCGGCCAACAACAACTTCGCGGGGCTGCGCGTCGGAGACTACATCGACGTGCCGCTCGTCTCGGCGTCCGCCGTGGCGGGCCAGCAGTCCGTGCGCTTCCTCATCGCGCACTTCGACCCGTACTACCAGTGCGGCGACACGGCCAAGGGCCATCACATCGCCTTCGTGGCGAGCGCGCCCGTGGCGGTATCGTCCAGCTACTCGGGAGTGGCGAACTCTAGCTACCTGCCCTGGAACGCGACCAACACCAACCAGGGCACCTCGAGCGACAAGCACCCGTACACCTGCTCGCAGCTCAAGGGCTGGGAGACCGCCTTCGCGGGATGCCTGCCGGAGGGCCTGACCAAGTACCTGCTCACGCAGCGCGTGCTGCTCGAGGAGCGCTACAGCGCGTCCGGCTCGCTCACCGACTCCAACGGCTGGTCGTGGGCGGACATCGGCAAGGTGTGGAGCCTGTCCGAGACCGAGGTGTATGGGCAGCTCGTCTGGGGAACCAAGGGCTACTCCGTCGGCCTCGACTGCCAGTTCGACCTGTTCCGCGACACGGCGCACCGCCTCAACGGAACCCGCAGCCACTGGTGGCTCCGGTCGGTCTCGTCCGGCTCCTCGTCCAGCGTGTGCAACGTCAACAACCGCGGCACCGCCGACTGCTACGACGCGGCTTACGGCTGGGTTCGCCCCCGCCCCGGCTTCCTCCTAGGGTAGCGAAGCTGCCCGTACCTATCACCCGACCGGGCCGGGCCTTGCGCCCGGCCCATCTAGACGAGAGGAGAGGCGATCTTGAGCGGAGTCCCCGAGAGACGTCGCAAGCTGAGCGAGTTCGAGTTCTACAACCAGGCCGTCGAGCTTCGCATCGAGGTGCTGATGCTCGTGTCCGGCAGCGCCATACCGAAGTCGCGCCGGTTCACCTTCGCGGTGCCCATGGCCGACACGGCCCGCGAGGTCGTGCATAACATTGTGCGCGCCGACGCCTTCTACCCCAACAGCGAGGAGAACGTGTCTGCCCGCCGCCGATACCTCACGCTCGCGATCGCCGACGTGGAGCAGCTGCGCCAGGACGCGCAGGCCTACCTCGAGGTCTACCGCCGCAAGGGAGACCCGCAGCACGCCCGAGCCTTCGCACGGATGCTCGAGCTTTGCGAGCGAGAGACGGGGTTGCTCAAGGGCGCGCGCGACAAGGTCAAGCTCATCGGCCGGGGGAAGCGGTAAAATGTCGGGAACGACGGCTCTCGATAACCGCAGCCACTGGTGGCTCCGGTCGGTCTCGTCCGGCTCCTCGTCCAGCGTGTGCAACGTCAACAACAACGGCAACGCCAACAACAACGACGCGGCTAACGACTGGGTTCGCCCCCGCCCCGGATTGCCCATACTTGCCAGACAGCTCGCCCGCAAAGGCGCGCTCAGAGCGAATGAGGAAGGGAGGGCCGCCGTCCGGGCATCTGCCCGCAAACCTGCGCCCCGCCGGGAGGGCGGACCGCTGCTTGCATGGCGGTGCGCTTCGGCGCTCTGCACCGTTTCATCGCCCCTCCCCAAGCGGCCTGCGAGCGCCGCCGCGAGAATGCGGAGGCCGTGCGGGGCGCCACTTTGAACAGCGAGGAGCGGCACGCGGCCAGGCGCGCCAGGCGCGACGCCAAGAGGGCCGCGAACAGGGCCAGGAGATGCGAGGGTCTGTCGCTCGCCAGGGCCGCAGCCCTCGACAACCTCTATGCCGCAGCCGTCGGGGCGGCCAAGGGCGTGCGCTGGAAG
>CAVJWS010000153.1:0-2292 GCA_963653485.1 Prevotella sp. CAG:279
ATCGCGCGCCATGAGGAAAGTCCGGGCTCCACAGGGCAGGATGCTGGCTAACGGCCAGGCGGGGTAACCCGACGGAAAGCGCCGCAGAAAAGAAGACTCCCACTGGCGGGTTCGCCCGTTAAGGGAAAAGCTGAAACGGTGGTGTAAGAGACCACCAGCGTCGTGGCAACACGGCGGCTTGGCAAGCCCCATCCGGAGCAAACGCAAATAGGAGCGCCATGGTGTGGCCCGCACCGCGCTCGGGTTGCGCGCTAGAGGGCAACGGTAACGTTGCTCGTAGATAAATGGTCGTCCACGACAGAACCCGGCTCATAGGCCCACCTCGCCCTTTTTCTGCCTTGGTGACGCAACGCGCTCTTCATTGGGCGAATTACGTCTCGCATGAGAATTGCCTGGCCACAATCGGGGATTCGATGAGCGAGCTCCGGTCACGCGCTAACGCCGGCGAAGCTGATGACGCGCAGGGCTCCTTACCCCATGGCCCCTCTCAAGCACACCCAGATGCAACGCCGGCTACCCCGGCGCCAAGCGTCCATACGCAACGAAAAGGGGCGAGCCCGATGGCCCGCCCCTTGGCGATGCTATGTCCCGGCTGGCCTAGAGGCTAGTCCAGGTCATCGAGGTCGGCGCCGGAGACCGGAAGCTGGGCCGGCTGGGCGAGCACCGTGGCGTCGGCGTCAACGACCGGCTTGGCCACGGGAGCGGCGACGGCAGCGGAGCCCGTCGGGCGGCTCGAGGTGAGCTGAGCGGAGAAGGCGTTGTCGGCGTCGTCCATGAAGTGCTGGAGAAGGGCCTTGTACTGCTCGCGGAACTCCTCGCGGGAGGCCTTGAGACGGTCCATCTCGTCAATCTCGCTCTGCTTCTCGGCCAGGGCCTGGCGGATGACCTCGCGAGCCTTCTGGTCGGCCTCGTTGCGGATCTTCTCGGCGTTCTCACGGGCCTCGGCCACCATCTGGTCGGCGGACTGCTGGGCCACGATGAGGACCTTGGAGATCTGGCTCTCGGAGGCGGTGGTGGTGACGGGGGCGGCAACGGGCTCGGGCTCGGCCACGGGGGCGAGGGCGGGCACCGCAGGGGCGGCAGCCTGGCTCTGGAGCTGGGCAACCTGGGCCTGGGCGGCAGCGAGCTGCTGCTCGGAGGCGTTCAGACGACCCTTGAGGTCGGCGATCTTCTGAAGCATCGCGTCGACCTCGCCGGACAGACGCTCGAGGAAGGAGTCAACCTCGTCAGTGTCATAGCCGTGCTTGGAGGGAGAGAAGGTGAGCTGGTCGATTTCTGCGGGTGTGATTGCCATTCTGGATCCCTTTCGTTCCTTGAACGAGGTTGCTCGTCCACGGTCGCGCAATATGCATTCACCAGTATAGCCACAGAGGCGAACATAAATACGCGGGATACTCCCCCACCACAACGAATGCGCAGGGATTGAGGTGCCCTTTATTCGCAGCCGACACAAAGAAGGGGCCGGTGGCATGTAGCCGCCGGCCCCCGGTGTTTAGAGGTTGCGCCTTGCAACCGTCGAGATGTAACCCTGCGGTGGCGCTCAGCGCTATGACGCGTCTCGCTGTGCCGCCAGCCTTGCGCTACTCGCCCCAGACGCGCTCGGCGATGCGCTTGACCAGGGCGATCTTGGCCCACTGCTCGTCCTCGGTCAGCACGTTGCCCTCCTCGGTGGAGGAGAAGCCGCACTGGGTGGAGAGGCGCAGCTGCTCGAGCGGGACGTACTTGGCGGCCTCGTTGATGCGGGCGATGACCTCGTCCTCGTCCTCGAGCTCCGGGAACTTGGAGGTCACGAGGCCCAGCACAACGACCTGGTCCTTGATGTGGGCCAGCGGGGCAAAGTCGCCCGAGCGGTCGGAGTCGTACTCCAGGAAGAAGCCGTCGTAGCTGGCGCCGCCGAACAGAATCTCGGCAACGGGCTCGTAGCCGCCGGAGGAGAACCAGGTGGAGCGGAAGTTGCCGCGGCAGATGTGCGTGGCGATGGTCATGTCGGCCGGCTTGACCTCGAGGATGCGGTTGATGGCGTCCACGTACTTGCGGCCCACCTCGTCCACGTCTATGCCCGCCTCGGCGTAGGCGGCGCGCTTGTCCGGGTCGCAGAACTCGCCCCAGCTGGTGTCGTCAAACTGCAGGTAGCGGCAGCCGTGGTCATAGAAGGCAAGGACGGCGTCGCGGTAGGCCTCGACGATGTCGTCGAACAGGACGCTCTCGTCGGCGTAGCGTTCGATGGGCTGGTAGTGGGCCGCGCCGCGCACGCAGGGGATGAGGTGCAGCATGGAGGGCGCGGGGATGGTC
>CAVJWS010000154.1:0-2262 GCA_963653485.1 Prevotella sp. CAG:279
CCCTCGCGGCGCATGGACTCCATGAGGACGGAGAGGTGCAGGATGCCGCGGCCGGCCACCTCGACGCCGGTCTTGTCGGGCAGCTCCTCGATGCGCATGGTGACGTTGTTCTCGGCCTCGGTCATGAGGCGCTCCTTGAGCTGGCGGGCACCCACGATGTCGCCCTCGCGGCCCACGAGCGGGCTCGTGGAGGCCTCGAAGACGATTGAGAGGGTCGGCGGGTCAATCTCAATGGGGTCGAGCTCGACGGGGTTGTCCGGGTCGGTGTAGACGTCGCCGATGTCGGTGCGGTCGATGCCCACCACGGCGGCGATGTCGCCGGCGCCGACCTCGTCGCACTCCTTGCGGCCGAGGTAGTCGAAGGTGAAGAGCTGCTTGACGGTGGCGGTGGCGCGGCTGCCGTCGTTCTTCACGACGAGGATCTTGTCGCCGTTGTGGATGGTGCCGGAGTAGATGCGGCCGATGCCGATGCGGCCGACGTACTCGGAGTGGTCGATGGTGACGCACTGCATGGCCAGCGGGCCTGCGATGTCGACCTCGGGGGCCGGCATGTCCTCGACGATCATGTCGAGCAGCGGGTACATGTTGTCGTTGTCGTCGGCCGGATCGAGGCGGGCGAAGCCGTTCATGGCGGAGGCGTAGACGACGTGCTCCATGGCGAACTCGAGCTGCTCGTCGGTGGCGCCGAGGTCGGCCATGAGGTCGAGGCAGTCGTTGTAGGCCTTCTCGGGGTCGGCGCCCGGACGGTCGATCTTGTTCACGACGATCATGATGGACAGGCCAGCGTCGATGGCGTGGCGCAGCACGAAGCGGGTCTGCGGCATCGGGCCCTCGAAGGCGTCGACGAGCAGCAGGGCGCCGTCGGCCATCTTGAGCACGCGCTCCACCTCGCCGCCGAAGTCGGCGTGGCCGGGGGTGTCGATGACGTTGATCTTGACGTCCTTGTACTCGATGGAGATGTTCTTGGCCAGGATGGTGATGCCGCGCTCGCGCTCCTGGTCGTTGGAGTCGAGCACGCGCTCCTCGACCTGCTGGTTCTCGCGGAAGGCGTCGGTGGCGCGCAGGAGCTTGTCCACGAGCGTGGTCTTGCCGTGGTCGACGTGGGCGATGATGGCGATGTTGCGTAGGCTTTCCTGGCGCATGGCTTTCCTTATCTCGTACGGCGCGCCACACGGCGCGCGTTATGGCAAATCTCGGCCGACTTCTCGGCCAACGGATTAGTTTAGCGCCACAAGCGGCTCACAGCGGCCGGCAAGGGCGCATTCATCGAGGTATCACGCGAGAAGCGGCTCGGGACACGCCGGCGGCGAAGGGTCGGGATGGCTGGCGGGGTTCAACAACGCGGGAAGCAAGGCTGATTCGAGAACCGCGCTTTACCCCGCACTCCCCTACAACGGCGAGCGGCAGCAACGGAACGCGGCCGGACTTTGTCCTCAAGCCGCCAGCCGCGCTAGCTCCTCCTAGAGCAGGCAGTCGGTTTCGCCGGCGGGCAGGGGGTCGGTGTAGGCCAGGCCGTCGCCGGTGCCGATTCCCTCAACAAAGGAGAAGGCGGAGTAGCCGCACTCGGCGCCCTTCTCGCCAAACTCGAGGATGAGGGCATCGCGGAAGAGGTCGTCCTCGTCGGCGACGGCGCCGGGGTAGGCGATGGCGTAGCTCGTGAGCTTGCCGATGACGCGGGAGTTGTCCTCGCCGCGGGCGCCGTGACGCACCCACTCGCGGGCGGCGTCAAGGCACTGCTCGACGGAGTCCTCGTCAAACTCGCAGGTCATGCGCTGGCCGGCGGCGTCGATGGCAGAGGCCACCACCGAGAGCTCGCTCCCCTCGGCAAGGCGGTCCAAGGCCTCGCCCATGAGGGTCGAGCCGAGCTCGTCGGTTGCCGCCGAGACGCCACCGGAGGCGTTGTGCTCTTCTGCCATGCTTTTGCCCTTCCGTGCGAGGTTGTCTGGGGAGATGGTACTCGAGACAAACCCAAGAGAAAAGGCGGACCGAGAAACCCGGCCCGCCCTACTTTTGCTGGTGGAGACGATGGGGATCGAACCCACGACCTCAGGCTTGCAAAGCCCGCGCTCTCCCAACTGAGCTACGTCCCCGCATGTGGTGAACATGATACGGTAGCCGTCCATGTTCCTGCGCGCCAAAACCGCCTAGTTAGTAATAAACGCCCCAGCGGCGACTCGCTCACGCTGGGGCGTTTATTGGCGAAAAGGTGGTGGGCCCGACAAGGTTCGAACTTGTGACCTCCCGGTTATCAGCCGGACGCTC
>CAVJWS010000155.1:0-2126 GCA_963653485.1 Prevotella sp. CAG:279
CCGCATCGGCCGACGCGATGGTCCCGCCCGTCGCCAACACCAATATCCGCTTCATGCGCCGCCCTTTCGCCGTCCTATTCGTTTGTGCTCCACGCCCGCGCACGCCCGGTCTGCCGGCCAGCGCAGGCGGCAAAGGCTCCACAGCAGCGGCAACGCTAGCTTATCTAGAACTTAAAGCCCTGTGCTCGCACGAAGTCGAATCCGTTGACGTAGCGCGCGCCCAAGCCCTCGCAGACGTTGGGGATCTTCACCTTTTTTAGGCTGTTCAGCCGAGTCTCGTAGGTCACTAGCGTTAAACCACTCGCCAGAGCCTCGGCGCAGAGCCATGCATCCGCGCGGCTTTCGTCCTTGAACTCACGAAGCGCTTGTGGATTGTAGCCCTGACCGTCGGCCCAGGCGCACACCTCAAGGTACTTCTCCAGCGTTTTGTCCGACGCGGGCATCGGCTCGACGCCGTCCAGGCCCTCAATCCATTCGACCAAGGGGTCCTGCTTGCGCTTGAGCTCGTCTGCCACCGTCTGGTGCAGCACCGCCGTGCCCGACTCCAGGCAGGCACCCAGCTCGTGCCAGAAGCCCTCGAAGATGTCCTGCGGTATTTGGTGCTCGCTCGTTATGAAGATATTCGAGTCGAGGAGGTAGCGTTCCAACGTCACGCCACCTCTTCGAAGTAGGTCTTGAAGCTCGGGGCGCTCAGGCCGGTCAGGTCGTAGGCGTCGCGGTAGCTCAGGTAATCGCTGTGCACGGCGGTGAGCACGGCCTCGGAGAACACGCTGCCCAGCTTGTACTGCTTGCTCAGGAAGTAGTTGCCCCCGCCCTTGCCGGGTTTGGCGGCCTCGGGCACGTCGTCCTTGTAGCGTCTCCAGGCGGCGAAGAAGGTCTCCTCGTCGATGAGGCCCGTGTCCTTGGCCTTGCGCGCGGCAACGATAAAGTTGACCTTGCACGCGTGGGCCACGGCCTTGAGCGCGGGGTAGGCGCCCGAGGCCGCGCCGTCGAGCCTGTCTGCGAGGATGCTCGTCGGCACCAGGAAGTCGGCGGCAACGGCGTTGCAGAACCGCTCCACGGCAACGTCGCTGTCCCCGTCGTCGGGCGCGTTGCTCACGCCCGTCTGGGCGAAGGCCAGGTGGCACAGCTCGTGCACCAGGGTGAAGGCCTGCGCGCTCTTGGCGTCGCGCCCGTTGATGAAGACGATCGGTGCCATGTCGTCGGCCAGCACGAACCCCCTGAACTCGTCCACGTCCAGGGTCCGGTGCGTGTTGTCGTTCACCACGTCGTTGATGACCACGGAGATCCCGGCCGCCTCCACGCGGTCCTTGAGCGTCTTGAGCGCCTCGGCAACCGTCTTGCAGACCGCGGCCCAGCCCTCGTCGAGCTTCAGCAGCTCGCGCAGGTCGGCGACGATTCGTGCCCTCGTCTTCTCGCTGCGCTCGGCCCCTCGGTAGGAGCCCACGAAGGCGATGGGGGCGTACCCCTCGTGCAGGAAGTAGTCCCGCATCCAGTCCTGCCTGCCCATCATGGCGTCCACGGTGTCGAAGAGCTCGGGGCTCGGGTCTTGCGCGGGCGCGTCGCCCACCGTGCGGAAGTCGGCGATCTGCAGCGCGTAGTCGGGCAGCTCGCTGCCGAAGAGCTCGCTCACGCTCACGTGGGTCTTGCTCGCGAAGTCGCGCAGCTGCTTTACGGTCGGCTTCCAGGAGCCGTCCAGCCAGGCATGGTATTTGGGGAATGCCTTGACGACCTGCTCGTCGGAAAGGCCGCTGCGGCGAACGGCCCACTCGAGCACCTCGGCGTTCAGTTTCGCCATCGCGCAGCCTCCTTTCCTTCGTTCGTCATGTCTATTGCTTCGATTATATGGGGCGACAAGAAAAGCCGCTACAGCCCGAAGCAAAACCAGCCAATAAAACCCGCGCTCCTACCTCATCTCCTTACGACAGCTTCACCTTGCGGAGCAGCTCGGTCGCCCGGCGAGCCAGGCCGATCAGCTCTTCGCGCTCGGCTTCCGACAGCGACGACAGCGGTTCGCGCAGCCGTTCGATCGATGCCAAGCGAATCGACGTCGCCACTTCGTGTCCGGCGTCGGTCAGCTGCGCCTCGACGTTGCGGAAATTCTCGGTGCTGCGCCGCTTCTCCAC
>CAVJWS010000156.1:0-2093 GCA_963653485.1 Prevotella sp. CAG:279
CGGTCGTGCCACGGGGCCCGTGCGCGCCCCTGCGAGTCTCCCGTTGCGGCCGCGCGCTCGCTTAGTGCGTCTGTCTTCGCCACGGCCTTCGGTCAGCCCGCTTCGCGGTCTGCCTCAGGCAGCGGGCTCAGCCAGCCGCCTACGCTCACCCGCGGCCTGTCGCGAGTCAACCTTTGGGCGCGCCCGGCCCCCGCGTCACGCCCTCGCAGCGGCTCCAGCGCCCTGCGCTCTGGGGCATCCGCGCTTGCGTTTTCCGGCTTGCCCGCGTCGCCGCGCGTCGTCCCTGGGCAGCCGGCGGGGGCAGACCCCCAGCCACCGGCGATATCACCGGCGGCGGCCGGGGCCATCACCGCGTGCGAACCCTCGGGGCCGCCGTCCGCGCTAGAACGCCCCCGCACAGTGCGCGAGCGTGAGCAGCGCCAGGTGCAGCACGACGAACGCGGGAAGGCCGTACCTGAAGTACCACTTGCGCGTCTTGTGCCGCGCGACCCTCATCCCGACGATCCCGCCGACCGCCCCGCCCGCGAGAGAGAGGCCAAGCAAGACGGCCTCGGGGATGCGGCTGCCATGGTTCACGGCCTTTCTCTTGTCAACGCAGAACACGACCAACGTGGCGACGTTGACGAGGGCGTAGTACGCGCCGAGGCCACCCAGGACGGTCAAATCGAACGTGCCCAGCGAGCCCGTGCCCACCCTCACGGCGCCGCTCCAGACGAGAAGGACGGCCGCCCACGCAACCAGGCAGGCGATGGCGCTGAACCACCACGCGATGTTGTGCTTGTTCATGCGCCCGCGCGTGAAGACGAGAAGCGCGGCGAGCATCCCGGCCGCGCCGCCCGCGACGGCGAAGAGGGCCATGACGCCGCCGTTCATGAGGCCCGTGTCCTCGTCGCGGTTCCGGCACACGATCGCGTAGTCGATGGCGAAGAGCGCGAACGTGACGACGTTGATAACCACGAGGTAGAGGACGAAGGGGTGAACGCCCCCAAGAGCGCCGCCCAGCGCGGCCATGACCTGCTCCATGCCAAGAGACCCTTTCCCGAGAAGAACGTGCCCGATTATACCGTCCGCCCCCTGCCGAGAAACCCGCCCGACCGTGCCGTCGAGACTGTCGAAGAACCCTTGGCCCGCAGGACGTCGAGACGGTCGAGAAGTCCTTGCTCGCCCAGCATGCCGAGATGATCGAGAATCCCTTGCCTGCGCAATACGTCGCCACGGCCGAGAAGCACCCGAACGCCCATGCCATCGAGACGCCCGCGCTCTTGCCGCCCATGGCGACGCAACGAGCGAAACGCCCTTATCCGCACGACGCAGACCCTTGCGCTGCCAAGAAGCCCTCACTCGACCACGCGCACCGTCGTGGTGCCAGAGAGGCCCTTACCCGCCGCACAGTCCCTCGCCCCACCGAGAACCCCGCCCGCACGCGAAAAGGGGCGGCGGCCGCAACAGCCGACGCCCCTCGCGCCCAGACGGTCGAGAACCGCCGAGAAAACCCTACGCCACCGGCTCGGCGCCGAAGCACCACAGCAGCGTCTCGTAGTCGCCCTCGCAGCTCGGGTACACGTCCGCCTCGATGTTCTGCACGAGCTCGCCCCACGTGCGCACCACGCCGTCGTCGCACATAAAGCGCGCGTCCCTCGCCGGTTCCTTCCAAGCCTTGCCCATGTCTACCTCGCTTCCACGTAGCTTCCAGGTACCCTAGAGCCTACCCATAAATATGCCCTCTGACCTCGGCATTCTTTGAGGGAATCACTCACCGGGCGAGAGGTTCGCGCCCACCTCGTGAGCGCCCTCCAGCTCAACCGTGGAGAAAAACGGCGAGAAGCTGCCGAGAAGAACTTTTATCTGCCCCCGCCCAGCGGCCCAGGGCCGCCACGCGACGCCGCTAAGCAACCAAGGGTTGGCCAGCGCGGAAGCCCCGCCGCTCCGGTCGCTTCCGCCGGCTCGGTCGTGCCACGGGGCCCGTGCGCGCCCCTGCGGGTCAACCGTTGCGGCTGCGGGCTCGCTTAGTGCGTCTGTCTTCGCCCCGGCCTTCGGCCAGCCCGCTTCGCGGTCTGCCTCAGGCAGCGGGCTCAGCCAGCCGCCCACGCTCA
>CAVJWS010000157.1:0-2032 GCA_963653485.1 Prevotella sp. CAG:279
CGGAGGCGCAGATCATGCCGTTGTCGAAGGTCTTGGAGTGGATGATCGAGTTGACGGCGAGCTTGACGTCGGCCGTGGAGTCGATGATCACCGGGGTGTTGCCGGGGCCGACGCCCAGGGCGGGCTTGCCCGAGGAGTAGGCGGCCTGGACCATGCCGGGGCCACCGGTGGCCAGGATGATGTCGGCCGAGCGCATGAGCTCGTTGGTGAGCTCGAGGGAGGGCTGGGCAATCCAGTCGATGATGCCCTCGGGGGCGCCGGCGGCAACCGCGGCGTCACGCACGATGCGGGCGGCCTCGATGGTGCAGGCCTTGGCGCGCGGGTGCGGCGAGATGAGGATGGCGTTGCGGGTCTTCAGGCAGATGAGCGTCTTGAAGATGGCCGTGGACGTCGGGTTGGTGGTGGGAATGACGGCCGCGACGATGCCGATGGGCTCGGCGATGCGCTTGTAGCCGAAGGCCGGGTCGTCCTCGATGACGCCGCAGGTCTTCATGTTCTTGTACTTGTTGTAGATGTACTCGGCCGCGTAGTGGTTCTTGATGACCTTGTCCTCCACGATGCCCATGCCGGTCTCCTCGACCGCCATCTTGGCAAGCGGGATGCGGGCCTTGTTGGCCGCGATAGCCGCCGCGTGGAAGATCTTGTCTACCTGCTCCTGGGAGAACGTTGCGAACTCGGCCTGAGCCTTGCGCATGCTGGCGAGTCGCGAGCTCAGGGCATCGAGGCTGTCGATGACCTTCTCCGCCTTTGCCATAGCTACCTCCAGATTGGTTCGTGGGGACGGCGTTTCCGTCACCCGTTTGACCATTGGCAACACGCTTGTGAAGCGAGCCGGCCTCGCACGGACACACTGGAGAGCCATGCATAAAGGAGAGCTCGGTCCACAAGGACAATGATAGCCGAGAAGGAAGCTCAGATTTGGGTCATTGTTTGTGAACTAAGCCATCTACCTGCAGTTGCATAGGCTTTTCTAGTCATTTTGGACAGTTTGGACAACGCTTGGTTGCTCACGTTTTTCTGGTCAATGTTTGGTATGGAT
Organism: Prevotella sp. CAG:279; assembly: GCA_963653485.1. Lineage (GTDB taxonomy): Bacteria > Actinomycetota > Coriobacteriia > Coriobacteriales > Atopobiaceae > Parolsenella. The sequence goes on from CAVJWS010000157.1 coordinate 1,040, forward strand.
GCATATATTTGCAGCTAGTTTGTATACAGAATGAATAAGGCCTGCAATCAACCCCAGCATGGGGCCGCGCAGGCCAAAGCGACTTTTGCATATAGCGTTTTTGCAGGTGAGAACGGAAATTATTTTTCGCCAGCAACACGCGCCAACCGCTCACCCCCAAATACCTACCGCTCACCGCGATGGCATTGTATCCTCGAGGGCCAAAACCTGCGCAGCAGCGGGTTCGTCAGTAGCGATGTAGCGACACCAACGGGCGTCGTTTGCAAGGCGCAGGTGCAGCTCGGGGCCAAAGCCGCCGCGCAAGGTGCCGGACGCCTCTTGGTAGTCCGGGTCGCTGGTAAGGCCGGGATAGCGCAGCTCGGCCACCGCAGGATGGCACGCCAGATAGTTGGCCACCACCTGCGCGGCGTCGGAAATGCGTCGCCACTCGTTCGCGTCCATGGTTGTCTGCAGCTCAAGCAGTGCAGACAAGGAGGGGCCTCCCCCGCCGCACGGCGAGAGAGGCCCCTCAAAGATGTCGATGTTGAGACTCACAGCAAGACTAGCTGCGACGCTCGGAAATCTCGGCGGTGATGGCGGCGATGAAGTCCTCCACCGTGCTCGGGTTGGTCTCGTTGGAGCGGTCGCGCACGGAGATGTTGCCGGCCTCGACCTCCTTCTCGCCCAGGATGAGCATGTAGGGCACGCGGTCGGTGCTGCGGGCCTCGCGGATCTTGTAGCCGATCTTCTCGTCGCGGTCGTCAACCTTCACGCGGATGCCGGCGGCGTCGAGCTTGTCGGCCACCTCGTGGGCGTAGGCGCGGCTCTTCTCGGAGACGGGCAGGACGTCAACCTGCACAGGGGCCAGCCAGGTCGGGAACTTTCCGGCGTAGTGCTCGATGAGGATGCCGATGAAGCGCTCGATGGAGCCAAAGCAGACGCGGTGAAGCATGATGGGGCGCTTCTTGGAGCCGTCGGCGTCGGTGTACTCGAGGTCGAAGTTCAAGGGCATCT
>CAVJWS010000158.1:0-2008 GCA_963653485.1 Prevotella sp. CAG:279
CTTCTAGCAAAGGAGTCTCACATGTCCGAAAAGGGTAAGGTCGTCCTCGCGTATTCCGGTGGCCTCGACACCTCCTGCCTGCTCAAGTACCTGCAGGACGACGGCTATGACGTCGTCTCCTGCATCGCCGCCCTCGGCCAGCCCTCCGAGGAGCGCTCCGACATCGACGCGGTGAACGAGAAGGCCAAGAGCCTCGGCGCCGTGGCCGCCTACGACGTCGACATCCGCGACGAGTTCGCCGATGACTTCATCGCCAAGGCCATCTACGCCAACGGCATGTACGAGAACAAGTACCCGTTGCTCTCCGCCCTGTCCCGTCCGGCCATCTGCCGCCACCTCGTGAAGGTCGCCCAGAAGGAGGGCGCCGTCGCCATCTGCCACGGCTGCACCGGCAAGGGCAACGACCAGGTGCGCTTCGAGCTCGAGTGCAAGGCCCTCGACCCCACGCTCGAGATCCTCGGCCCCGTGCGCAGCTGGGAGCTCACCACGCGCTCCAGCGAGATCGAGTACGCCCAGGCGCACGGCATCTTCGTTGACGCCACCAAGGAGAACCCGTACTCCATCGACGAGAACGTCTGGGGCCGCGCCATCGAGTGCGGCGTGCTCGAGGATCCCTGGAACGCCGCTCCCGACGGGGCCTGGGCGCTCACCGTCAACCCCGAGGACGCCCCGGACGAGGGCCGCGACGTCGTGCTCGGCTTTGAGGAGGGCCTGCCCGTCTCCATCGACGGCCAGCGCATGAAGCTGTTCGACCTCATCGCCGCGCTCAACAAGATCGTCGGCAGCCACGGCTTTGGCCGCATCGACATGATCGAGGACCGTCTCGTGGGCCTCAAGAGCCGCGAGTGCTACGAGCAGCCGGGCGCCCTGGCCATCATCATGGCCCACAAGCAGCTCGAGTGCCTGTGCCTTCCGGGCGACGTGCTGCACACCAAGCTGCAGCTCGAGCACGACTGGAGCCGTCAGGTCTACAACGGCCTGTGGTACTCGCCGCTCAAGGACGCGCTCGACGCCTTCTTTGCCAGCACCCAGAAGACCGTCACCGGCGAGGTTCGCCTGCACCTGTACAAGGGCAACTGCACCGTCACCGGCAGCCGCGCCGACAGCTCCATGTACGACTTCGGCCTGGCCACCTATGACAAGGGTGACACCTTCGACCGCACGGCCGCCAAGGGCTTCATGGACCTCTTTGGCCTGCCCAACCGCGTGTGGGCCGAGCGTCGCCTGGAGCGCGAGAAGGCCGCCGGCATCGCCGCCGCCACGCAGATTGCCGCCATGGGCGTCAAGGAGGCGCAGGTCGCCGGCACCAAGGCCAACGAGGCCGAGGGCACCGCGCAGGCGTAGGACGAGCGGCGTCAGCCGCGCGTGAGGGGCGGACGTAGCGTGCGATGCGCGAGCATGTCGCGTGGTCGCGAGCTGCGCGCGCGGCGTGAGGGGCGCGAATCGCGTGCTGCTACGGCGTAGTGCGAATTCCCTGCATTGCGTGTATGCGCTGAAGTGACTAACAAAAGCGGGGCGTCAGCCATTTGCGGTTGACGCCCCGCTTGCTATACCTGCGGTTTATTGCTCATTTGACCTGACAGGCCAAGGAGCCACCCGCATGCGTTCTCACGATGCCATCGGTGAAGAACGGGACAGCCCGCTTGGCGCTTGAGCGCCCCCTCTTCCCACTCCTGGCATCGAGTTTTCCTCGTGCGAGATTATAGGGCCCGCGTGTCCTTCGCTTCGTGCCCAGCATCGAGCTACCTTGCCTGCGGCGCGTGACCGAAGCGCTTCAGCTCCGCACCACGCCGCTTAACCTCAGCTGAAGGCGCTAAACTGGAAAGAGTCCAAGCGCCTAGCCGTGCCCGAAGGAGAACGCCATGGAAGCTCGCATGCCACAGCATAAAATCCACCGTCTGCCGCTCCTAGCCATCGCGCTCGTCTTCGCCGTGCTTGCCTGCGCGCTGGCCATCCCCGCGCAGGCCCAGGCCAGCGAGTGCTACGTACAGGACGAGAACGGCAACGT
>CAVJWS010000159.1:0-26221 GCA_963653485.1 Prevotella sp. CAG:279
CCTTGAAGAAGGCGTCCTTTACCTCGGAGTTGTAGAACTGGTACATCCAGCCCAGGACCACGACGTTGTCCCACTGACCGGTGGGGTTGCCGTCCTCGTCCCATTCCGGCAGGTCCGCCACGAGGTGGTAGGCCACGTTGGTCTCGTTCTTAAGCAGCAGGCCGTCGGGCAGGGTAAGGGCGTCTGCGGCGCTCACGCGGCCAAAGACGGTGGGCAGGCTGCGGGCGAGCTCGTTGCATTGGGCCACGATGGTGCGGCGGAAGAGCTCGTCGTCCTTGCCCTCGCTCGCCAGCTCAACGGCCTCCTCTGCGCTCAGGCCCTCGAGCTCAACCTCGCCCGCGCGCGTGAGGCACTCTGGGTCAAAGGAGCCGTCTTGGGCGGAGAGCAGGCGCATGCCGCCCGTCAGGTAGCCCTTGGTCTCCATGTAGCGCAGGGCGGCAAGGCGGTTGAACCATCCGTAGGCCTCGGCGGCCACAAAGCGCTCGTAGGGGCTGGGGGCCTTCTTGTCGTTGGCGTCCTGGTCTTGGGCCAGGGCCTCTATCTGGCGCATGAGGGAGGCGCGCTGGGCCTTCTGCGCGGCGGTGAGCACGCGGCCCGCCACCACGTCTGCCTCCGGCCCCGCGGCGGCGCGGCCCGCGTCGTCCAGGCCAAAGACGAGGCAGCGGCGGTGCACGCCCTCCATGAGATGCACGCGCGCCCAGGGGCAGAACTTCTCGAGGCTCTTGGTATCCATGGCCACTCCTTTGGGGCGTTAGTTGAGCTTGATGGCGTCGTTTCCGGCAAGGCTTGCGAGTAACGCCTCGCGGGCGCGGGCGAGGTAGGCGTCAATCTCCTGCTCGCTCGCAAGGCTGCGCGGGGTGAAGACGGTGGTGCGGCTCACGTTCCTCACGCGGGGCTGGGGAGCCGTGGGCGTGGCGGCGGGCGTGGTGGTTGTGGCCGTCTGGGCGGTGCTGGCCGCGGGCGCCTGGGCGGTGCCGGCCGCGGGCGTCACATGGGACGTGGCGGTGAGGCCCGTGCGGGCGGGGGCGGGGCGGTGGGTGCGCTCGTGCTCGCGCTCGATGTCTGCGTACAGGGCGCTCTGGTCTGTGGTGAGGTTGCTCACCAGGGCGTCGAGCCTCGTGAGGGTCTTGGCGTCATTGATGGCGCTCTTGCGCTCGAGCTTCTTCTGGCCAATCTTGGAGAGGCTCACGTCCTTCTCGTCGGCGTAGGCCTCGATGCCCTCATAGACCACCTCAAGCTGGCGCAGCACGTCCTCGCGCTTGGCGCCGAGCAGCTCCTTGTGGGCGACCTTGAGGGAGGCGTTGGCGTCCGAGAGGCTCTTGTAGCTGCCCAGGCGCGGCTTGGAGAGGGCGCTGTTGATGGTTGCTAGGGCAGAGACTGCCTGCTCGTTGGAGGCCAGGTAGTCCCTCTCGTCCCTCATGGTTTTCTGCAGCTCGGTGGCCGTGTCAAAGATCTGCTTCTGGCTGAGGAAGAAGTTGCTCACGTCCTGCATGTCCTCGGCGGCATCCTGCGCGTCTGCCTCTCGCTTGCTCAGCGCCGCGATGAGCCCTTCCGGGGAGGTGCCGGACTCGAGCAGCGAGCCGATGAGGTTGCGGGCCTCCACCACCTCGCTGAAGCCGGGGTAGTTGGGGTTGTCGCGGTACTCGTGCCCCAGCAGGTCTGCAAGCCAGCGCCGCTTCTCCTCAAGCTCGGCGCGGGCGCGCTTGGCCAGGCCGTCTTCGTCTGTAGGCAGGTCATGGACGCCGCAGAGCTCCTCAACCACGCCGCGGGCGCAGCTCAGCATGGCGGGGTCCACCGCCACGCGCTGCTCCACCGTGGTCTTCTCGGCGTACTGGCGCTTGCGCAGGCAGTCCGGCACGCGCGCGTCCGAGGCCTCGAGCGCCTTGCCGGCGTAGGCGAGCTTGGCTCGCTTCTCGGCCACGAGCTGGGCCACCACGGCGGCCACGTCAATCTCGGCCCAGCCGTAGGGGGCCTTCTGGAAGGTCTTCTGCAGCTCCATGGCGGTTACGGTGATGTGGCGCTTGGCGTAGAAGCCCAGCTGCTTGTTCACCTCGTCACAGGCTCGCTTGTTGGGGGTGAGGCCCTCCGCCTCGATGGCGGCCGTGCCGGTGAGGATCTGGCGCAGGTCGGCGTCGTTTGCGTAGGCGGTGTCGATGTAGCCGAGCTTGGAGTACACGGTGCCCACCAGGCGCTCGAGGCAGCCCTCGATGAGCTTCTTGGGGCTCGTGGCCGCCTGCGTTATGCGGGCGCCTCCCACGTAGAGGGTGGCGTGCAGCACGGCCTGCTCCATGAGGCCGCGTGCCTGCTTCCACAGCTCGGTGCGCTCGCGCATCTTGTTGCGCAGGATGTTGCGCTGGGCCTCGGGCAGGTTCTGCTGGTTGAGGGTGTTGGCGTACTGCTCAATCTGGGCGGCGCGGCGCAGACTGCTGTAGTAGTCGTAGGTTTCGGGCAGCACGAGGATGGCCTCGGGGGCGAGTGACTTCAGCACCAACTCCTCGTCCGTGAGGGCTGGTGCGCCGTCCATGCCCGCGATGACGCGCAGCACCAGGCCCTCGGCCTGGTTGTGGCGCATCTGGTCCAGGTACTCCGAGACGTCAAACTGGTTCTTGCCCATGATGAGCTTGGGCTTGTCGAATATCTCGCCAAAGACGATCTTTGCGGCGTCGCCCACCAGGCGCGCGGAGTCCACCTGCGTGCGGCTGATGGCAAGGGCGATCTCTTGCTCGTCGTCGGTGAGGAAGCGGTAGAGCTCGCCGGTGCGCTCGATGTAGTTCTCGCGGGCCAGGCGGTCCAGCGAGGCCTGGGTGCGCTCGCGCAGCGCGGCGCGGTCGCAGCGGACGTCGTCGGTCATAAGGGTGGTGACGTTCTCCAGGTCAGAGGGCATCTCACGCTCAACCCAGCGCAGCAAGAACAGTAGCTTGAGGACGCTGACGTCTTTCGGCACAAGGCCCTTGCCAGCCTCGGCGTCCCTGGTGCAGTTCTCGATGACGCGGCGATGGTAGCTCTCCAGGAAGGTCTGCACGGTGTCGTAGAAGCGCCACAGGGGCACAAGGGCGTTCTCGTCCTTCTCCTGCACGCGCTGGGCCGCCTCCTGGAAGCCGCTCAGCATGGAGCGCTCGGCGCTGAGGTGCTTGCCCGAGCTGCCCTGCTTGCGCAGCTCGTTGATGACGTTCTGCATGAGGCGGAACTGGTAGCTCACGAAGGGGAAGGCCTCGGCAAAGTCCTGCTCGTCCTCGTAGCCGGCGAGGCTTTGCGTTGCGCCCTTGAACGAGAAGAGGTTCTTGAGCACGGCGGAGTTCTCCGCGTACTGCTGGCCCAGCAGGGCGGTGGCGTCCTCGGTCTTGGCGAGCACTCGCTTTCGGATGACCTCGCCCGCGCCCGAGCTGGAGAGCGAGAGTCGCGTGTTGAAGCGGCCCAGGATCTTGGAAAAGTCGTCGCCGGCGACCTTGGTTATCTCGTCGATGGCCTCCTGGCCGGTGGCGAGCACCCACACGCGGCCGGCGCACTTGGTGCCCAGCTCCTCCACGATGGTCTGCAGGTTCAGCAGCAGGTTGGTGTCGTTGGCCACGTACTGGCTCATCTCGTCAACCATGAACAGCAGGCGGAACTGGCCGCCGTTCTGAGCGGCCTTGGCATCGACGTAGTCGCGGATCTCGTTTGTGAGGCCGTCGATGGAGAAGTTCGTCTCCTCGCTGCCGCCGAGCCAGCGCTCGGCCGCCTGCTCGCTCATGACGTCGCTGGTCTGCAGCGCCTCAAAGAGCTCGTCGGAGTTGAACTCGTAGTTCTCGCGGTCCTCGAGCCAGCTGACGCCGGTGACGTCCTCATAGGCGCTGCGGAACGCGGTGGTGAGGCCCTTCTGCTCAATGTGGCGCTCCAGGTGGGCGAGCTTGAGGTCTTGGCCGTAGAAGCCCTGGTTCTCGTAGAAGACGCGGGCAAAGACGCGCATGATGGCGGTCTTGTCCTTGTTGGAGGGGCCCTTGCTGTCGATGTTGAACAGGATGGCCTCGGTGGGGACCTCGGCCGCGCGCTTTACGCGGGCGGCCGTCATCGGGTCTTGGAAGCGCGGGCCGAGGACGGCCGCGGCGCTGCGTCCGTCTTGCGCCTGCTGGTTGGTGAGCAGGTAGTAGAGCATCTTGAGGAAGTGGGACTTACCGGAGCCAAAGAAGCCGCTGATCCAGACGCCCATCTTGTCCGTGGGGACGTCCAGCGCCTTGTCGTAGGCCTCGAAGAAGGCGGAGAAGTGGCGCTCGAGCTCGTCGGTGACCACGTACTCCATGAGCTCCTGGTCCACGTTGCCCTTGTCGTCCTGGCCGACCTTGATGACGCCGTTGATGTTGCGGTTGATGTCACGCTCGAACATGTCTTGGATGCGCATGGGGTTCCCTTCCGGTCCTTGGGTGGCCAGGTGCTTGGTGGGGCGGGCGGCTAGATGAGCGAGAACGCCCGGTAGTAGTTGCCGTCGTGTATGGAGTTGAACAGGTGGAGCTCCTGCCCGTCATAGGACCCGGGGTAGAGCAGCACCACGGGCACGCTCGTGAAGACGGGCTGCGCGTTCTCGAGGATGTTGTGGGCGCGAACCAGCGGGTAGACCTTGCCCACGCCGCTGATGACGAGGACGTCTTGGCCGACCTGGGGCTCGCCGAGCTCGGCTGCGTAGTTGGCGCGCATCTGGGCCACGAAGGCCTCGGGCGTCGCGATCTTCTGCATGCGCGCAAGCAGGCTCTCGCTGCCGCGGCGCTGCTCGAGGGCGCTCATCTTCTCGGGCGTGATGCGACGGCCCTCGCAGATCTGGCAGAAGGTCTCCCAGAGGTCTGCGTGGAACACGCGGGCGCCGAGGCTTTTGGCCTTGGCGTCTGCGAGCAGCCCGGCGAGCTGGCCTCGCATCTCGGCCTCCTTGCTGGCCTCGTAGGGCAGCACGAAGAAGGGCACCTCGTTGCCCAGGCCGTGGCCGGCGCGAAACTCCGGGTCCTTGATGCGAGAGCGCAGGACGTCAAAGCTCTCCGGGATGGTCTGCTTGGCTTTGATGGGCATGGCTACCACATGCTTTCTTCTGGGTTGATGCCAAAGGCGGGCAGGAGCGCCTGGTCGCCGTTGCTGCGCATGAGGCCCTCGAGCTCGATGTCGAGCAGCGGGCAGGTAAGCTCCTCGGTTTTGCGGTTGTACATGGAGCAGGCCTCGAGGCAGGTGCTGAGGACCTGGCGGATCTTGTTCTTGGTGGCGTCGCTCCAGGTGGCGGCCTTCTCGTCCTGGGCGCCCAGGCCCTCCACAAAGGAGGCGATCTCTCGCTTGGAGAGGTAGTAGTCGCAGCGCTCGACCTTGGGGCCCACAAGGGCCGTGAGGAAGTCCCACACCACGCGGTTGTCTCGCGCCATGGCGTAGAGGTTGGTCTGGCGCAGCTGCTCGGTTGTGCCGTGGGCGACGAGGTAGAGGAGCTGGTTGTAGGTGGCGGAGTCGCCGACGGCGCCGGCGGGTGTGTCGGGGAACGGCGAGGCGGAGGCGGGGCCTTCGGCGAACGGCGAGGCGGCGGCGTGGCCTTCGGCGACGATTTGCCCGCTTTGGCCGGGCCCGGCCGCGGCGCCCTCGTGGCCTGAGGCGGGCTCGAAGAGGGCCTCGAGCCTGCGGTTGCAGGCGCGGGCCACGGACTTCACCGTGCGCTCGGTGGGGTAGCCAAAGAGGTTCTCGGCCACCACCTTCTCGATGACCTCGTCTGCGTCCGTGAGGGCCTCGTCGGCACGGAGGCGCGCGACGATGCGCGTCTCGTTCACGAGCCACTGCTCGCGCGTTATGCTGCCACGATATTGCTCCGGGGCGCTCACCTTACCTCACCGCCATAAACGAGAGGCGAGGCCGCGCGGCGGCGAGCGGCGCGAGTGCGGGCCGTTTGCGAGGGGCGGGCGCCAGAGGCGCGACGCCCATAGATGGTGTGATCCGCTCGAGCCGCAGCTTGCGCGCCGAGCCTTGTGGCAGGCGCCCAAGCGCCAGGGGCGAGGGGCCTAGAAAGTGCTCGGGGGGGGGTTAACGATTTCATGGCGCTGGTCATGAGAAGTCCCTCCCTTTTGGGATAGTCCCCTACGGGCAGGGGAGCGTTGACGGCTGGCTGCAGGTTTTTCGAAACCGGCAAAAGCATAGCTTGGCTTCCTGACAGTATATGCCCAGGCCCCTCAGCGGGGGCCGTCTGCGCCAAACGCGGCGCCGGGCAGAAGGCCACCCAGCCCATTGTCAGAAAGAAGCGCCCGCATTTGTTGAGCAACATCGGTGAAGGGCGTGCATGCGGCTCGGCTCGTTTTGCCGGTTGTCGTGAGTTTGCCCTGAGCTTGTGCGATTTGTTGTTCAACAATTTGTTGTTGCTTATTGCTAGGATGAACCCTGAAAGCCACCTTGCGCCTTCGACCGGGGCGCAGGGCGTTTTGTTGTTGGGGGGGGTGGAGAGATGGCAGAAGCGGAGAAGGACGCGGGCGCACCTTCCGGCGAAGGCACCGGGGCGTCCGGCAAGGGCGCCTGCCCGTCGGCTTGCAAGGACGCCGGCGCGCCTGGGCGGCAGCGTCGCAAGCCAGCGCCGCTGGGAATCGCCCGCGGGCCAAGGCGCCTCGTGGCCTCCTCGTTTGGGCTGCTCGCCGTTGCCGGCGTGGGCTATTGCCTCTCCGTTCCCGGTCTCGTCTCTGCCATGGAGACCCGCGTGGCCCAGGCCGGCGGCGACACCATCGCCACCTCCGTTGCCGGCGCCGTGGACGCGGTGCTCACCGGGGCCGCCTCCCTGGCAGACGCCGCCGCCTCCGCCGCCGGCGTCACCTCCGCCTCCACGGCCGAGGCCGCGCGCCGCGGTTCCGCCTCGCTCTCCGGCGCGGGCAGCCTGGCTCTTGCGGGCACCACGTCCGCCGCGGCGACCACTGGCTCCGCCGCGGACGCGGCCACCACAAGCGCCGCCACGGGGGAGGCCGTGAGCCCCACGTCTCCCACCTCGCCCGAGACGCAAGCAGATCCCGACACGCCCACCACCCCAGACGGCCCCGATGCCGCCGAGGAGGAGGCCTACCACGCCTACCTCGTGGGCAAGCTCGACGAGCTCGATGCCTACGTCATCCAGGTGAACAGCGCCATCGCCACCTTCAACGCCAACGCGGTTACCGCCAGCTTGAGCGACCGGCTCGTCTATGCGCAGCAGAGCGACGCCCTCACGTGGTCCGTCCTCAGCTCCGGCGGCGAGATCGGCGTTCACGTCTGGCCGGAGAACACCCAGTGGGGCGAGGCGCGCGGGAACCTGCAGGGCGCCTACAACCGCCTCTACCGCTACATCGCCCAGTACAACGCCTCGTGGGACCAGAACATCCAGTACGAGGACCCCGCCTCCGGGATTGACGACTGGATGGAGCCCGCGCGCGACCCCGCAACCGAGAAGGCGCTTGCCGAGTTCAACTCCTACTACGCAAGGATCGTGCTGTGACGGCCAAGGAATGGGGCCTGGGCCCCGCGGGCGAATCCGGCCCGTGCCAGGACTGCTGCGGGCAGGCCCTCGCCAAGCCCGCCATGCCCAAGCTGCGGCTCGTTCGCGCCGGCGCGCTTGAGCCTGCTGTTCCCCTCACCGACGCCGAGCGCGACGCCTACGTGCGCCGCTTCTCCATGCTCTTTGCCGACGAGGCCACGCGGCGCCGCGGTGGCCTTGGCAGCGTCGTGCGCGTCTCCAACGCCCAGGGCGAGGCCTTTGCGCTCAAGACCCTCCTTGCGGCCGACGGCGAGGCCGCCCCGAGCGAGTCGCTCGTCAGCGCCTTTCGCGAGGAGTACGAGTGCCACCGCTCGCTTTCCGGCCTCAAGGGGTTCCCGCGCCTGTACGCCTGGTGCGAGGTGGACGGCGCCCCGGCCATCATCATGGAGTGGATTGAGGGCATGACGCTCGCCGGCGCCGCCCGGCTGCTCGCGGTTGACGGCGACGGCAGGGTCTCCCCGCTCATGGCCGCGCGCCTCGGCCGCGACCTGTTCGACCTCGTCTGTCGCATGGAGCTTGTGGGCTCAGGCGTGGTGCACCGCGACATCTCGCCCGCCAACGTCATGGTCCGCACGAGCTACCTGGGCTTTGACAAGCAGGTGGAGGAGGGGCTGTTCGACCTCTGCCTCATCGACTTTGGCTCGTCCTCAGCGTCGGACGCGGCCCCGGGCGCCGCCACACCGGCCGGCGCGAGCGCGGGCTCCTTCACCGAGGCCCACGCCACGCTGCGCCGCGCCACGGTGGCCTATGCCGCGCCCGAGATGCTAACGGAAGACCTCGACGGCCTGCTTGCGCTGCGCCGCTCACCTGCGATTGACGTCTACGCCGCGGCGAGCGTGGTCTACGAGCTGCTTTGCGGGCATGTGCCCTTTGAGGGCCTTGAGGGTGCGAGCCCCTATCGCGTCAAGATGGACAACCCGGCGCCCGCGCCTGTCTCCGCCCACGGCGGCGACGCCGTGCTGGTTGAGGTGCTGCCCCGCGAGCCCGAGGTTGCCCTTGCCGCCGCCGAGGCCGCGCAGCAGCTCTCCCTCGAGCCGAACGCGCCCGAGCTCAAGGACGCCCTCACCTTCGTTGACGACCAGCTTGCCGACGTCCTTTTGGCCTGCTTGGCTCCCGTGCAGAAGGACAGGCCGCCCACAAAGGACGTGCGCCGCGCCCTCGAGGCGTTTGCCGAGCACTACCTGGAAAACGTCGGGCGCTCTCTCAGGGGAGAGCCGCTGAGCGCAAGCCCCCCGGGCCAGCGCGAGGCGCTTGGCCGCACCGCCCTGCTCGCCGCCGGGCAGGGCGCGGCGCTCATCGTCTGGGTGGCGGCGATCGGGTCTGCCGCCACGCTCGCGCGCGGGGCCGAGTTCACCATTGGCGCCGGTGATGCCATGCACGTAGGGGCGCTTTCCCAGCCGCTCGTGGCCGTGCTGCTGGCCCTGCCGGCCGTGGTGGCCACCCTGGTGCGTTGGCATCCGTTGGGCTCCAAGCGCGCCTTCGTTCGTGGGACGGCTGCGCTCGTCGCGTGCGAGGGGCTGCTGTGCGCGTTGCTCGCGCGCGTGGGCTTTGCCCAGGCGGAGGTGGCCCAGGGCATTGTTGCGGCCGCGCTGCTCACGGCTGCGGCCACGTGGTTTGCGTTTGCGCTTGCCTATGCGCTGCCGCAGCCCACGGCGGGACCCGTGAGGGCGTTGCCTGCCGCGTCCCGCGAGCACGCCGACTCTCTGGCTGGCGAACCTCCCGTGGCCGAGCTTGCCGGCGAGGTGGCGGTTGACGGGGCTGGCCCTGTGGTTGCTGACGTGGCTGGCGCTGGTGATAAAACGCCTGCTACGTGTGGTGGCATGGCTTCCGAGGCACGCGACGCCGCGTCTGATAGCGATGCGGGCGACAAAGATATAGCTCCAGCTAGTGAGCCTGGCGCAGGCCATGACCAGGTTCCTGCTGACATTGTGGCTGACATGGAAGAGCAAGCTCCGGCTGGCGAGGAGGCCGACGATAATGACTAGCCAAGACGCGCAGACCCCCTGCGGGGCGATGTTCGACTTCTTCAAGAAGCATGCGCATATCAGCCATCTCGACCTCTGCGAGCTCGTGCTTTCCAACCGTCCGCTCTCGGACGGCCGAAGCCCGGCGAGCCGTGCGGCGGACCGCTCGTGGGTCTCGCGCTTCATCGTCCACGCGCCCGTGGGGTCGCTGCAAGAGCGCTACTTCTGCGACTGGGGCGTGGCCGCCTCGCGCATCCTCTCGCGCATGCGAACCTCGCACCGCGGTAGGTTCACGAATGCCCAGGTGATCGAGCTCGTCTCGGGGCCGGCGGCCCGTCCCTTCGAGCGTGCGCTTGCCGAGGCCCACCAAGACGTTCACCTCTACCGCAACGCCCTTGGGCGCCTGGCTACGGCCGAGGGCCTTTCCACCGGCGAGCGTGCCGAGTCGGTGCTCGTGCTCCTGGTGGCGGCGGGGTGCTCGGCAAACGTGAGGACCGCGGTTTCCTACGCGCTCGACCACGCCAACACCACCTGCGGCGGCAGCACCTCCACGCCCACGAACCTCTCCATGGACGCCTCGGGCGCGCTCGTTGAGAAGGCGGCCGGCCCGCTTGGCCTGCTGCCGATGGTGGGCGAGTACGTCTCCGGCGAGCCGCATTGGATTGAGCCCTCGAGCGAGGGCATCCAGCTGGGCGCGCTCTCGATGGGGGAGGGCGATCTCACGGACGTGGGCGCCGACGTCTCCGCCCACCACGCGCACCTGTGGTGCGACGGCGGGGACTGGTGGATCGAGGACCTGGGCAGCACCAACGGCACGAGCGTCGTGGATGGCGCCGCGGGCCAGACCTTCCAGCTTGGTGCCCATGCTCCTGCCCAAATCCACCCCGGCGACACCCTACGCCTCGGCTCCTCGACCACCTACGCCGTCATTGCCGGTCTCCCCAAATTTTGGCCTACAATCTGACGTAACGGCGAGCAAGAGAATATGGCCCGCTGGCAAGGTTTACGGTGTGTGAGGTGTAGGCGATGTTGCAGCTCTTGCGGCGCATGACGGCTGGTCTGGACCTGGCCCCGGAGAGGGCTTGGGGGCGGTTTGCGCTTGTTGCGCTTGCCCTCATCGCGCTCTCCCTGCTTGTGGGCGTGGTGATGCGGTATCGCCACAAGAAGGGCCATACCTACGAGGACCTGCTGCGCCTGGGCGAAGACCCCAAGCCCAGCAAGGTTAACCCCCGGCGCGCGTTCGCCTGCCAGGTGGTCATCTGGGCGAGCGCGTACTTCACGCTCGTGTACCTGTGCTGGCGCGTGTTCTACTCCGTGCCTACGGAGTGGGGCTGGCTGGTGATAGCCTTCAACGTCATCCTGCTGCTGGTCGAGGTCTTCGGCTTCTTTGAGTCGCTCGTGCACTTCCGCGAGGTGGCCGGCATGCGCTCCCATCCGGTGCCTGAGTGCAAGCCCGAGGAGTACCCGGACGTCGACATCTTCATCGCCACCTACAACGAGCCCGACTACCTGCTCATCAAGACCATCAACGGCTGCAAGCACCTGGAGTACCCCGACCCCTCCAAGGTGCACGTTTGGCTCTGCGACGACAACCGCCGCCCCCAGATGCGCGAGCTCGCGGAGCGCATGGGCATCGGCTACTTCGATCGTCCCGACAACGAGGGCGCCAAGGCCGGCAACCTCAACGCCGCCATGGCCCGCACGAGCGCGCCCTACGTGGTGACGCTCGACGCCGACATGATCGTGCAGCGCAACTTCCTCATGCAGACCATCCCGTACTTCATCGATTCCGAGCGCCGCAACGCCGGCCTGCCGAAGGACGAGCAGATCAAGCTTGGCCTGCTCCAGACGCCGCAGTGCTTCCACGACCCCGACGTGTTCCAGCACGGCCTCTATGCGGAGGACTGCATTCCCAACGAGCAGGACTACTTCTACCGCACGATCGAGGCGGCCAAGACCTCGAGCAACAGCGTCATCTACGGCGGCTCGAACACCGTGCTCGCCCGCGAGGCCCTGGAGGCCGCCGGCGGCTTCTACACCGGGTCCATCACGGAGGACTTCGCCACGGGCCTGCTCATCGAGTCGGCCGGCTACGTGAGCCTGGGCCTGCCCCGGCCGCTCGCCTCGGGCAGCACGCCGCACACGTTCGCCGAGCATATCCAGCAGCGCACGCGCTGGGGCCGCGGCGTCATCGTCACGGCGCGCAAGCTCGGCATCATGCGGCGCCGCGGGCTCAGCTTTGCCCAGCGTACGAGCTATTGGAGCTCGGTGGCGTACTGGTATTCGCCCATCAAGAACCTCGTGTACATCCTCTCGCCGCTGCTCTTTGCGGTGTTCGCCGTCCCGGTGTTTAACTGCTCGTGGCTCGACCTCGTGGTGTACTGGCTGCCCATGTTCGTGGCGCAGTTCGTGTGCCTGCGCGTGGTGAGCCAAGGCAGGACCACCACCCGCTGGAGCGGCATCCACGAGACGGCGGTCATGCCGCACCTGCTGGTGCCCATCCTCAAGGAGTCGCTGGGCATCTCGCTCTCGGCCTTCAAGGTCACGGACAAGTCGGGCCCGGCGCGCCACCGCGTTTCGGACTACCGCAGCCTCGCGCCCTTCGTCGTGCTGGTGGCGCTCTCGCTCATCGGTATCGCGCGCGTCATCTGGCTGCTCACGCAGGTGTGGGCCGTGGGCCTGTTCGTGCTGCTGTTCTGGCTGGTGCGCAACCTCTATTTCTTGTGCATGAGCCTGTTCCTGGTTGACGGTCGCGATTCGGACGGCGAGAACGTCAAGGTCAAGACCTTCGAGATGGCCAAGGTCACGGTGCTCGAGGGTATCGGCACGCTGAGCGGACCTGAGCCGGGCACCGCCTATGAGGGTATGACCACGCTCTTGACCGAGCACAACGTGCGCGTGTACCTGGACGAGGCGGAGGAGCTGCGCTTGGGCTCGCAGGTGGCGCTCGAGCTCGAGTGCCCGCCGTACAGCGCGCAGCTCAAGGGCGTGGTGACGCAGGTCACGCTCTCGCGCAACGAGACCGAGCGCATGCACACGGTGGAGATCCTCGACTACGGCGAGGACTGGGGCGAGTACATGCAGATCGTCTACGACCGCGTGCCCACCCTGCCCCAAAAGCTCACCCGCGACCCAGGCCCGATCGTCTACTTCTGGCGCAACCTGGCAGCCCGCCTAGGCCGCACCGGCTGGAAGGAGTAGTGGCAACAAAGTAACGGCTTGCCCGCGACCTGCGGGACGGGCATCCGGCCCCGCATCAGCAAAGGTAACGTCAGCTCACCGGGGGAATACCCCTCAGAAACATTCCGCAGGCAAGGAAGAGGCTCCCCGCCCAACGCCCCGAAGGGGCGAGGCGGAGAGCCTCTTCCATTTGCCGAGGACGTTTCTGAGGGGTATTCCCCCGGGGAGCGTCAGGTCGACCACTCACAGGTGAGTAAAGCCGGATAACCGGCCCGAACGCCTTATGCGCTGTGCACGTCCTTGTTCGCGATCAGGCTCGTGTAGGGGAGCGAGGCCTCCAAGAATGCCATGGAGCGCTCGTAGTCGCGTGCGAAGAAGCAGCTGTAGAGGGCGTCGAGCACGAACTGCACGGCGATGTGGCTCGCGAACTGCGTGATGCGGTGCTGCAGGCTCTCGCGGTCACTCACCAAAAGGTAGGCCGCGAAGCCGGGGTGCAGGCGCTTGCAGTAGGGCGTGCCGATCACGATGACGGGCACCTTGCGCTCCGAGAGGATCGGCAGCAGGCTCTTGAGGTTCTTGGCCAGCCCTGAGTACGAGATCACGATCGCCACATGTGTGGGGTCCGAGGCCATGGCCGTGCGCATCTGCGCCTCGAAGTCCTTGTGACAGGTCGCGGTCTTGCCCGCCGAGAGCAGGCGGTCACGGAACATGCGGCCGGGGTAGAGGTTGTGCGACTGCGAGTAGATGTCGACCTGTGCCGCCTTTTGGACGAGCTCGGCGGCGCGGTTCATGTCGTCGACGCTCAGGATCTCGCGCGTGTCGTTGAGCGTGGCCACGTAGAGGTCCTCCATGTCGGGGATGATCTCGGAAGCGACGCCGCCGGGCGCAAAGGGAAAGTTGATGTCCACGGAGGTCTCGCGCGCCTTCTCGGTCGCCAGGCGGGTGAGCTCGACCTTGAGGTCCTTGAAGCCCTCGAGCCCGAGCTTCTTGCAAAAGCGGTGGATGCTCGCAACCGAGACGTTCGCGTGCAGGGCGAACTCCTTGATGGAGAGCTTGCGGATGGACTCGCCAAGTTCGAGCGCGGAGAGGCCGAGCTGCTGCTCGGTGGGGGTGAGGCCGTCTGCGGTGGTGATCTTGCGCCTGATGTCCAAAGGGTGCCCCTCTCTCGCGTGCAACGCCCCGATTGTACCCAAGCGCGGGGAGGGGGTGCGCAACGCCATCATTCGTGCTCCCGCTCACCATGCGTCGCGCGCTGCATTTCTTGGCATCCCGATACCAAAGTGCCAAATAAACGGCACCCTGCAATAAGCGCGCGGTTCGGGAGCCTCCACTCACCCCCGTTGACCGCCGGTGAACGGTAGAAAAATTCGGATAAACGGTTTTCCAAATAACGCTAAAAGAGACACCTGAGACAAAAGTGTCAGTTTCCAAACCCAAACCAAACCAGCAGAACCGCAGGTCAGCGGCTTACTGTTAATTTTCGAAAAAGTGTTTGCCAAAAACAACGGAAGCAGAAGTGATGGAGATTGGAAACACATTTTCCTAAACTTTCGTTGACGGAAAGGAGGGCAAATGGTCGAAGACGACAGCCAGATCGTGCGCTACGTGCTTGCGAACCCCGACATCTCGGCGGCGGACCTCGCAGAGCACTTCGATGTCAGCGAGCGCACCATCCGCACGTACGTCAAGCGCGCCAACGAGCGCATCGACGGTTTTGCCCATCTCGTCAAGAAGAACCGCGGCGGCTACACGGTCAAGGTCACCGACGGCCCCGCGCTCAACTCCTGGCTCGAGTCCATGCACATGAACATCTCGCGCGGCAATATGCTGCCCGAGGACCGCGTGGCCTACCTGCTGAACGACCTGCTCGACCGCACCGACTGGGTCACCGTCGACGAGCTTTGCCATGTGCTCTGCGTCTCGCGCCCGACCGTCTCGGCCGACCTCAAGCACGTGGAGAGCCGCCTCTCGGCGTTCGACCTCAAGATCGAGAAGCGCCCGCACTACGGCATCCGCGTCGTGGGCCCCGAGCTCTCGCGCCGTCTGTGCCTGGCCAACTCCGTGGTGGAGTCGCTCGCGCGCGAGGATGCCGCCAACGGCAAGGCGCCCGTGCAGAGCGCCGCCAAGAGCGAGCTCGACGTGCATACCGCCGGGAGCACCCACCGCCTCACGTCGCTCGACAAGATCGCCAAGATCGTCGACGCCGCCGTGGAGGAGTTCGACTTTCAGATCAACTCGCTCACCTACCAGAACCTGCTGGTCCACATCTCCATCGCGCTCATGCGCATCCAGGAGGGCAACTACGTGCCCGTGGACCTCGGCGCCTCCGCCGTCATCTGCGATGAGCGCGTGAAGGACGTGGCGAACGCTATCGCCGACGCCATCAACGCCGAGCTCGGCGTGGAGCTCCCCGAGAGCGAGCGCGCCTACATCGGCATCCACCTCGCCGGCAAGGAGACCATCTCCGACGCGCCCGCCACGAGCGACGCAAGCTCCGCCCCTTCCGAGGGCGAGGGCGGCCTCGTCATCTCCGAGGAGGTCTGGGGCGTCGTCTCCGAGATGCTCGAGGTCGTGTGGAAGTCGTTCCGCTACGACTTCAGGAACGACCTTGAGCTGCGCATGAACCTCGCGCGCCACATCGTGCCGCTCTCCGTGCGCCTGCGCTACCACCTGCACATCGACAACCCGATCCTGAGCGACATCCGCCGCCGCTACCCGCTGGCCTACTCCATGGCGCTCGACAGCTCCACGGTGCTCGCCGAGCACTACGGCGCCGCGCTCTCCGAGAACGAGGCCGGGTTCATCGCCATGGCGTTCGCGCTCTCGCTCGAGCGCCACCGCACCGAGCTCCCCAAGAAGAACATCCTCGTGGTGTGCGCCTCGGGCCGCGGCTCCGCCCGCATGCTCGAGTACCGCTACCGCCAGGAGTTCGGCGCCTACGTGGACTGCATCCAGACCTGCGACGTGGCGCACGTCTCCAAGATGGACTTCTCCAAGATCGACTACGTGTTCACCACGGTCCCGCTGCGCGAGACGCTCCCGGTGCCCGTGCGCCAGATCGAGTTCTTCCTCGACGACGCCGAGGCCCGCGAGGTGCGCCGCCTGCTGAGCGCGCGCAAGAACGCCGAGCTCGACCCGGGCTTTGCCATGCGCTTCTCGGAGGAGCTGTTCTTTGCGCACCGCACCTTCCCGAGCAAAGACGAGGCCCTCATCTTCCTCTGCAAGCAGATGGAGAGGACCGGCCGCGTTTCCGATAACTTCACCGAGCTCGTGTTCCGCCGCGAGGCGTGCGTTGCCACGAGCTTCGGCAACAACGTTGCCATGCCGCACCCGCTCGAGCCCGTCTGCGACCGCAGCTTCGTGGCCGTGGCGCTGCTCGACGAGCCGCTCGACTGGGGCAAGGGTTCCGTGAGCGCCATCTTCCTCGTGGCCATCTCCACCGAGGACAACGAGCAGCTCGGCGGCATGTTCGACCTGTTCGCCGAGACCTTCAACGACAGCGAGGCCATCTCCGGCCTGCTCGAGGACCAGAGCTTCAAAGGGCTCATGGAGATGTTCGCGGCCCACGTTCGCAAGCAGGCGAGCGAGCCGGCCACCACTTAAGGCACCTCGCCGGTTGGTTCGCCAGCCGGTGCAGATAGCAAGGAATGCACGTACGTAAGTACACGAAAGGAGGAAAGAACATGGCAGAAGAAACGCAGGACACCGAGATGATCTCGTTCGGGCTCATCGCAGCCGCCGGTCAGGCGCGCAGCTGCGCGTTCCAGGCTCTCGAGGCCGCCAAGGAGGGCGACTTCGAGAAGGCCGACGAGCTCATGGCCGAGGCCGAAAAAGGCGGTCTCGACGCGCACGAGCAGCAGACGAAGCTCTTGGTGCAGGAGGCGAACGGCAACCACGTCCCCGTCGACGTGATGCTCGTTCACGCTCAGGACCACCTCATGACCTCGATGCTCGCTCGCGAGCTGATCTCCGAGATCATCGAGCTCCGTCGTGAGGTCGCGGCAAAGTAGCCGCACGGCAGCGCAGGGCGGGGTAGTCCCGCTCCTGCCGGCGGCGCCGCAAGCCGTCAACGTTTAACGGCCGGCATGCGCCGGCACAAAAGATGGGAGTCATCATGAAGGTTTTGCTCGTATGCGCAGGCGGTATGTCCACCAGCATGCTCATGAAGAAGATGGAGAAGTACGCTGCCGAGAAGGGCATCGCCGACTTCTCGATCGACGCCACCGGCGTGGGTGACCTCAAGAAGGCCGCCGATGCCGAGATCATTCTTCTTGGGCCCCAGATCTCCTACCAGGAGAAGAACGTCCGCAAGAAGGTCGGCGACGACAAGCCGCTCGCCGTCATCCCGATGGCCGACTACGGCCGCGGCAATTGCGACAACATCTTCAAGCTCATCAACGAGACCCTCGCCTAGGGCGAAGGCTCTCATTTAGGCAAGACCAGGTGACGCAGCATCATGGCTAAGAAAAAGAAGAAGGCCAGGGCCCACATCCCCACGCCCGAAGAGGTCCAGAGGCGTCGGAACATCATGTCCGACGAGGAATGGGAGCGCCGCGAGCTCAACGAGCGGAACCTCAAGATCCGCAACGCCAAGAACACGCGCTTCATGTTCGTGCGTTACGGCGCGAGCGCCATGGCGTTCATCAACCTCTATTGGGCGGCCCTCATCGTGTTCGGCGGGTTCACCCCCGCCATCGCGGTGCCCGTGGCCCAGATGGCCGGCTTCGTGGTCGTCGTCCTCGAGTGCGTCCGCATCCTGCACAAGCAGTCGGACTTCCTCAAGGCGACCTTCTACATCGCATGCGCTTCCATGATCGTCGACCTCATCGTCGTCGGCGTCACCCTCTTGCTGGGGAAGGACGTCTTCTTCCCCTTCTTCTCGACCGGAACGGTGGGCGTCGCCTTCGTGCTCGTCTGCCTCGCAGTAAAGCTCGTGATCGTGCGCAAGGTGCTGCGCGTGCGCGACGGCCACGATAAGGCTTACGACCGGTATATCGAACTACTATCGGAATAAGGGAGTCTAATATGTTCGATTTCCTGGAGAAGTACATCATGGGTCCCATGATGAAGTTCTCGCAGCTTCGCTTCGTCCGCGCCATTACCCAGGCCGGCATGTCGACGATCGCCTTCACGATCGTCGGCTCCATGTTCCTCGTTCTTTCCGTCCTTCCGCAGGCATTCCCCGTGCTCACCGGTATCTGGGCGGCCTCCTTCGACCACATCACCCCGCTCTACATGGCGGCCTACAATGCGTCGATGGGCGTCATCTCCGTGTACTTCCTCGTGGTCACCACGTATGAGTACGCCAAGATCATCGCCGAGGAGGACGAGGTCAACATCAACCCCGTCACCGCTGTGGGCATGGGCTTCTTCGCCCTGTTCATGCTGATGACCGAGTACACGTTCAAGGACGGCACCTTCGCTCTGGCCTCCGATGCCAAGAACGGCATCTTCAACGGCTACGATTGCACCGGCTCGGGCGGCCTCGCCGATCTCGCCGCCATCGGCATCTTCACCGCGTTCATCGTCTCTTGGTTCGTCGTCAAGGTCTATGAGCTCTGCGTCAAGAAGAACATCGTCATCAAGATGCCCGAGTCCGTGCCCGAGGGCGTCTCCCGCGCCTTCACCGCTCTCGTGCCTGGTGGCATGATCGCGCTCATCTGCATGGTCGTTAACGGCGTCCTCACCGTGCTCGGCACCAACATCTACGACCTCATCGCCATCCCCTTCGGCTTCGTGGTCAACCTCACCGGTACCCTCCCGGGCCTGCTCGTGATCTACTTCCTGATCCACGCCCTCTGGCTCGTCGGCATCCACGGTGCCACCATCGTTACCTCGCCGCTTACCGCCATCACCCTTGCCAACGTTGCCACCAACGTCAACGGCGGCTGCCAGGTGTTCGCGGGCGAGTTCAACAACGCCTTCATCACCATCGGTGGTTCGGGCGGCACCCTGGGCCTCTGCCTGTTCATGTGCTTCCTTGCTAAGTCCGACCAGCTCAAGTACCTTGGCCGCTCGGCCATCGTCCCGGGTCTCTTCAACATCAACGAGCCCCTGCTCTTCGGTATCCCCATCGTCTACAACCCCAACCTGGCCATCCCGTTCTTCCTGGCTCCCATGGCCGAGGTCGTCATCGCCTTCTGCGCCATCACCTTCGGCATCGTGCCGCCCGTGATCGTCCAGATGGCCTGGCCGACCCCCGTCGGCATCGGTGGCTTCCTGTCCACCGGTGGCGACTTCCGCGGCGCCCTTCTCGCCGTGGTCTGCGCTTGCGTGTCCGCAGCCATCTACTTCCCGTTCTTCAAGGCCTACGACGCAAAGCTCCTCGCCGAGGAGAAGGAGGCCGAGACCGAGGCCGAGGCTGCCTAAGGGCTTGCGCCCTTGCGTGCTGAGCCGGTGACGCAGCCCCGGCTCCGCGCAAATTTAAACCCGCGCGCTGCGTGTATGCGGCGTGCGGGTTTATTTGGTGGCGTATCCGGCGCGCTGACCGGATACGCCCCCGCCTGGCATTTGCGTTTTCGCTCGAATGCCAGGCGGGGGCGGCTCACACGATCGCCCGTACGCAATGCGAAAGAGAGGATACGCGCATGGCTTTTCCTGAAGGATTCCTGTGGGGCGGTGCCGTGGCGGCACACCAGCTCGAGGGCGGCTTCGACTGCGACGGCAAGGGCCTTTCGTGCATGGACGTGACCACCTCCGGCGACCAGACGCATCTGCGCAGGTTCACCGGCGAGGAGATCCCCGGTGAGAACTACCCCAACCGCGAGGCGATCGACTTCTACCACCGCTACGAGGGCGACATCGCGCTCATGGCCGAGATGGGCTTCAAGTGCTTCCGCACCTCCATCGCCTGGAGCCGCATCTTCCCGAACGGCGACGACGAGCAGCCCAACGAGGGCGGCCTGGCGTTCTACGACCGTCTCTTTGACTGCTGCCTCTCGCACGGCATCGAGCCCGTCATCACGCTCAGCCACTTCGAGGTGCCGCTGAACCTCGTGAACAAGTACGGCGGCTGGCGCGACCGTCGCCTCATCGACTTCTTCGTGAAGTTCGCCACCACCTGCTTTGAGCGCTACAAGGACAAGGTCACCTACTGGATGACCTTCAACGAGATCAACAACCAGGCCAACTACGACGAGGACTACGCGCTCCTCGCCGACTCGGGCATCGTGATGCGCGAGGGCGAGAACCGCGAGCTCACCATGTACCAGGCCGCTCACTATGAGCTCGTCGCCAGCGCCAAGGCCGTGGCCATCGGCCATGCCATCAACCCGAACTTCCAGATCGGCGCCATGATTGCCATGTGCCCGATCTACCCGGCCACCTGCAAGCCCGAGGACATCCTCATGGCGCAGAAGGCCATGGAGCGCCGCTACTACTACGCCGACGTGCACGTGCGGGGCGACTACCCGGCCAACATCGTGGCCCTGTGGGACCGCAAGGGCTATGAGCTCGACATCACGGCCGAGGACATGATTTCCATCGCCAACGGCTGCGTGGACTACATCGGCTTCAGCTACTACATGAGCTTTGCCACCGAGTACAAGGGCGCCGAGGTCAACCCGCACTACGAGTACGTTGAGCAGCGCGACCTCGTGAGCAACCCCAACCTCAAGAAGAGCGACTGGGGCTGGCAGATCGATCCGGTGGGCCTGCGCTACGCGCTCAACTGGTTCACCGACATGTACGACATCCCGCTGTTCATCGTCGAGAACGGCTTTGGCGCCTACGACAAGGTCGAGGAGGACGGCTCGATTCACGACCCGTACCGCTCCGACTACCTGCGCGCGCACATCGAGCAGATGAAGCTCGCCGTGGAGGAGGACGGCGTGGACCTCATGGGCTACACCCCCTGGGGCTGCATCGACCTCGTCTCGGCCGGCACGGGCCAGATGGACAAGCGCTACGGCTTCATCTACGTGGACAAGAACGACGCCGGCGAGGGCACGCTCGAGCGCTCCCGCAAGGACAGCTTTGCCTGGTACAAGCACGTGATCGAGACTAACGGCGAGGAGCTGTAAGGTTTCGCATCGCCCATAAGGCAGCCCTCCTTTCCGAGCCGGCCGGCAGTGTGCAGCGATGCATGCGGCCGGCCGGCTTTTTGCTTGGGGCGGGGTTTTGGAAACGGGTTTTCCGATAGGTGTCAGGAAGTATCAGCTGCGGGCTGCGTTGCGCCGCGGTGCTCGAAAAGAAGTGTCAGTTTGTGCCGCTGAGCTGCTGTTAGGCACTCGCTGCACCTAGTATGTACGCCGCAATCGAGGCGCTTCGGAGCATCGGTCTGGTGGCTCCACGGCGCGAACGGGGCTTACGGCGTATGAGCGGTAAGCCCCGCGCTCGGCCGAGAGCCTTGAGTGCAAGGGCGGGTGCTCCGGGCCGCACGGCGGCCGGGCGCCCGTTGGGAGTCGGGGAGCGGGCCCGTTTGCGCGGGCAGCTCCATTTTTATGGGCCCGCGTCGCGGGCGATGGGAGTATGAGGATGAAGGGTCTGCAGCTGCGCTATAGCGCGCTCCAAGGGTTCTTTTGGGTCTCAACATGCGTGACCTGCGCATTCGTGGCCATCTTCTTGCAATACAAGGGGTTTGCCAACACGCTGATCGGCGTCACCACGGCCGTGGCCTGCGTGGTCTCCATCTTCTTGGGGCCGGTGCTCTCGGCCTCGCTCCAAAAGATCGGGTGGCTCACGATCCCGCGCCTGCTCAACATCGCCTTCATCACCATGTGCGCCACGTTCGTGCTCATCAGCTTCTTGCCCGTGCCGAACATCGTGATCATGGTGGTCTACATCTACGTCTACGCGATGCTCATGTCGCTCCCGCCGATGCTCTCGCAGGTGGCGATGGGCTACGTGCGCCGCGGCCAACAGCTCAACTTCGGCCTCGCGCGCGGTACGGGCTCCATCAGCTACGCCATCACGGCCGTGGTGGCGAGCCGCCTTGTTGAGGGGCTCAACCCGCTCGTGCTCGCACCCTTCTTCGTGATCGCCTCGGCCATCACGCTCTTTTTGGCGAACACCCTGCCGGGCTACACCGAGGAGGCGCCCGCACCCAAGCATGACGAGGCCAACGGCAACGCGTCCGCGCCTGCCGAGAAGCCGGTCGGGCTCCTCGGCTTCGTCAAGCGCTACCCGCTGCTCATGCTCGTGCTCCTGGGCTTCTGCCTCGACTTCATCGCGTCTTCGCCGCTCTCGGTCTACCTCATCAACATCGTCGAGAACCTTGGCGGCGACACGGCGATCCTCGGCATCGGCACCTTCTGCATGGCGGCGAGCGAGCTTCCCATGATGACCCTCATGCCGCGTCTGCGCCGCAAGCTCGGCACCGGCGCGCTGTTCATGATCGCGGCCGTCGCCTACGTGATCCGCAACGGGCTCGTGTGCACGGCGACGAGCGTTCCCATGGTGCTCGTGGGCCTCGTGTTCCAGGGCCTCTCGTACGGCATCCTCATGTCGCTCCTCTCGTACTACGTGGCGGAGGAGTGTGGCGTGGCCGACGAGCTGCTCGGCCAGACGTTCATTGCCGTCATGACCACGGGCATCGGCGCCTCGGTGGGCAACCTCCTGAGCGGCGTGCTCATCGACTCCTTCGGCATCGGCGCCATGCTCACCTTTGCCCTGGGCGCCACGATCGCGGGCTCTGCGACCCTCTTTGCGGCCGGCGTGCTGCAGCGCCGCCGCGAAGGTGTCAAAAAGTGTCAGGTGCAAACGGTTTAGCAATCCTACGTGCGAAAAGAAGTTTCTAAAGCGCCTGCGCGGCTTGTGGCCGGCCGCGCGCGGCGCAGATACTAGGGCCATGCGCAAAGGGGCCCGTGCCCGTTCGCATTCCCATCTCGGACGGGTGCGGGGCCTTTTGCCAACACGTTGATTCGCCGCGGCGGAGCGCTGCGGCTCGGTGCGAGATTTTAAGGAGACGCACATGGCAAGCATTAAATTCCCCGAGGGCTTCTTCTGGGGCGGCGCCACCGCCGCCAACCAGTTCGAGGGCGCCTGGAACGTCGACGGCCGCGGCCCCTCGGTCGACGACCACTTCATGGGCGGCTCCTACGAGAAGCCCCGCGAGATCACCCTCGAGATTGACCCGGAGAAGTTCTATCCCAACCACGACGGCATCGACTTCTACCACCACTATGAGGAGGACATCGCCCTCTTTGCCGAGATGGGCTTCAACATGTTCCGCATGTCCATCTCCTGGAGCCGCATCTTCCCCAACGGCGACGACGAGCAGCCCAACGAGGCCGGCCTGGCCTTCTATGACCGCGTCTTCGACTGCTGCCGCGCCCACGGCATCGAGCCCCTCGTGACCATGTCCCACTACGAGATGCCCTACCACCTGGTCGAGAAGTACAACGGCTGGGCCTCCCGCGAGCTCATCGGCTTCTTTGAGAAGTACGCCAAGACCATCCTCGACCGCTACCACGACAAGGTCACCTACTGGCTCACCTTCAACGAGATCAACTGCGGCACCATGGACATGGGCAACCTCTTCGAGACGTCCATGATCCAGGGCTATGAGGGCCCCGCCTCCGGCGTCCACACCACCTTCCAGGCCCGCTACCAGGCCCTCCACCACCAGTTCGTGGCCTCCGGCCGCGCCATCCGCTACGCGCACGAGAACTACCCCGCGCTCAAGATGGGCAACATGGACTGCTTCATCCTGTCCTACGCCGCCACCTGCGACCCCGCCGACATCCTGCTCAACCAGCAGCAGATGCGCGAGATGAACTGGTACTGCTCCGACGTCCAGGCCCGCGGCTGCTACCCCTCCTACGCCAAGCGCTTCTGGCGTGAGCACGACGTCGAGCTCCAGATCGCCGACGGCGACCTCGACGACATCGAGGCCGGCAAGATCGACTTCTACACCTTCAGCTACTACATGAGCAACATCGTGGGCACCCACGACGTCGAGCAGTCGGCCGGCAACATGACCTTCGGCGGCAAGAACCCCTACCTCAAGTCCACCGACTGGGGCTGGCAGATCGACCCCGAGGGCCTGCGCTTCTCGCTGAACGAGATCTACGACCGCTACCAGCTGCCCCTCATGGTGGTGGAGAACGGCATGGGCGCCTACGACGAGGTCGAGGCCGACGGCTCCATCCACGACCCCTACCGCATCGCCTACCTGCAGGATCATGTCAAGGCCATGGGCGAGGCCATCGCTGACGGCGTCGACCTCATCGCCTACACCTGGTGGGGCCCCATCGACCTCGTGTCCGCCGGTACCGGCGAGATGCGCAAGCGCTACGGCTTCATCCACGTCGATAAGTACGACGACGGCACCGGCACCTACGAGCGCCGCCGCAAGGACTCCTTCTTCGCGTATCAGAAGATCATCAAGTCCAACGGTACCGAGGGCCTCGAGTAATTTGGTTCCGGCGTTCTAACAAACGCCGGACCGGCTAAATCGACTTCCCGTTAGGAGTGCGTATGTCTGATCAGAAGATTTTGTTTCTCGATGTCGATGGCACCATCACCAATTACGAGAACCAGGTTCCCGAGTCGTGCAAGAAGGCCATCCGCGCCGCGCGCGCGGCGGGGCACCGCGTGTACATGTGCACCGGCCGCAGCAAGGCCGAGAACCCGCCCGAGATCTGCGAGATCGGCTTTGACGGCATGATCGGCGGCAACGGCTCCTACGTGGAGAGCGACGGCGAGGTCGTCATGCACCAGCTCATCACCCTCGAGCAGTGCCACCACATCGTGGACTGGCTGCACGGCCGCGGCCTCGAGTTCTACCTCGAGAGCAACAACGGCCTGTTCGCCAGCGAGAACTTCCGCGAGGCGGCGCGCCCCGTGCTGCGCATTTACGCCGGCCGCAAGGGCGCCCCGAACGCCGACACGCTCGAGACCGACGACGTCATGCACGGCATGGTCTACGGCGGCGAGCTCTACCGCGACGACCTCAACAAGGTGAGCTTTATCCTTTCGAGCTACCAGGACCACCTCGACTCTATCGAGGAGTTCCCCGACCTGGAGTGCCACACCTGGGGCGGCGCCGGCGAGACCGCGCTCTTTGGCGACATGGGCGTGAAGGACATCTCCAAGGCCCATGCCGTGAACGTGCTGCTCGAGCACCTCGGGGCTTCCGCCGAGGACGCCTACGCCTTCGGCGACGCCAAGATTGACATCCCCATGTTCGAGGTCTGCGGCACGAGCGTCTGCGTGGGCTCGGGCGGCGACGAGGCCAAGGCCGCGGCCGACTACGTGACCGCCGACGTCGATGACGATGGCATCTACAAGGCGTTCGAGCACTTTGGCCTGATGGGCTAGGGAGCAGCTCAGCCAACTTGGCGCGACCGTGCGTACCCGTCGGGAGGGCGGGCGCGCGCACCGCATAGCTCGGAGAGGGCGCAGGTCTGTTTGGGCCTGCGCCCTTTTTTGCGCCGCTTGCGCGCGCGGCTGCTAAGCTAGTGCCGTGTGCATCTAAGAAGGGAGCCCTCAATGGAGGCCTACAAGCAAGAGTTCATCAACTTCATGGTCGAGTCCGACGTGCTCAAGTTCGGCGACTTCACGCTCAAGAGCGGCCGCAAGAGCCCGTTCTTCATGAACGCCGGCGCCTATGTGACGGGCTCCCAGCTCAAGCGTCTCGGCGAGTACTACGCCCAGGCCATTCACGACAACTTCGGCGACGACTTCGACGTGCTGTTCGGGCCGGCCTACAAGGGCATCCCCCTGGCCGTGGTGACCGCCATCGCCTACAGCGAGCTGTACGGCAAGGAGGTCAAGTACTGCTGCGACCGCAAGGAGGCCAAGGACCACGGCGCCGACAAGGGTAACCTGCTCGGCTACGAGCCCAAGGACGGCGACCGCGTGGTCATGGTGGAGGACGTGACCACCTCGGGCAAGTCCATCGACGAGACCTACCCCAAGGTCACGGCTGCGGCCGACGTCGAGATCAAG
Source organism: Prevotella sp. CAG:279 (assembly GCA_963653485.1). Lineage (GTDB taxonomy): Bacteria > Actinomycetota > Coriobacteriia > Coriobacteriales > Atopobiaceae > Parolsenella. The sequence goes on from CAVJWS010000159.1 coordinate 25,516, forward strand.
GGCCTCATCGTGAGCCTCAACCGCATGGAGGTCGGCAAGGGCGGCGTCACCACCGCGCAGAAGGAGATCGAGGCCAAGTACGGGTTCCCCGTGGCGAGCATCGTCTCCATGGCCGAGGTCGTGGAGGTGCTCGAGGGCAGCGTGATCACGCCCGAGCTCAAGAGCGCGATCGACGCGTACTACGAGCAGTACGGCGCCAAGGAGTAGCGTTCGGGCCGGTTATCCGGCTTACTCACCTGCGAGAGTTTGACCTGACGCTCCACGGGGAGATACCCCCGGAAACGTCCTCGGCAAATGGGACCGCCCGTATGCCTCGCCCTTCGGGCGTTTGGCATGCGGGCGGTCCCTTGCCTGCGGAATGTTTCCGGAAGTATCTCCCCGGCGGGCTGATGTTTACTCGGCTGGGACTGCCGGATGTCCGTCCCGCTGGTCGCCGGCAAGCCGAGGACTTGGGTTGAAACCGCGCCGTGCTGCTCGCCGTCAAGCCGGGAGGGGGTCTGTTGAGTGAAATTGACACAAGTGTCGGTTTCACTCAACGGGCGGCGGATGCGGCCTTGGCGGGTCGGATTGACGCCGGCGGGCTGATGTCGTCTTTGTTAATGTAGCGCCGGATGGGCGCCTCGTGAATCATGCGCAAAGTGGGAGTTCTGCTGAAGCTGCGCTGTGATGGCGCTGCCGGCGAAGAAGTTCGGGCGTGGACTTGGAG
>CAVJWS010000160.1:0-25732 GCA_963653485.1 Prevotella sp. CAG:279
GGGGTGTCGGGTACGGCCGGCCTAACCGGCCAGCCTGAGGAGGCAGCCGGGGCGCGGCCGAATCCAGCCGTACGTGGCGCCGCACGAGGTCGCGTAGCCGCCGCTGCCGACGCAGCACACGGACGAGGACGAGCCGCCCCCGACGGAGCGGAGCCACCAGCTGTTCCGGCTTCCGTTGCGCCACCCGTTGTGCCGGAACAGCGCGAGCTGCGCGTCCATTCCGACCGACCACCCCTTGGTGCCCCACACGAGCTGGCCGTAGACCTCGGTCTCGGAGAGCGACCAGACCTTGCCCAGGCTCTGCCAGCTCCACGAGCTGGAGTCGGTGAGCGAACCTGAGGAGCTGTAGCGCTCCTCGGCGAGGATGCGGTGGTCGAGGAGCACCGTGGAGAGCGCGGAGGGCAGCACGCCCGCGAGGTTCTTCTCCCAGGCGTGCAGGTTGCTCGCGAGGTAGGGGCACTTCTGCGTCGAGTTGCCGTTGTTGGTGTTGGTCGTGTTCCACATCAGGCAGCTCGTGTTTGCCGCGCCGGTCACGCTCGACGCCACGCCCATGGGCGCGCTCGCCACGAACACGAGGTGGTGGCTCGTCTGGTCGGGGTCTCCGGTTCGGTAGTAGGTGTCCACGTCGGCCAGCACGAACCGCTGCGTCTGCTGCTGGGTGTACGCCGCGCTCGTGAAGGTCACGTCCAGGTAGTCCCCCAGGCGCAGACCCGTGAGCTCGCCCGATTTCAGGGTCGCGAGCTTGGTATAGGTCGCGTCCCAGCTGGAGCAGCCCAGCAGGTCCTTGATCGAGCGGCCCGCGTAGCCGCCGTTCAGCGAGAGCGCGTTGTAGCCGGTCGCGGCCGCCTGCTCGGGGTCGTAGACCTGCCCGAGGTCGATTGTCTGCGTTGCCATGTCCATCCTTTCCTAGAGTTCCCGCGTGAGGTAGAGGTGGCCGTCGGCGCCGAGCGAGAACGAGTCCGTGACGTCGTCGGACTTCACGCAGATGAGGTGGCCCGAGTCGTCGATGTATAACCCGACCTCCCCGCTCGTGCAGGAGACCACGGCGCCGGGAAGCCCCTGCGCGCCGGTGTCGCCCTTCTCGCCCTTCGTGTCGACGGTCGTGGAGGCGCCGTTGCGGTCGGTGACGGTGAGCCTGGTGCCCGCGATCGTCGCGTTCACCTTCTCGGCCCCGCTCGCCGCCTCCAGCGCCTGGGCCGTGGCGTCGGCGGCGGCGCTCTCGCGCGCCGTCTCTGCTGCGGCACGTGCGCTCTCCGCGGAGGCGCGCTTGGTCTCTGCCGTCACGCGCGCGCTCTCGGCCGAGGCCCGCGAGCTCTCGGCGCCCTTGCGCGCCGACTCGTTCGTCGCACGGGTCGACTCCGCCGATGCGCGGCCGCTCTCGGCCGTGGCCCGCGCCGACTCGGCCGACTTGCGGGCCGATTCCGCCGTCTCGCGGGCCTTCTCGGCGCTCACGCGCGCTGTCTCCTGCGCCTCGGCCTGCTTCTCGTAGGCGCTCCACTTGTTCCAGAGCTGCAGCAGCTCGTCGTCGTAGTTCGCCGCCTCGTCGCTGCCGTTGCCGTCCACGTTCTCGAGGATGACCAGCTCGAAGCCCTCGGTGGTCTCCGAGTAGCCGTTGGAGCTGGAGAACTCGAAGTACGCGAGCCTGCAGCGCCCCGCGCCGTTCAGGCAGCTTGAGGGCAACGTCACGGACGCGGTGCCCGTCCCCTTGGTGGCCGGGCACACGGCCCACGTGCCGTCCTCGTGGAGCACCCGCAGGCGGGCGTCGGCATAGGACGGCGTGTACGCCGCGCCGTCCATGGTGAGGTTCCCGGTCACCTTCTGGGTCTGGCTCTCGCCCCGGCGCACGGTCACGCGCGGCGGGACCTGCCCGGGCCGCTTGCGCATGTCGAGGTAGATGACGTGCTCTATCACGACGGGTCGCCCCCAATCACGTCGATGTCGAAGTCCTCGGTGGTCTCGGTGCGGCCGTCGGCCCACTCGAGCTGGAAGTAGGCCATACGGCTCCTATCGGGCGCCGTGAGGTCTCCCAGCGGCAGCACCGCCGAGACCTCGGAGCCCGATGCCGTTGCGGCGGCGTCGAGCAGCGCGCCGGAGCGCATGCGGGCGAGCAGCCGCGCCGAGTCGCAGCCGGGCGCATAGGGCGCTCCGGCGTCGGTGAGGGTGGCAACGACCCGCTGCGTGCGGCTCTCGCCCACGCGCACCGCCACGAGCGGCGCGGGCCTTCCAGCGCCCTTGCGCATGTCGAGCGCGACCACGTGGCTAATCATCGCCGGCCTCCGGCAGGAGCGCCCGGAGCGCCTCGAGCGCGGCCTTGAACGTCTCCACGGGGTCGGCGGTCGCGGTGCCGTCCTCGCCCGTCTCGCTCGCGGCCTCCACGGTGGCCCCCGGGTCGACGACCTGCGCGAGCGCGTCGAGCGCGGCCACGGTGGCCTCGGTCCGCATGTCCACGTACCTCACGCCCGCGATGTCGACGCCGCACACGCGGGGCTGCGGCTCCGTGACGTCTGCCGCCTTCACGATCTCGCGGTGCCCGTCGTCGTAGACGGCCACGAACACGACGCCCGCGGCCTCGGCGGCGGCGAGCACCGAGGGGTCGGAGAAGTCCTCCACCTGACCCTCGCAGTTGCCCAGCACGTCGTGGGCCATGTAACCGATGATGCTTGCCATATCTCTCCTAACTGGCGCTGTTGAGCGTCGACACGAGCCGCCCGTTGATGAACTTCAGGGTCTCCCACGACCACGACGTCACGCCGGTCGACTTGTCGTAGCTGATCTTGTAGACGAAGGTCCCCGAGGCGGTCGTGGTGAGGGTCGACGTGTCGCTCGTGCTCGACGAGTTCAGCGTCGACATGTGCGGCGTCACCTCGCGGATGATCTGCGGCCCGTAGAGCTGCAGGCCGTACCAGACGGTGCCCGTGGGCTTGCCGTCGTCGTCGACCTCGCTGACCTTTGCCGTCGGGTCGACCCGGCCGACCTCGGTGCCGTTCCGGTAGCCGCGCAGGCAGCCGTCGGTGCCGAGCACCATGCCGTAGCCGCTCGAGAGCGAGCCGCCCGTGAACTTGCCCGTCGCGGTCACGCTCGTGGCCGTCATGTTCGAGGTCCTGAGCGCGCCCGTGGCGAGGTTCCAGGAGCTGTAGCCCTTCACGTCCTGGATGATGCCGGCGCGGATGAGGTTGGCGTTGATCGTGCCCGAGGTGATCTCGTCGGCCGTGAAGCCCTTGCCGGTGCCGAACGTGCGCCAGTTCCAGGAGCCGTCGGCCTTGGTGCCCGACGCTATGCGGAAGCCCTGCGAGCAGATCTGGATGGCGTAGCCGCCGGTTTTAGTCGGGTTACCGTCCTCGTCGAGCGGCACGCTCGACCAGATGGTCCCCTTCTCGAAGCTCGTGAAGCAGTAGCTCATGCCCGCCGTGTTGAACTGCTCGTTCAGCCCGTCGATGACCTGCTGCAGGTAGGCTGCGGGCGTGAGCGCGGCCACGTCCCAGGAGGACGAGCGGCGCGACAGGCTGCTCACGGCCTGCTGCTGCGCGGCCCACCAGTCGGCCATGGTCTCGGTCACGTTGCCGAGCGTCACGGTCTGCGAGCCGCCGAGAAGGTCTGTGACGAGCTTGGTCACGCGCCCGGAGCAGCGCAGCTCCGGCGAGAACGCCCGGTCGACGATCTGCACGTCGTCGCCCACGGCCACGCCCTCCCAGGAGCGGCCGAACCGCACGAGGTCCACGACGTCGGCCTCGTAGCTCACGCCCGGCTCGTCGTGCTCAGCGAGGTAGGCCTGCGTCTCCGAGAGCAGCTGAGACGCGTCCTCGCACTGGCTGTTCTCGTACTCGCCGAACACGTGGGCGAAGCCGCCCGAGCCGTCGGGGCGCCCGTACTTCTTGAGGGCCGTCTTGTCGGCCACGTAGTTGAGCCCGCCGTTGATGTCGCCGAACGTGAGCTTGCGGCCGTAGCCGCCCGAGTCGGTCTCCACGCCCTTGCCGTAGCCGTAGCAGGCGGTGATGGCGCCGTAGTGCTCGGTGCGGGAGATGGAGACGAGGTCCTTGGTGTAGGTGAACCGGCGGTGGGTCGTCGACTCGCCCCGGTGCTGGCGGATGCCGACCTTGCGCGCGGAGACCCTGCCGCCGGTGACCTCGATCTCGGTCTCCAGCTCGCCCCCGCACTCGAGTATGGTCTGCAGCGCCTCGCGGGCGCTCGTGTGGTAGAACGTGCAGCCGGCAGATACCGTGCCGGGCTGGTCCACGGTGCCCGCCGCCCAGCGCGTGGGCGCGAGAGCCACCTGAAGAGCCTGCAGGAAGCCGTAGGAATAGGGCCGCTTGTCCTCGATGTAGTCGCCGTACAGCTCGCACACGGAGTTGAGCGCCGTGTCGGTGTAGAGCGTCTCGCCGTCCGCGTGCAGCCCCTTGGGGTCTTGGCACACGTGCTCGTGCGCCGTGCCCAGGCGGTCGGCCCAGACGAGCCGGTAGCCCTGCTTGAGCGGGAACGTCGTGGTGATGGCCACGGAGTCCTCCCCGTTCAGCTCGTCGGTGTGGACGAATGAAAGCAGCTCGTCCGGGCCGATGGTGGCCACGTACGCGTCCTGCCACGTGTACACGTCGATTCGCACCTAGAGCCACCTCTCTTCCCATTCGAGCGTCGCGGTGCCGCTGCTTGTCTTCAAGGCCTGGGCACCGTCCAGGGCGAAGAAGTCGCTCGCGAGGGTCACGGCGTGGTCCGTGCCGTTGACCGTGCAGCGCTCCCTGGCCATGTCGAGCACGACAGTCTGCGAGCCGGTGAAGGACGCCTCCACCCGCACGAAATCGCCGGTGGTGACGTTCGTGAGCTGCCAGTAGGTGCCGCTCGCGGGCTTGCAGGTCACGGTCGGGCAGGCCTTGTACGTGCCGCCAGCTACCACGAGCGCGCCGGACGTGCCGACCGAGGCCGTCCGCTTCTCGCCGTAGGCCACCGGGTCTGCGGCGAGGAACTTGAGCTTGAGGCCGGGCTTGTGGGCGTTGCGGTCTAGCTCGGCCCCGCCCTCGTACCAGGCCATGAGGTAGCGTCCCGGCTCGTCGTCCAGGAACAGCGGCAGCGCCTCGGTTGAGCGCAGCGCCGCCGAGAGGACGCGCCTCGCGTCGGACACGTCGGCGACCGAGCGGGCGCGCATGTTGCACTCGACCTCGACCTCGATGGGCTCGAGGCCGTTGTCCGCGACGTGCGCGCCGTTCATGCCGGGCACCTCGGTCTTCTCGAGCCTGCGCGAGGCGGTCACGCAGCGCTTGACCGACTTGACCATGAGCCACTGCGACAGGTCGTTACCGCCGAATATCATGCAAGCCCCCTCCCGGCCATCGCGTAGCGGCTGCGCGACGCGAGCGCGGCCGACACCTTGTCGGAGTCCATGTAGACGTCGCCGCTCTTGTCGCGGATGGACTCGAGCAGCGAGACGATGGTAGCGATGGCGTCAGAACCGCCATCGGCCTCGCCGCTGGCCTGGACCGACACCGCGCCGGTGGACACGGAGACGCCGGTGGACAGCATCTCGTTGGCCGTCTCCATGGCGCTCGTGATGGCGCCCTTGACGGAGCCGATGCCGTCGGCCATGCCCTCGCCCCAGTCGCTCATGAGCGCCTTGCCGGAGTAGGTCGTGTAGCCGTGGCCGGAGAACGGGCCTTGCTTGGCGGGCGAGAACGGGAAGAAGCTGCGGATGGTCGACAGGCCGCTCTTCACGGCGTTGATGGCCCCGCCGATGGCGTTCTGGATGCCCTGGGTGAGGCCGTTGATGAGCGAGGCGCCCGAGTCTATGAGCCACGAGCCGATGCCCGAGAAGCAGCCCATGATCTGCGACGGGATGTTGCCCACCGTGCCCATGAGGCTGGACACCGAGCCGACCACGCCGGACACGAGGTTGTTGAACGCGCCGGTCACGGCGTTGTAGACCTGAGAGGCGGCGTTGGAGAGCGTCGAGACCATGCTCTGGAAGAAAGTCGCGACGCCGGAGACTAGGCTCGACGCGGCCGAGAGCACGTTCGAGGCGGCGGTGAGCGCGGTGTCGACGACCATCCCGACCGTGGATACCACTACATTGGCGGCGGCGGCGAGGCCGGCCACGACATAGGAGACAAGGCCGCCGACGACCGCCAGGATAGCGCCGACGGCGGTCGTCACCGTGCCGACGACCCCGGAGACCACGGAGAGCACCGCGGCTATCACGGAGACCACCGTCGAGAGCGCGTTGACGACCACGGTGACAACGTTGACGACCACGGAGACAACCTGGCCGACGACGGTTATGACGACCGACGCGATGGAGCCGACCACCGACATGACGGTCGAGAGCACCGGCATGAGCATCTGCGCCACGGAGAGCACGACCTGGACGGCACTCGCCAGCACGGGCAACGCGGCGCTTGCCAGCGTGAGCGCCGCGTTGGCGAGGTTCGCCAGGGCGGTGCCGATGGTGCTGAGCGCGGGCATGAGAGCCGCACCGACCTGCGAGATGAGCGGCGAGACGGCCGTGAATAGCTGGCCGACGAGGCTCACGACCTGGCCGAGAAGCGGCGTCACGAGCGAGAATGCGGAGAGCAGCGCGTTCCCGCAGCCGTTGAGCAGGACCTGGCTGAACGACTGGGCGAGGCTCGATACGGTGGCGAAGAAGCCCTCGACGACCGGCTTGACCGCGTTGAACAGCGACACGGCGCCGGTGGCGAAGGAGGCCACGGCTGGCAGCAGGTTGCCGACGAGGTAGACGGCGAACGGGGTCACGGCGTCAACGACGGCCTGGAAGACCTGCTGCACGACCGGGTACCACGTCTCGAAGAGCGACGTGGCGTTGGATACGAACGACCCCACGGCCTGCTGGGCCACGGGGAGCGCCTGCTGGATCGTGGACGCCACCTGGGCTATGACGGGGCCGACCGTCTCGAAGACGGAGCGCACGACCCCCACGGCCTGCTGGGCCGCGTCCATGACGGCCTGAAAGGCCTGCTGCACCTGGCTGGAGTCTATGTTGGGCAGCTGGATGCCCAGGCCCGCGAGCGCCTGCACGGCGATGTTCCAGGCCGTCGACAGCGCCTCGGAGAGCACCGGCGCGAGCACCGTGCCGAGTCCCGAGAGCACGGCCGGGAACGCCTGGATGATGCCCTGGCCTATCTGCGCCACGCGCGGGGCGACGTTGGTGGCCACGGAGCCGATGGACTCGAGCAGCTGCGTTGTGAGCTGCGAGAAGTCCACGTCGTCACGGCCTAGGCCGGTTATGAAGTTCTCCCACGCGGCCTTGGCCATGCCGATGGAGCCGGAGATGGTGGTCGCGGCCTCCTTGGCGGTGGTGCCGGTGACGCCCATGTTCTCCTGGACGGTGTGGATGGCCTCCACGATGTCGGCGTAGGAGTCGATGGTGAGGTCCGCGTTCAGGCCCTGCGCCTCGCGCAGCTTGTTGGCGTCCTCGATGAGGCGCTTCATCTCCGCCTGCGTGCCGCCGTACCCGAGCTTGAGGTTGTCGAGCATCGTGTAGTTCTGCTTGGCGAAGCCCTGGTAGGCGTTCTGCACGTCCGCCATGTCCGACCCCATCTTGTTGACGTTGTCGGACATGTCGCCCATGGCCATGTTGGCGTACTCGGCGGCCTTGGCCGTGTCGCCGGAGCACGAGCTGACGAGAGAGGCCGCGAAGCTCGTGGCCTGAGTCATGTACTGGTTTGCGGACATGCCGCAGGTCTTGTAGGCGTCCGCCGCGTACTGCTGCAGCGTGCCGGACGCCTCGCCGAACAGCGTGTCGACGCCGCCGACCAGCTGCTCGTAGTCGGCGTAGGCGCTGAGGGCCGCGCCGCCTATCGCGGTGACGGCCCCCGTGAGCGCGGTGAACCCGGCCACGGCCGCGGTCGCGGCGGTGGAGGCCACGGAGCCGAGCGCGGAGAGCAGGCCCTTGGAGCGCGTGGCCCCGGCCTCCACGCCGGAGGACATGCCGTCGCCGAAGGTCTTACCGGCCTTGGAGCCGGTGCTGCCGAACTCCGAGCATATCTTGCCCGCGAAGCCGTCCATGGACGGCATGAGCGTTATGCATGCGGAGCCGACGCTAGTCGCGCTGTTCGCCATCCGGCGCCTCCATCCCGAGTATCCGGTTTATCTCTTCCTTGTTCGCCAGCGCGCGCTCACTGTGGCGCTCGGCCTCGGCGAGCTGCGCCGGGGTCTTGAGCGGCTTTGGCTCCTGCGGGCTGCGCTTCTTCGCGTCGGACATGCCCCAGGAGATGAGCCTCAGCTGGTGCTCTATGCGCCAGAGCAGGTAGTCGGTATTCGACCATCGCAGCTCCGGGCGCTGCCGCCTGGCGGTGCGGCTCGTCTCCGGCAGCATGTCCCAGAGCACGGCCATGCGCCGCAGGTCTCCGGGGTCGCCCTCGAGGGGGAGGGCCACCCCGTAGAACTGCTGGAAGTCCGCTACTACTTCGTCCCGGTGCTCTTCGAGGCAGAGGACGAATCCTGGGAGTTTTTTGCCTTCGCCGCCTCGAACGCGGCGACCATGATCTTCTCGATGCAGGAGACGGAGCCGCCCAGGGCCTCCACGTACTCCTCGTCGCGCCCGGCGAACACGCGCTCGTAGGCGTCGAACATGCCCGCCGGGTCTGCGGCGCTGCGGGCGAACTGCTTGTTGGTCTTGTAGGACAGCAGCTCGTCGTAGTCCGCCACGAGCTCGACGCCGTCCACCTTGAATCTCAGCTCGTTCATGCTATGCCGCCTGCGTCTCGGTGGACTCGATGTAGTCGTAGCAGGTGTTGCCGTTGCCGTCGGTGAGGTACTTCCACTTGAGCTCGCGCGCGGCCAGCTCGGAGACGGCGAAGGTCATGTCGCCCAGCTCGTCGGACTTGGCGATGGGCACGACCTTGCGCCAGCGGCGCCAGTTCTTGAGCACGAGCTCGAGGACCACGGACCACTCGTCGTCGCAGTCTCCGTTGTGCTTGACGGTGATGAGGCCGTTGGCGTCGGTGACGTTGGCGTCGCCGTACATGACCTTGAGGGTCTTGGCCTTGATCTCGGCGAGGGTGAGGCTCGCGGACTCCACGCGGGAGGTCTTCTCGGAGTCCATGAGGTCGCCGTTCATGTCGTTGATGTCCTCGGAGTCGGACTCGACGGACTCGACGTAGCCGTCCTCGGAGATGAAGCCGAGCACGGTGAAGGCCGTGCTGAGCTTGGACTTGATATCGATGGGCAGCTCCGTGCCCACGGGGGCGACGTAGATGTAGCCGCCCTTCACGCCCTTGGCGGACGAGACGTTGGCGTTGTTGTTGGTCGTTGCTTCTGCCATGTCTGCTCCTTACTCGCAGATGTAGAGGTTGATGTTCGTCTGGTACCGGGGCGTCCCCGTCTCCGGGTCGTCCCACCTGTAGGTGCCGTCCGGCGAGCAGCGGAAGACGTTCGGCTCGTCCTCGACGGACTCGCACGCCGCCTCGACCGCCCTCGCGATCTCCAGCGCCCGCCTGCGCGTCTTGGCCCACGACGTGGCCGTGAGCCTGGGGCGCGAGGTGAAGCGGTTGTCGGATGACGTCGCGGCGAGCGAGAAGACGATGAACTCGTCGGGTCGCTCGGCCGGGACGTCGAGCCTGCAGGGGATGCCGGTCGCGGCCATGACGCGCTCGGCGCACACGCGCTCCACGTCCATCACTGGCCACCCCCGTACACGGCCTGCAGGCGGTTGTGCTTGCGCTCGCTGGCGGCGGCGTGGGCCGTCGCGGTCTTGAGGACACGCCCCTTGGCGAGCGTGCCCTGGAAGTCCTCGGCCACGTAGCCCGCGCCCTCGCCGATGCGGGGCGTGAACGAGCCGTTGGCCGCTGAGACGGTGGCGCTCGCCTTCTGGTCGAGGAGGCCCTGCACGCCGGGGCCGTCCATGACCTCGGCGTAGCCCGAGCGGTTCCACGTCTTCCACTCGATCTTGACCTCGCACTTCGCCTTAGCCATCGGTGCGGGTCACCTCGCACGTCAGGTCCCAGTCGCCCGGGGTGTTGGCCTGGGTGTAGCGCTGCGGGTCTCCCACGACCTTGTAGTCGACGCCCCTGACGCTCACGGTCGCGTCCTTGAGGGCCACGTCCGCGCCCTTCGGGAAGCAGAGCGTGTAGGCGACCTCCACGCCGTTGGGGCGCGTCGAGTCGAGGTCGGAGGTCGCGCCGGGGGCCACCACGACGTTGTCGACGGTGGTCTCGGCCACGGCCTCCTCGGCCGGCTCGCCGAGGCTGTCGTAGGTGACGGAGGCGTTGCGCACCGTCACGGTCTCGCCGCTGATGATGCCCATGCCTACGCCCCCGTCCTGTCGATTGGCGAGAGCGCCGAGAGCGACTGGCCGACGAGGCCGAGCCGCTTGAGGTCGCTCTTGCCCAGGTACATCTCGCCGAGCGCCGAGCCGTAGGTCACGGAGGCGGTGTATCCGCCCGCGCCCTGGCTGTACTGGGTCGCGCCGACCATCGAGGACGGGGCCGCGAGCACGCGGTTCACGAGCAGGCAGCACACGGCCTCGGCCGAGCGGTCGAACGCCGGGACGCAGCCCTCCTCGTAGGCGCCGACGCGCTCCTCGTAGGCGGCGAGCATGAGGTCGCTCGCGTCGTCTAGGAGCGCGGAGCAGCGGGCCGGGTCGCCCGGCTCGCCGTAGCGCTTCTCGTAGTCCTTGACGGTCGCGTAGGCCATTGCTACTCGGCCTCCATGAGGCCGGCGTCCACAAGGGCCTCGACGAGCTTGGCCACGGTGGCCTTGGCGCCGGGGTTCTTGGCCTTGGCCCCGAGGGGCAGCGGCTCGCCGTCCTCGCCCACGAGCACGCAGCGCGCGGGCAGGATGGGGGACGCCTTGGAGGCGTCCCGCTCGACGATGAACTTCTGCACGAGGTCTGCCATCCGGACCACCTACTCGCTCTTCAGGACGGCGAAGGCCTTGGGGTCGAGGAGGGCGTAGGCGAACAGGGCCTCGGTGCGGTAGGCGACCTCGTTGGCGCCCTTGAGGTCCTGGCCGGTGTTGTCGGGGTCGCCGTACTCGATGACCTCGGCGAAGGCGTCGCGGCACATGCCGTACTTGATGGTGGAGAAGTCGCCCATGATGCCGAGAACGTTGGTGGCGGTCTTGGCGAGCTTGCCGTTCACCGTGCCGGAGACGGCGGCGGGGATGCCGTCGAGGGAGCCGACGTTGAGGGACAGCGGGATCTCGGGGTAGAGGCGCTGGCCGGTGGAGGGCACGCGCTGCTTGCGCAGGTCGGAGGCGAACCCGCGGGACAGGGCGAAGCCGTTGATGTCGTAGTCGATGAGCGCGTCGGTCAGGGCGTCGATGTCGTCGACCACGGAGGTGCCGTGGGTGACGGCGGTGGCGCCGGAGACGAGGGACGTGTAGCCGTCGAGCGGGAGGCCCGTCTTGGGGTTGATGGCGTGGTAGACCACGTAGTCAAGGGCGCGGCCGATGGCCTGGGCCTGGTCGAGGACGATGTTGCTGATGATCTCGAGCTGGTTGTCCTCGTCGGCCCACTTGAGCTCATTGGAGACTCGCGTGGTGGTGACGACCTTCACGCGCTTGGCCTCGACGGGGGTCGTGGACAGCTCGTATGCGGACTTCTTGCCGCCCTCGGCAACGACCTCGGCCTCGGCGGTCGGGTTGAAGACGAGGTAGGTGGTGTTGGCGAACTTCTGCGGGACGCTCGTGGAGAGCGTAGCGATGGTGGAGGTGTCCTTCGCCTTGTTGAGCACCTCGGTGATGACGCTCTGCGGGAGCGCGATCTTGCTTGTGTTGTTAGCCATGTTCGGCCTTTCTTACTTGAGCAGGGCCTTGGCGAACTCGCGCAGGGCCGTGTCGTCCTTGCCGCCGTCCTTGTCGAAGCTCCCTGGCTTCTCCACCGACGGCGCTGTCTTCTTCTTGAAGGCGGCGAGCATCTTGTCGGCCCATTCGGCCATGCTCTCCTCGTCCTCGCCGACCAGGAGCTCGGCCGGGACTCCCTTCTCCTCCGCGACCTTGGCCGCGACCTTCGCGCGCGTCTCGGCCTTCTCCTTGGCGTCGAGCTTCGCGATGAGGTCGGCCACCTTCTCGTCGGCGGTCTTGCGGTCGTGCTCGGACTTGTCGAGCGCCGCTGCCGCCTCCTTGTTGGCCTTGGCCTGCTTCTCCCACTTGCGGGAGTTGGCCTTCGCCGCCTCGTAGAGCGCCTTGTAGTCGGGCTCCGCGCCCGCCTTCGCGCCCTCTGTCTGCTCGGTATCGGTCTGCTCTGCCATGTCGCGTCCTTCCCGGCGCCGTGCGGCGCCTCTCGGCAGGCCGTGCGGCCCGCCTTCCTGGATGTGTCGGGGCCGTGCGGCCCCTTGCTCGTGGCAGTGTCCTATGTGCGTGAGATTTGCCGGGAACGGCGTTTCCCGGCATGAAAAAAGCCGCCCGTAGGCGGCTTTCGCTGTATAATGTTGGCATGAGGCACGCCCCGACGGAGACGACGGGACACGGCCTCATTTTTTTATCCGCAGAACGCCGGCCTCCGAGACTATAAGGGCTTCTCTGTATGCACCGAGCGCCCCGGCGGCGTCGGCCACCTCCTCAATCGATGCGTCGCATCCACTTAGAGTTAGCACGATGAGAGCTTCGCCTGGGTTCCCAAGCTTCACCCACTTCTTCTTCGCTCTCGCGACCTGGTTTTTTACGGAGCTGCCTGCGTTGGTGACGTTCTTCATTTCCCACTGCTGGCCATTCATGAGGAGGTCGAGGTTGGCAGGCGCGTCAGGGTCTTCGGGTATTGTTTCGAGGCTAAACCCAAAACGTCTTAACCAGTCGACGCCGTCTTTTTCATGGTCGCGCAGGTCTGCGCGAGGCTTGGTGTATACGACCTTCGGCACCTCTCCCGTCTTGTACCACTCTGGGTCTCTCGTCTCGATCTCGGCGGCTATGCGCTTTCTGCTATAGGCCTCGAACGCCTTGCTGTTGCTACCTCCGCGCGCCTTCACGTAGGCATCGCGCTCCGTCTTCGGCATCGCCTCCCAGTCGGCGCGCAGGCCGCTCCTGCCGCCGAGCGTGGAGAGGCAGCTGTTGTATCGCTGGTACATCCCCTCTGGCTTATATCCCTTGACAGTGGTCTGACCGTTGAAGCCAGGCACGATGCGGCAGTCGCAGTGGGCGTGGGAATGCTCCGCCGCCTCGATGGTCTTCGCGTAGAACCCGAACGACGCGAGCATGAGACAGAAGCCGCACGTCTCGCCGCGCGGCACGCGCCCGTAGCGCGGTTTCGCCGGGTCTTTAGTCGCGTTGTAAGCGACGCACCTGTTGGCGGCGCGCCTCGTCTCCTCGTCGACCCTTGCCAGGCAAAGCGACAGGAAGGTCGTGGCCTTGCCCTCGGCGACCTTGCCGACGAAGTATCGCACCGCGTCGAGCGTCGAGCTAGGGTCGCGCAGGGACTCCGCCACCGCGCTGTAGGAGCCGGGGAAGCCCTGCGCCGCGCGCACCGCGTCGTAGTATTCCGCCGCCCTGGCCGCTGCGCAGGTGTCGGCGTAGTAGGACAGCACGGTGTCGATGGCCTCGTAGGCCGTCTCGCGCAGGGCGGCTATGTCGCCGCCGCCGTTGCGCTCCCAGTCGGCCAGGATCGCGGCGAGGGCATCGCCTGTCTTCTGTTGGGCATCGCCGGACAGCTTGTTCACCTCGGCGGTCAGCTCATCGAGGAGGCTAGTCGGTACCGTTGCCATCCGCGCTGTCCTCCTTCGGCGTGAACAGCGACGCTATGGCAGCGTTGGCCTGGGCCTTCTTCGCGTCCGACTCGATTCGCTGGATCTGCTCGTCCGTGTAGTCCAGCAGCTCGTAGGCCACCGTGGAGTTGGCGAGCTTCGGCAGCGCCTGGACCTGCTTGAGCAGCGCGTCGGACAGGCTCACCGTGGACGGGTAGGCGGGCGAGAGGAAGCGCGGGTTGATGTTGTGCCCGGCGTCCCGCTCGGTGGCGTAGTCGGTGCCGTTGAGCACGGCGAGGGCCATGTAGGCCACGTTGCGCAGGGCCGCGCCGTTGTCTCGGTTGAGGTTCTTCGCGTCGATGACCAGAGGCTCCAGGGACGCCGCGATGGCGTCGGACGAGGACGGGTTGTCGTTCGACACGCCGAAGAAGGAGACGGGGACGTTGGTCACCGCCGACATCTGGCACGCGAGCTGGCGCAGGTACTCGGTGAGCGGCGCCATCTGCAGCTGCGCGGACTGCCAGATGGAGGGGCTGTCGCCGTCCGGGTCTTTCGTGACCTCGTTGATGGCGCCCATCGAAGCGTCGTACTTGTTCTGGTCGTTGATGATGCGCTTGTACGTGCCGATGAGCCACGTCTGCGGAAGCGTCGCGGCCTCCGCGGCCACCTCCATGCGGGCGCGCTGGCGGATGGCGTCGTCGGTGATGCTCATGACGGAGCGCGTGATGCGGGACGTGCCGAACGGGCGCTCGAGGGTGGCGCCGTGCGCCATCGGCTCCATGAGGCAGCGCCCCATGGAGTGCTCGCGGTACTCGGCGGCCCACGAGCCGCCGGAGCGCGTGAGCACGACCAGGCTGTCGGTGGTGAGCAGGTGCACGACGGTCGGCACGCGCTCGGAGTCCCCCGGCATGCGCTTGGACTCGGCCACGACAAGGCCCGCCTTGATGGCCTTCTGGGCATCGTCCCACAGGGCGCTCGCCGCCGTGGCCGGGTAGGCGGACACCACTGGCGTGCCGTCTCCCGCGTCGGTGACAGTCCAGAAGCCGCAGCAGTGCTTCAGCTCGCCGATGAGGTTCTTGCGGTACAGCCGCTCCAGCTGGTTCGCCTCGCAGACCGCGCGCAGCTTCGCGCCGGTGTCGTCGTCGTCGCACGTGAAGCCGTTGAAGATGGAGCGGTCCGCCAGGGCGTGGACCGCCTTCTTCGGCCAGTCCACGCGCGGGTCTATCTTCTTGGCCAGGTTCTCGGGCATGGCGATGCCGAGGTCCTTGACCCTCACGTGGCCGAGGTAGTAGTCCTCGCGCTCGAGGTTGCCCGCGCGGTGCGTGCGCCAGACCTCCATCAGCTCGCGGACGAGCGCCGCGTCCTGCGGCTCAAGCCCTGCGGCGGACGCGACCTGCCCCGCCAGCTCCATGTTCACTGCTGCCATCTAAAAGCTCGCCTCCTGGGTTCTTCCCGGGTCTCTCTTCGTGGTCCTCGCGGCCCACAGGGCGAGCGAGGCGGATTCTATGGGTAGCGCCGACGAGTCCGGTCCGTCCGCGAAGCCCCAGCCGTCGCGGCCGACGTCCCTCTTGAAGGAGCGCGTCGCGGAGTCGTCGAGCGCCGGGGACGCGATGTGCATGAGCGTGCCGTCGCTCACCTCGTCGGCGAGCATCGACGCCGCCGCCTGGACGATGGCGGGTGTGCCCATCGTCACGGCCTTCGCGGGGAAGCCCCCGTCGAGCAGCCTGCGCCTGAGCGCGTCGGCGCCCGACCTGCCGTCGATGCAGACGCACGCGATCTCGTCGCGGTTTCGCAGCAGCATGTCCGCGAGCTGCGCCGCGCCGCCGTGCGTGCCCGCCATGTCGTACAGCTCCACGTAGGACTTGAGGCCCCTCAAGGCGCGAGCCCACGACACGGCCACGTGCGCACCGTCCGGCGAGTACTTGACGCCGAACGCGAGCTTGCCGACTCCCAACGGCATGTCCGTCTCGCACGCCTCCCACTTCCTCGCGTCGAGCGCGTAGCTGCCGGCGCCTTCGGTCGGCGTCCACCAGCCCAGGCGCTCCCGCGCGAAGATGTCCGGGGCCATCTGCTTGCACTCTGCGCGCAGGGCCTCGATGTTGAGGACGGTGCCGAGGGACGGGTTGCTCTCGTGCCAGCGCGCCTCGTCGGCCACGTCGCCGATCTCGTCGGTGGACCACTCGACCCACGCCATGTCGGACTCGCCCGCGTGCACCCTGTCGTGGATGCTGCGGAACACGGTGCCCACGCAGTTCGGCTCGGGCGAGGTGCCGAGGTAGATGGTCTGCGGGTTCTTCATGGGGCTCGCCGAGATGGCAGGCAGAGATGCGGCCTGCTCCTCCTCGGTCAGCTCCTGGGCCTCGTCGTAGATGAGCACGTCGTAGGTCTTGCCGCGCGCGAGCGACTTGGTGCGCGTCGTGAAGCGGATGAGGCCGCCGTTCTTGAGCCGTATGGCCTGCTGGCCGTTCGTCTTGCGCACGGCTTCCAGCAGGTCGTGCAGCGCCGTCTCCTCCTCGTCCTCGAACGGGCGGGACAGCTCCTGGAACATCTGGTCGGACGTGTCCCCGTGCTGGCACGTGTAGAGTATCTTCTCGCCGTTGAGCGCGCCGTAGAAGCACCGGGCGCGCACGTCCCAGCTCTTGCCGTTCTGGCGCGGCACCTCGATGGCGAGCGAGTCGACAGCGTACTTGTCGCGCGCGTCCCTGGCGAGCATGACGTCGAGCAGGTGGCGCTGCCACTCCAGCGGCTCGCCGAAGTAGGCCGTGGCCAACCTGCACGCCATCTCGCCGTCGCCAGAGAGGTCGGCCGGGATGTTCGCCTGGTATGTGGGTGTCTGCCTGGCCTCCATCACGCGCCGGACGCCTTACGCGCGCGGTCGGCGAACATGAGCGTGAGCACGTCGCCGCCCTTGCCCTTGGGGGCCTCTGCCTGCTTGGCGGGCGCAGCTGCCTTGCGGGAGATGCCGAGCGTGTCGTTGAGGGCGCGGATCTCGGCCGTGGCCTGCTTGAGCACGGTCACGGCGGGGTGCGGGCGCTCCATGATTGCGCGCCTGCCGTTCTTGGCCTTCATGGGCTTGTAGCCCACCTGGTCGAGCACCTTGACCGACTTGCCCTTGGTCATGGCGTCCTCGGCCGCGCGGGCCACGGAGTGCCAGAAGCACAGGAGCGCGATGTTGGGCGCGTCCTCACCCGTGAAGCGCCCGGAGGCGGTCACGCTGCGCCAGACCTCGGCCTGGTACTCGTCTGCGGCTATGTCTGCGGGCATCTCTAGCATGCTTGCCTCCGTTTCTCGGGGCAAAGTATGCCTGCGGCGTGAGATGCGGCGCCTACCCCCTGCATGCCGCTTGGTGCGGGGGGATATTGGCCCTGGCGGCGATGGGTCTCCGCGCCTCCCGGGGTAGGGGCGACGCCCCCTCCCTCCGAAGCGAGGAGGGCGCGACCGCCGAAGCGACCACGCCCTCTCCCGTAACTCTGTGTCCCCTCGGCTCTCAGAACAGCCTCGTGCGAACTATCTGCCTGCTCTGGCCGTCTCCCGGCATCGCCTTGCCCTTGCGCTGGTTGCAGATGCGGTGCGCCGCGTCCAGGTTGCCGTAGTCGTAGAGCGCGCCGCCCCTGGCTCTCGGCGTCACGTGGTCGGCCTCGAAGCTCCACGGGTCTCCCGGCGGCAGGCTGTAGTCGATGGGCTGGCCGCAGATGTGGCACGGCCTGCCCTCGGCCCTGAGCCTCGCCTTGAGCTTGCGCTCGGCGTTGCCGTTGCCTCCCCAGCTCACAGCTTGCCCGCCTCCGCCAGCCGCTCCTCGGCGTGCATCCAGCCGGTGTCGCCGTATCTCCGCCAGTAGACGCCAGTGCTTGTGCACATGTACTCCGCGTCCTCGCCGAAGACCTCCGCCATGTCCTCGTGCGTGATCACTATGGGCTTCGGCCTCGCGTTAGCCGGGCCATGCCATGAGCCGCAGCTGTCGCAGCAGGTGAGCACGTTCTCGAGCGCCCATGCGGCCGAGGCATGCGACAGGCGCGGCCCGTCCGCCCTTATCAACCGACCGGAGGCTATGGCGTCGTCGAGCCTGTCGCCGCAGTAGCCTATCCCGCCCACGTCATGGAACGCCGCGCACGTCCCGCAGCTCCCCTTGTCCATCTCATCCTCCCGTCACCAGGCGCCAGAGCGACCGTGCCGCCCACAGCGCCGCCGCGTCTATCGCGAGGCATGCCGCCAGCGCCAGCAGGCAGCCCCAGTTCACCCTCATCGCGGCCCCCTAGCCGCAGGCGAACAGCGCCAGCATCACCAGCAGCGCCGCCATCGCCCTCATGGCGTACAGCTCCGCCGCCAGCAGCGCCAGGGCCGCGACCGCGAGCAGGGCCGCTATCCATCGAACCGGTCGCACACGTCCTCCTGCATGTCCTTGTAGCTGTTCACGATCCACCCCAGCGCCCACCGCGCCGCCTTCCACGCGCTCTGCGGCGCCTCCTCGTCGAAGGCTTCGGCGAACTCCAGCTCGCAGATGCCGTAGTCGCAGCAGCCCTCCACGAGGTGCGAGCAGTCCCCGCAGGTCGTCGGCTCGCCGAACGCCTCGTCTATGTCGCTCTCGAAGCACCCCGGCGGCAGGTTCCAGCCGCTCTGTGGCTCATTGCTCCTGCTCATCGGCCTCGCCCCTCCTCTCGTCGAACCTCGTGCAAAACACCCCGCTGAACGGGTTGCCGGCGTTGACCCGCTTGTTCTTCAGCATGCACATACGCACGGGCACGATGAACCACGGGAAATAGAACCTGCAGCGGGCGCATCTGTTGAATCTCTTGGACAGCCGTTTCATCGTTCGTCCACCACCTCGGCGCCGCAGCCCATGCAGCGCGGGTAGTAGGCCGGGGGCTTCACGCAGGGGTTGACCACAAGCGACTCGCCGCACCCCGAGCAGGAGACCCACGTGTCCCCGAACCGGTCGACGTCCGCGACCGGGCGGCACTTCGGCCTGTCGATGAGCTTGGCCATCTTGCGGAACACGTCCCGGTACGAGCCTTCCTCCACGCCCAGGATGCGCTTCAGGTCGCCCATCGGGTTGTTGGAGCCGTCCCTGGCCGCGTAGCGCAGCTTGTCGGCCACGTCGCGCCTGACTGGATCTAATAGCATTTCTTCAGCCCTCTCTGCTTGTCGGCCGCCCACTTGGGCCTCCTGTCTATGCACTCGCGGCACCTCTTCTGGTTCGCCTGCCTTGCCTCGAACTGCCTGCCGCAGACGGCGCAGGTGCCCACGAACTTGACCGTCCTCTCGCCGCGCGCCTTCTTCCCGGCGGCCCTGCACGCCGGGCAGGTCTTGGAGTTCCTGGCCGCGCCGCTGAGCCTTGCCCCTTCGCCCGGCACGAACTCCCGCCCGCAGACGCCGCAGCGCCTCGGCACGCCCGCCTCGGCCGTGGCGATGGCCGAGTGCAGCTCGCACCAGGCCACGGCAGCCTTGAGGCTCGCGGCGTCGTGCCATTCCGGGCAGCCCGGCGAGTTGAGCCTCGCCATGAGCCGGTGCGGCACGGCCACCAGGTTACCCGGGTCGTAGTCGGAGTGGTCGCGGTCGGCGAACATGACGTCCATGCCCTCGGGCAGGGGGCCGTTCTCCCGCTCCCAGACGACGATGTGCTTCGGGCGCCAGTTGTCCTTGGACATGGCGACCTTCGCCCTCTCCGCCACCTTCACGAGCACGTAGCCCTTGCCGGTGTCGCGCTCGCTGCCCACCGGGCGCAGCGGCCTGCCGCCGCCGTGGCTCCGCTTGGTCTGGCGGCCGTTGGAGGCGCGCCAGAGGCTTATCTGGCCCCGGCTGAGCGGGAAGCCGAAGCGCGCGGCGAAGGCCTTGCTCAGGACCTCGAGGGACTGGCCCTTGTCGTGCCCGTCCATCCAGGCCTGCATCTCCGGCTCCTCAGACCAACGGACCATGCGGACGGCCTTTGCGGGGATCTCGCGCGGCTTCTTGGAGAGGCCCATCTTCCAGGCCTTCATCTCCATGGAGTGGGAGGTCACCTTGCGGCCGAAGCGCTCCTCGAAGGCGGCGAGGAGGGCGGCGCGGTGCTCCGCGGCGTAGTGCTCGGCCAGCCACGCCTCCTGCTCCTCTGTCCAGGTCCTCACTTGCCCATCAGCCCCTTCGGGACGGGCACCTTCTCGCCGACGCCCACCGATGCCTTGGCCACGTCCAGGACGAGCTTGCCGTTCTCGATGATGCGGCCGGTGAGCGCCTCCACGGCCTTGGCGCGCTCGACCTCCGCACGGACGGCGTCGGCGTTTGAGACGTCTATCTGCGTGAGGCGGTCCAGCTCGTCGAAGCAGGCCTCCGTCACGCCAGCGAGGCCCCTATTCATCGGCGTCCTCCTCGGCGCGCATCTTCTCGTAGATGCCGCGCAGCTCCGTCTCGAACTCGTTGATGAACTCCTCCCGCGAGAAGCCGGTCTCGCCCTTGTGGACGAGCACGTACTCGAATGCCCAGTCCGTGAACGGAGCGGCTTCGCAGCCGGCGGGCGCGCCACTGTAGCAATATCCGCCGTACTCTCTCAGCAGACTTGCGCGCCCGGCCTTGATGATGGCCCGCTGCATCGGCGAGTCGAACGCGGCCAGGCTGGCCTCCAGCTCCTCGATGCGCTCGTCCCTGCGCCTCAGCTCGGCGCAGAGGCGGTCGTTCTCGTCCTGCTGCTCGCAGAGCTGCGCGAGCACGTACTGCTCGCAGGTCTTGATCTCCATCGTCATTTCCCTTCTCGTATCATCTCGTTGCCGTATCGGTCGGTTATGGCCCAGAAGCCGTACTCGTAGAGGCCGGGGTGGTGAGGCCCGTAGGCCCGTAGAAGCTCGCCGCTCCACCAGGCCTCCTCGTACACCTCGGAGCGCCAGCGCCATTCGGCCTTGAGGCTCGCGCCGCCGTGGAACCGGTCGTGGCATCCCGTGGTGCCGCTGCCGCAAAGCGCGAACAGCGCACTCCTCAGGCGCCACGTGCCGTTCGGCGTCACCATCGGGAACTCAAACCCCCAGCTCCGGTGCGCCACGTGATGGCAACTCTGCGCCAGCCTGCCGCAGACGCAGCACCTCGGCTGCAGTAGCTCGTAGCGCTTGCGGCCCGTGTAGCGGGCGCCCAGGTGCGGCTTGCCGTACAGCTCGGCCCTCTCCTTCGCCCAGCCCCTCAGCTGGCCCGCGTCAAGGATCATGCGAGCCTCCTGTCCCCGCCCTCGGTCCTCACCGTGCCGCACATCTCGCACAGGCGGCTGACGAGCGCCACGGCGTTCTCCGAGTCGCCGCCCCGCGAGAGCCTGCGGATGAGCGCGGGCCGTTCGAACTGCGTGGTCACGATGACCGGCCGCTCGGCGTTGTATCGCCCGTCGATGACCCGGAACAGCCTCTCGACCGCCCAGTCCGTGGGCGACTCCTTGCCCAGGTCGTCGATGACAAGCACTGGCACGCCGCAGAGCGCCGACGTCACCGACTCCTCGGTGGCAGCGCCGTCGAAGCAGGCGCGGTAGCGCTCGAGCAGCTGCACGCTCGAGAGCATGCGGAAGCCCTTGTGCATCGCCTGCAGCTCGCGGCAGACCGCCGCCGCCAGGTAGGTCTTGCCGGTCCCGACGGGGCCGACGAGGTACATCCCGCGCCCCTGGGCGACCCTCTCGGCGTAGCCCTTGGCGTCGGGGTGGAAGGCGTCGGCGTACCTGGACGGGACGCCAGCGGTGACGCGCGACTTGCGCAGCGCCTCCTCCTCGCGCTTGCGCTCCCGCTCCTCCTCGGCCGCCTTGGCCTTGGTCTCGCCGTCGCACCCGCACGGCTCGAAGCCGCAGAACATCCAGGTGCCCTTGACGTTGACCGTCCTGGCCGGGACCTCCCGGCCGCAGTAGGGGCACGGCCTCGTGGCCCTACGCGTAGGCCTCGAACCTCTGGTCATCCGAGCCTCCCTTCCCGCTGTCCTTGGCGATCCAGCTGCGGGCCGCCGCCTTCCAGCTCCGCATCGGGTTCCTGCCGACCTTCCAGCCGTTGGCCTCGTAGTAGTCGCAGAACCGTTCCGGGTCGAAGGGCGCGGAGAGGCCCTTGGAGGCCATGAACGATGCCGCGTACTCGCCGACCTCGTCCACGGTCGGCCGCTGGAAGCGCGTCTTCTTGGGAACACCGTCAGGTGTTCCTTCTTCTATCTCTTTCTCTTTCTCTTTCTGTTGGCTAGGGACTTGCCCAGGGTCTTGCGTAGGGGGTCGCGTACCCCCTTGGCTACCCCCTCGGGTACCCCCTTGGGTAGGGTCTTGCGTAGGGTGCTTGGCGCTCTTCCCGCTTTTGGCGCTCGCCCCTCGCTTACCCCCTTGGCTCCCCGCGACCATCGCGTCCACGCGCCCCTTGGCGAGGGTGAAGGCGGCTCGGAGGTTGGGCGGCAGCTTGTCCGGCTCCGCCCCCTCGTAGCCGTAGCGCAGCAGCGCCATGGCGAGCCTTCCCCCGTCCCGCTCGCCCAGGGCGCAGCAGGCGTCGTAGAAGTCGCGGTTGAAGTTGAAGTTGTCCATGGCCTAGAACGGGATGTCGGCGTCGTACAGCTCGGGCGCCGCCTGGGGCTGCTGCGGGGCCGCTGGCGGGTTCTGGTAGGCCTGCTGGGCGCTCCACTGCTGCGGGGCTGGCTGGTAGGCCTGGGGCTGCTGCGGGGCCGCCTGGGGCTGCTGGTAGCCCTGCGGCGCGTAGGCCTGCGGGGCGCGCTGCTGCCCGCCGGGGTTCTGGCTCATGAGCTCAACCTCGTCGGGGATTACCTCGATCTTGGAGCGCTTCTGGCCGTCCTTCTCCCAGGCGCTGTAGCGCAGCTTGCCCTCGATGGCCACCTTCATACCCTTGCGCAGGATGCGGCTCAGGGCGTCCGCCCTCTTGCCGAACATGGTGCAGTCGATGAAGTTGGGGCGGTCCTCCCACTCGCCGGTCTGCTGGTTCTTGGTGCGGTCGTTGACCGCGACCCCGAACGACAGCACCTGCATGCCGCCGGGGGTGGCGCGCAGCTCCGGGTCGCGCGTCAGGTTGCCTGAGATCAGGACTCGGTTGATGCTCATCAGTAGTTCCCTTCTCCCGTGCCGCCGCTCGTCCATTCCCTCTGGATGTCGGCGTCGACGGTCTTGATTCGCAGTTTCAGCGCCATGATCGACTCGCTGGATGCCTTGTACAGCGCCTCGGCGCAGTCCCTCAGCTGCTTGGCGTCAGCGATCTCGGGGCGCCCCCGGCACAGGTCGCTGATGATGGTGACCGGCGTGCCCTTGGAGCGCTCCTCCAGGATGGCCAGGCGCAGCGCCTTGCGGTACTCGGCCTCGTTCTCCGCGTACTGCTGCCCGGTGCGCCTGAGCGCCCCCAGCTCGTCCATGAGCTGGTCGAACAGCTGCTCGCGGTATCCGTAGAGGTCTTGCATGGCCTACATGACCCGCCAGGTCGGGGTGGCGCAGCACCCGGGGTTCGCCTTGAACTGCTCGTACTGCTCGCGGCTCTCGAACTGGTAGGCCTTGCCGCAGGCGTGGCACTTGGCCGTGAACGGCCCCTGCGCTGGCGGCTCCTTCTCCGGCTTGTCGGAGAGCGCGTCCGGGTCTGAGGTGCCGTCGATGGCGAACAGGCCGCAGAGCGCGTACTTGCGGGCGTAGGAGGACGCCGAGCCGGTCACCTGCGCGGGGTTCATGCCCGTCTGGCTGTCGGGCTCGTGGGCGTAGCCGTCGACGTCGATGGTGCCCTCGGCGCCGTCCACGAAGAACAGGTGCGCGGTGGCCTTGACGTAGTGGCGGTCTCCCACCCGCTCGATGGAGTCGTTGAGGGTGTAGGCCACGCCCGCCTCCTTGCACGGCTCCTTGAGCGCCGCCACGATGTCCTCCATCGAGCGGTAGTTGAACTTGCCGTGCGCGTTGTAGCGCGCCTTCGGCACCACCACGGAGCGCTGCACCTTGGCGACGGCCTCGGTGATGGTCATGTGCTTCTCGTCTGCCATCTAGAACCTCCCGAACGTGCGCTCGCACACCTGCTGCAGGGTGCCGCGCTTGAACACTCCCGTTACCCCGATGGAGCCGCAGAACTTGCCTATCGCCTGCATCTGCTCGCCCGTGGCGGCGTCTATGACCATCACGCACGGGGTCGCGGGCTGCGGGGCCGGAGCGGGCGCAGGCTCGGGCATCGGGGCTGGCGCAGGCTCAGGGACGGGCGCCGGTCCCGGCTCGGGCTCAACCGCCGCCTTCAGCTCGGCGATGCGGGCGTACTCGTCCTCGGCGTCCCTGGCGGCCGTGATGGCAGCCCCCAGGTCGAGCGTGCGGAACAACTCGCGCTCCGCGACCTCGTAGTAGGGCGTGTCGGCGAACTGCGCCTTGAGCGTGTCCCAGTCCTGGGCGAGCTTGGCCACCTTCTCCTCCAGGGCGGCGTAGGCCTTCATCTCGCCGAAGGTCTTGTTGAGCCACTGGTCCTCGTGCAGGCGCTCGTAGGGCACCACGGGCGCCAGGAGCCCGGCGAACTCCTCGTAGTGCCCCTGCAGCTTTGCGTAGGCCTGCGCGCGGCGCTCCTCCTCGGCCTGGTCGAGCTGCGCCTTGATGTTGTCGGACGCGACGTCGATGATGCCGGCGATCTGCCTGCAGCGGCGCTCGAAGGCGTCGAGGGGCTTGCTGTACTCCCTCTTGACGGCCTTTCGGCGCTCCTCGATCTCCTTCTTGAGGCCGTTGAGGTAGCTGCGGTCGTGCTTGGCGTCCTTGACGGCCTGGGCGTCCGCGAGGTCGTAGGTGGCCCCCTCGTAGTCGGAGACCACGCGGCGCACGTGAGCTTCGAGGGCGTCGAAGTTGGCGTCGATGGTGGACGGCACGTAGGTCACGGCGAGGCTGGACGCCTCCCGCTCCTCGATGACCTCGGCCACGACGCTCTCCGCCTCGCTAGTCATAGAGCACCTCCCCGGTCTCGGGGTCGAACGGTAGCTCCTGCTCGGCGTCCGCGAGCGTGAGCACCACGTACTTGCCGCTCTTCCTCACGGCCTGGAACGCCTGGTGGTTCTCGGTCATGACCTCGAGCTGCAGCGTAGCCTTGTCTCCCGCGATGGTCGCCCTCTTGAAGAAGGCGCGGATGGTCACGTCCGCCATGGCTAGGCCTCCTTGCCGAGCACGAGCTTGCAGAAGGCCTTGACGGCACGCTCCGAGAGCTCGTCCTCTGCGCGCTTGCGCTCCTCGGTGTTGATTTCCCTGTTGGCGATCTCGAAGCCCCTCTCCGCGACCTCGGCGGGCATCCAGGCGAGGACGCCCTCGCACAGGCCGATGATGGCCCACATGCAGGCGGCGTCCTTCTCGCCCCCCTCGGCCTTGCCCTCCGCGGCCATGAGCGCGTTGGTGCAGGCGATGGAGGTCAGCTCGGTGAGCGTCTCGACGGCGTCGACGCGGCCGATGCCGTCGTACACGTTGTTCTCGAAGTGGTTCATGGGTTACTCCTTCGTGTATTCCTCGGTGAAGTACTCGACGTAGATTCGGACGCTCGGCTCCTCGCCGTGCGGCGCGCGCGGCAGCTTGGTCACGGTGCCCACCTCGATCTGCGAGTCGTCCTTGTACGCGAGGCCGTTGAGCGCGTCGCATACGAGCTTGCCGACGTTGTCCCAGTCGGGCTTGCCCAGGTCGGCGCGGCCCCGCCAGCGCTTCGGGTTGCTCTTGGCGAGCGGCTTCTTGACGGTCACGTGGAGGCGCACGATGCCGTCGAACGCGGCGAAGCGCTCGCCGCACGCCGCCCGGAACGCCTGCCTCACGGCCTCCTCGGCGTCCCGCGTCCTCCTGGGCGTGTAGGTGAGGTGGTTGCGGTAGTCGGTCCTCGGGCGCTGCTTGCCCACGATGCGCTCCATGGGCACGGTCACGTCCGCCGAGCCGACGCGCCTGCGCTCCCAGCCGCTCATTCCGTGAACCCGTCCGACTGGCTGCGGTGCTTGTTGAATGCGCCCTTCAGCTGCGGGTAGCGGGCCTCCATGATGCGCGCCAGGCTCGGCGCGAGGCCGTTCTTGACGCCGACGTGCAGCTCGTTGCGAACCATGTTCACCAGGTAGTTAACGGACACGTAGCCCTTTCGGTTGAGCCTCACGGCGTTCTCCACCATGTAGCTCCAGGCGCCGGGGTTCTCGTCGATCCAGCGGCGCGCCTCCTCGGCGTCGGCCTCGCCCTTGGC
>CAVJWS010000161.1:0-20105 GCA_963653485.1 Prevotella sp. CAG:279
TGGTTAGCCGGTGCGACAGCGCCTGTTTCTCCTGGTTGAATCGCTGTTGAGCTTTCCAACTGCCCGCTTTCCTTTCGGTGTCCAAACGTTTCACGTGAAACGTGAGCAACCTATTTTATGAGTTAGTAACGGAAAGATTACATACTGGTTTCAGAATAGTTCCGCAGGCGGTTGATTTTACCCGCAAAAGGGGATTTGGGGGGATGCGGCGGGATTGAAGACGGTGGCGCAGCTGCGAACTGCGGCCTCCTTGGTGTTGGGGCGGTTGGTTGTGCAGAGTTGCGCGATGGGCGTCACGCTATCAAAGTCAATGGCGAGCGCGGACCGTCAACCAATTCGCGGCCTCTTTCGGCAAATTGGTGTCGCGCCTTCGGCGCTCTTAAATATGGGCCGAGCTTTCGCTCGACCCCACGAAATCTTGCTGCAAGCTTTACCCGGTCACCTGCAACCCCGCTGCCGAGTCAACGCTCCCACCAGGTATTTCGTGGGTGCGAGCGAAAGCTCGCACCTAAATAGCCAGCGCCGAAGGCGCGTCAGACTCTTTTGCAAGCTAGCGAGGATCCGCGGTAACGCAGCCCCAAACGCCGCAGGTGGCGCAAAAGTCAGCGAGGGGCCCTGTGGTGCCCGAAATTCGCTTGAAGCAAGCGGGCAAAAGGCCTTATGGGCCATGCCGGCGCAGCCGGCATATTGGACTCACGGGGCCAACAAAAGTCAGCGAGGGCCGCCCTGGTGCGTCGTATTCGCCTGAAACAAGGGGGCATTGGCCTTTCGGCCATGCCCCCGCAGTTGAAGGCGAAGACGGCGTGCCAGGGCGGCCCGCAGCGTCGAGCGGTGCGGCGGCCGCAAGGCCGCCGCACCCAACCTATTCCCAGGTGAAGTCTTTTTCGCCGTTGAAGATGGCGAGCGCGTCGGCGACGCTGTAGTCGGCGAGCGTGATGGCGCTGATGGCCTTCGTCAGACGAACGGCCTCGTCGAGGCTGCGCTGATGGATGTTGCGGCCCGTGGCGTTGCCGTCGGCGCCGCCGATGTGGATCTGGTCATGCAGCTGCGTCAGGAACGTCTCCGCGTCGACCGTGGAGCCGCCCGCGCACACCAGGCCGGTGCGACCGCAAGCCAGGGAAGCAACCTTCAGGGCCTCGGCCGGGGTGCGACCGTCCTCGCCCTCGGGCTTCGGCGGGTTGACCTTGACGAAGTCGGCGCCCAGGCACAGCGCGACGCCAGCGGCGCCGGCGATGAGGTCCGGATCCTTCTCAGCGGTGACAGCCTTGCCGCGGGGGTAGATCCACAGCACGACCAGCAGGCCGTTGGCATGAGCGGCGGCGATGAGCTCGCCGGCCTCGGCCATCATGGAAGACTCGTATTCGCTGCCCAGGTAAATGGTGTAGCCCAGGCCGACGACGTTCACGCCGTTGTCGCGCATGGCCAGCACGGCCTCCAGGTCGTGCAGCTGCGGGCTGTAGGGGTCTTCCTGGGAAGTCTTGACCAGATTGGTCTTGGAGTTCATCTTCACCAGGTAGTTGATCTCCGGGTAGTCGGCCGCGTACTGGGCGATCAGACCGCGCTGACCAGCCAGAACGCCGCAAACGCCCTGACGGCCGATCTGGAACAGATGCTCCGGCTCGGCGTCGGCGATGTCGATGCCCTCGCCGTAGAAGTCCTTGTTCAGATGCTCGATCTTCTGGTCGCAGGCGAACAGCATCAGACGACCGGTGCCGCGCGTGGCCTTCATGTAGTTGTCGACATACGTCTCGCGAGCGTCAGCCAGAACGTCGGCGGGCACTTTTACCTGGTCGCGAGTGATCTTGGGCATGTTTTCCTCCTTATGGGATGCATGGGATTATGGCGGTTGCGCCTTTGAGCGCACGCTTTCCGCCGGATTTGCGCACGGCAAACCAGCGGGCTACCGCCGCCCGATACGCTGTATTGTAGCGAACGCGCCGCCACGGCATGCACCGTCCACGGAAAAACCGGTCTCAGGCCCGGCCAACGGGCAAAATCCGGCATCTTCGAGCTTCAAATGGGAACGAGCGCGAAGGCGCGCCCCCATCGCGCGAGGGAGCGCCCTTTCTAAAACCACTCGCGCTTGTTGAAGACGTACATCTGGTCGAACTCGGATTGGCTTTTCGTCAGGTAGAGGATCCCCTCGACGATACCGATGACGCCCATGACCCATGCCGCGAGCGAAAACGTGACGATGCCGACGAGCACGGAGACGCCGAGCATGATGAACCCGGCGGTGTTGTAGCCGAGATAGAACTTGTGAATGCCCAAGCAGCCGAAAAGGATGGCGAGCAAGCCCGCGGCAACGTGGTCTTTCGCGCCCACCGCAGGAGGCGTGTAGCTTGGCTGGGCGTATGGCTGCTGATACGCCTGCTGGTTGTACGTCTGCTGGTTGTACGGCTGCTGGTTGTACGGCTGCTGCTGAGCGTACGTGGGCTGCGCATAAGCCTGCTGGCCCGCGGGAGCCTGCTGCGCAGCGGTTTGCTGGCCCGCGAAGTTTTGCGGCGCGCAAGGCTGCTGGCCTTCGCCGCCGGGCTGCTGTTCCTGCGCGCGCTTCCGCGCGGCGTCGAGGCGTTCCTGAGCGGCCTTCAGGGCCGCTTCCGCAGCAGCGACTTCGTCCTGCATTTGCTGATTGACCGGCTCGTTCATGAGCGCCTCCTAACTTGCTTGATTACAAGGGTTTACCACGAAAACGAGAGGCGCCATCCGGCTGAAACCAGGCCGTTACTTGTTGCGGGAAAGCTTCTCCAGCGCGCCCATGAGGCGTTCGCGGAAGATGAGGCACACCACCGCGACAACCGCGATGACCACGAAGATGACGATGCTCTCCCACACCTTGCCGTCGACCAGGCCGCTTGCCGCGTAGGTCGAGATCAAGATGCCCGGAACGCGCGCGACGTTGGACAGGAACAGAAACGTGCGCATGCGCATCTCCGTCAGCGGAACCAGGTACGTGAACACGTCTTTCGGCATCGCCGGGATCAAAAACAGGATGAACACCGTCAGCTCCAGCTTGCCCGATTTCTGGAACCTATCGAACTTGTCCATCCATTTGTCAGACACCATGTCGCGCACGAACGGCGCCCCGAGCCGATGCACCACGACGAACACGAAGGCGCTTGAGATCACGCAGCCGACGACCATGATGAGCGTGCCGATCCAGGGGCCGTAGAGCATGCCCGCCGCCATCTGCGTGGCCTCGCCGGGAATGAACGCGACCACGATCTGCAAAAACTGCAGGGCGAGCAGAATCAGGAAGCCCCACGGGCCGGCGTCGCGCACGTCGTTGATGACCTTGTCGATGCCGCCGGGTTCGAACAGGTCGTGGATGTAGGGCCACAGCAGCCAGCAGACAACCCCCATGATGACGACGAATGCCACCAGGCCGACGATCTTGAAGATGTCGCCGTTGCGCACCGGGCGCCCGCCCAGGTCGGTTTCGCGGTTTGCCGCCTCCTGCAGCTTTTCCCGGCGCTCTTCCGCATGCTCCTTCAGCGCGGCGCGGCGCTGCTCGGCGATCGCCGCGCGTTGCTGAAGGCGCCGCTTGTTGGCGCTGCGGCGGCTGCGCGCGGACCCGGCCTGGGAGACGCCTCGTGCGCCGCGGTGCTTGGACTTCTTCTTGATGCTGCTTCCCATCAGGCGTTATTCACCTCGTCGCGCTTTGTCGTACTCGTCTTTGAACGATGCGAACATGTTCTTCTTTTTCGGGGCGGCCTTCTTTTTGGCCGAGCTTGCACCCTTGCCGGAAGCCGTTTTCTTGGCGGTTGGTTTTTGCGAGGACGAAACGACGCTCGAGGCCTTCTTCGACGCGCCGCCGCTGGGCGCCACGGCCTTGTCGTATTCGCTCTTAAAGTCCTGGAACATGTGCGTCGAGCGCTTCAGCTGCTTGCCGGTGGCGTACGCGCCCTTGTTCACGGCCTCGCCCGTTGCGGCGGCCGCCTTGCTGACCACGGGTTTCGCCGCCTCGGTGGCGGTGTGCACCTTGTCCATGGCGACCGCGGTGGCCTGCCCGGCCTTTTCCGCGACGCCTCCCTCGGAGTTCAGGTCGGCGGCCTCGTCGGCAACGAGCAGGGCGCCGAGCTGCACCTCGTCGGTCGCCGTGCCCTCCTCGCCCATGTTCGCCAGCGCCGCGCCCACGCCGCGCTTGAACCCGCGCATCATGCTTGAGGGGATCCTGCGCTTGCCCAGAAGCGCGTTCGAGGTCGCACCGCTGTCCGTTTCGAATTCCTCCACGGTGCCTGTCAGGCGGTTAAAGGTGACGTTGCCCACGAAACCGAGCGACTCGCCGCTTTCGGTCACGACGGGCAGGCCGACCCACAGCACGCATTCGTCCCAGTTCAGGCCCATCTCCTTGCAAGCAGCCTTGCCGCTGGTGGCAGCGTCGGGGTGCAGCACGACGCGCCCGTCGATCAGGTCGTAGCCATCGATGGGCACGAACTGGTCGGCACGGTGGAACATCCAGAGCAAGTCGGGGCGCTTGACCACGAAGCCGATGACGCGCTTCTCCTTCGGATGGAACACGAAGCGGCGCACCTTCCCGATGCGCTTCGTACCTTTTTTGCCGCCGATGACGCGCACACCAGTCAGCTCGTTGGTGGTTATCAGCTTGCTTGCCATGTTCTTCCCCCGTACAGCAAGGAAGCGGCACGCCCGCCGCGCGCATTACGCGGATGGGGCGTGCCGCTTCGCAATTCGTTCATCAGATTCGATGATTATTCGGCGTCCGCCTTTTCAGCAGGTGCCTCGGCTGCTTCGGTGGCTTCAGCAGCAGGCTCTTGCGCAACCGGCTCGGTCTCGACCGGAGCTTCGGCAGCTGCGGCGCTGTCGGCCTCGGCGTTCTTGGCGACCTGGTTGGCGATGCGCTGGCGGGCGGCCTCGATCTTCTCGCGCAGCTCGTCGTTGTTCTGCGTGAAGTTCGGCTTGATGTTGCTGGCAACTTCCTGCACGCGGGCGTTCACGTTGGAAACGACTTCCTGGCCGCGGACGCTGGCAGCCTGATAGGCCTGCTGGGCGCTGCAACCGGCGTTCGCGCCGATGCTCTGGGCGTCGCCCCAGGCGGCGTTGGCCTTCTCGGCGACGATGGCGCGGGTTTCCTCACCGGTGCGCGGAGCGCACAGCAAAGCCGCCACGGCACCAATTGCGCCACCTGCCAGGAAAAATCCGAGTTTGTTGCTCATAACGGCCTCCTTATAGCCTTTGATAGCGTTGTCTCTCCTAAACAGTCATTATACGGGGTGCCGCTTCGATCACGGGGAGATTTTACACACCTGCGGAAAACGGTTGCCATTTCGTTAGGTTGTGGGGGACGCGGGGCGGTGGGGCGGCCAGGGCGGATGACCCGGGCGGGTGACCTGGGCGGGCGGTATCCCCGCCGTTTCGGATTTTTGTGTCGCGCCTAAAGGCGCTCTCGAGTACGGGTCGAGCTGTCGCTCGACCCCACGAATTTTGGTTGTTAGGTTGACGATTTCCTAATGGAAAGGATCAGCCCATCTACCAAAACTTTGTGGGTGCAAACGAAAGCTCGACCCGTCATAGAGAGCATCCGAAGGATGCGACACTGTTTTGCCGGGAGGAGCGCCGAGCGCTTGCCGGCCGGGGATGAGCCCCGGCTTTCAAGAGTGCGACGCGCCCTATGGGCGCTGACCGAGTGCTGCGCGAGACATGTCTCGCGCCATATTAGGAAGCACCCGAAGGGTGCGCCAGTGTTTTCAACGCGGGGCGGAAGCGGTCCGGGAGGCGATGCCCCGCGCCGTTTCGGATTTTTGTGTCGCGCCTAAAGGCGCTCTCGAGTACGGGTCGAGCTGTCGCTCGACCCCACGAATTTTAGGGTAGGTTAACGTTCCCACCAAGCTCTTCGTGGGTGCGAGCGAAAGCTCGCACCTTTATAGAGAGCGCCTTGGCGCGACACCTTTTTGCCGGCGCAAGCCGGCCTGGGAGCGGCCCCTTACTGCAAAACCCCGCCCTCGAAGGCGTTCATGAGGATCGTGGCCACGCGCTCGCGAGGGACCTCCTCCTGGGGCATCAGCAGGCGGTAGTATCCGGCGTCGTAGCCGTTGACGACCCCCTTGCCCTTCGCCCAGGCGACCGACCCTCGGGCCCAGTCGGAGATCGCGTCCGCATCCGAGAACTCCGCAAGGACGCCCAGGTCGGCGAAGGCCGCGCCGTCCGGGTCGGCGTAGTTCGCGAGGATTGCCGCCAGCTGCTCGGCGGTCACGGGCGCGTCGGGGCGGAACTCGCGATGGTCACCCATATCGAAGCCGTTGACGACGCCCGCCTTGACGGCCCAGTTGGCGGCGCCGGTGTACCACGCGCCGTCGGCCACGTCGGCCATGCCGGTGGCGTTAGAGGCGTCGCAGGCGTAGGCCTGGTCGGCCGCGGGATCGGCGATGCGCCACAGGATGCTTGCCAGCTCGGCGCGCGTGAGCGAGCGGCCCACGCCGAACATGCCGGCGTCGTCGCCCTCTTCGTAGCCGGTCATGAGTCCGTTGCCGGAGCAGAAGGCAACGCCGTCGGCGTACCACTGCGAGTAGTCGACGTCGGGGAAGACGGGGACCTCGGGGCCGTCGCCGTCCCCGTTGCCGGTGATCCTGACGGTCACCTTCACCGTCGTGCCCTCGGGGACGGTCACGCTGCCGTCGGCGCTCTCGACCGGGATCTCCAGGACCGCGGCGTCGCTGCCGGCGGGCGGCACGACGCAGCCGTTCTGGATGAGGCTTCCCAGGTCGAAGCCGTCCTTTTTCACCTTGAGGGTGACCGTGGTCCCGGCATCGGTCGTCGCCTGCGCGGTCGCGGGCAGCAGGTCGCGCAGGACCTGCTCGTCCTCGGCCGCGGCCACGGAGACGGCGACGCCCTCGACGGAGGTCACCGTGGGCTTGACATCGGCGTAGACGGCCGTGAGGTTGACGTCGTTCTGCGGCATCTCGAAGGCGAGGGTCGAGCTGCTAGCGTCCTTCACGTAGTCGGAGAACGGGTAGAGCCCCGTCGACTCGTCGGCGCTCCAGCACTTGAACGCCTTGCCGGCCTCGGCCGCCGGGGCCTCGACCGTGACGGCGCTGCCGTTGCGGTACTTGCCCACGACGTTGCCGTTCACCTTGACCGTGAACTCCTTGGTGGTGTGCCGCTGCCAGGCGTCGCCGCCCTCGTCGGTGCCGTAGCTCACGTAATAGCCGGAAAGGTCGATGAACAGGCCGTTCTTGGTTGTGCATGAGAAGTTCTTGGCGATGCGACGGTCACCCTCGATGCCGGTGCGCACGCCAACGGACGAGCCCTGCTCCAGGTAACCGGTGATGTAAGCCTTGCCACCGCCACCGCTGAGCGTGCTGAGATATACATCGTCGGCGTTTCCGGAATACTGACCTCGCGTGTTGCCCTTGATGATGCACGTGCCGACTACTTTGATGTCGTAGTGATAGCTCACGAAAACGCCGCCGCCCTCGTAGCCACCGTTGCCCACATCACAGTAGTTTTTGGTGATGATGCAACTGTCGAAAGCGTTGTTGCTGCCATTGACGTAGACTCCGCCGCCGTCGCAGGCCGCGGCGTTGCCCATGATGGTGCAGTCCTTCACCGTGGTCCAGCGCTGATCAAACTCGATGCCGCCGCCGTCGTAGGCGGAATAGTTGCCCTTGATGGTAAGACCCTGGATGACGCCCTCGTTGTTGCCGCTGGATGCGTCAACGTGGATGCCGCCGCCAGACAATTGGTGACTAAGGGTAGTGGAGTCCTTATTGTAGGTCTCGTTGCCCTCGATCACACCCGTTTTATCCTCGGACTTGAGAGTGAAAAACGACTTGTCGAAGTAGAAGCCGCCACCGGCCTTGGCCCTGTTCCGGCTTACCGTCGAGCCATTCTCCATGTTGATCTTATCGCCCGAGCCCACGCAGAAGCCGCCGCCCAATTCGGTAGCCACGTTGTCCTCGACATGGGAGCCGTACATGTTGACCGTACAGCTGTCACCCAGGCTGATTCCGGCGCCATTATCCGTACAGTTGTGGCAAACCGTAGTGTTGGTCAGGTTCACAATGCATCCTTCAGTCGCCGAAATGCCGCTGTCGCAGTATCCGGCGACAGCGACGTTCTCAAGCGTGAGCTTGACGTCCTTCTGAGCAAGAATGCCTGTGCCAGGGTTCGCGCGGCCAAAAACATTGGAAATGAGACCGGAAGCCGTTGTGGACACCTCTTTCCACGAAGAGGACTCGGCGTCGTAGCCCTGGTACCTGAACTCGCGGGCGGGCGCGCTTGAGGTGAGCTTGAGGGACGCGTGGTCGTTCAGGAAGATCGTTGTGCTCTTTTCGGAATTAGAGATATAGTGCCCGTTCAGGTCGATGGTGAGGGACTTGCTGTCGGCCACCTCGAGCATGGAGCCCATATTCCAGTCGGTGTCCATGACGATGACGGCGCCGGCGTAGCCTGCAGTCTTGGCCGCGTCGACGCTGGTGTAGTCGGTGCGGTTGCCCGCGGAGTCGACCGAGTGGGCAATGACCTGGTCGGCGGCCAGGGCCGGGGTCGGCAGGGCAAGCGCGCAGGCCGCCGCGATGACGGCCAGGGCGCTGGCCAGGGCCAGGAAGCCCCGTCGTTTACGTGGGGTGAGCTGCTTCTTCATGGGCTTCTCCGGTTTCTGTCGGAAAACCAAACGTCCGGCTTCAATGGTAGCGTTTTCGCAGGGGCGCAAGGCCGCGCGAGGGGCAACGTTGGCCGCAGAAATCGCCTTCCTCGGCCGAAAAACGCGAACTTTTGTATTTTGCACGGGATTGCCCGGTAGACCGGCGATTCCCGGCGACGTTTGCCCAGTTGGCGGGAGCTCGAAACGCCGGGCTACTCGCTGTTTCTGTGCAAAATACAAAAGTTCGCCGTTTTTGGATTGAGAGGCATGGAAAAGCCCCGCGGAAGGCCGGGTTGGCGGCTTTCCGCGGGGCTGGTGGTGCGTGGTGGAGCTTGGAGACTAGTGCTGGTTGCGGCGCGAGAAGACCGCGGCGGCCAGGCAGATCGCCGAGGCAGCAAGAAGCGCGCCCACAGCGGCGAAGGTCACGTCGCCGGTTGACGGAGTGCCCTTCTTGGCGGCCTTAGCCGTGGTCACGGTCGTGGTGACGGTGGTCGCGGCCTGGCCGTTGACCTGGCCCTC
Source organism: Prevotella sp. CAG:279 (assembly GCA_963653485.1). Lineage (GTDB taxonomy): Bacteria > Actinomycetota > Coriobacteriia > Coriobacteriales > Atopobiaceae > Parolsenella. The sequence goes on from CAVJWS010000161.1 coordinate 9,122, forward strand.
ATTGGCGTTTGCGTCCTCATCCTTGGCGGAATCGTCGGTCGTGTCGTCCGTCGTGTCGCCAGGCTGCTCTCCCCCGTCGGTCTTGCCGGAGTCGTCGGGCTCGGCGGCCTTGTCGGCCGTGGCCAGGAACGAGACGGCCAGGCACAGCTTGCCATCCACGACCACGAAGCCGGCCGCGGGCACCTCCTCGGTGTCGCAGGTCACGATGGCGTCCTCGGCCAGGACATCCTCGACGTCGGTGACGCCGCTGGCGTCGCAGAGCTCGATCAGCGCGGTGTAATAGGTGCCGTAAGCGGCCACGCCGTCCTCGGGCGCGGGCGACCAGGTCACCTTGAAGCCGTCCTTCTCGCGACCCATGGCCTCGGCGAAGCTCTCAAAGGTGCCGTCGTAGCAGGTCAGCTTGACGTCGTCGGCCGTGCCTGCCAGCGCCTGGCCGGCCACAGGCGCCGCAAGCCCGACCTCGACGATGCTCGCGACCGGGGTGTAGACGGCGGTGAGCACCTGGATGTTCGCCAGGCTCGAGGCCGGGATCATCACGACCCCCTCGGCGTCGTTGGAGACCCAGCTGGACTCCACGCCCTTCCAGTTGCAGAAGTTGTAGCCGGTAAGGGCCGGCGCCGCGATGGTCACCTCGTCGGTGTCGTCGCTGTAGGCGTAGGAGACCTCGAACGTGTCGGCCGAGACCTCGTCGGAAAGCGCGGCGGCCTCTGCAGCCTGGGCCTTCTCGCCATCGCTGAGCAGGGCCTTCTTCTCGACCTTCACCTTGACCGTGCCGGTCTTGGCCTCGGCCGCCTGGCCGGCGGTCTTCTCGAACGCGCCCGTCTTGACGGTGAGCCTGCCGGTCTTCGCGTCGACCGCGGCGCTCTCCACCGCCGGGGCCGAGGCGGCGCCGTCGGCCTTGAGCGTCACGTCCTGCGCGGAGACGGACGAGCTGAAGTACAGGCCGTACTTGTCGTCGCCGTTGTGCACGACCTCGGCCGCATAGGAGGTGCCGGCCTTGGCCACACCGGTCGCCCTGGTCCGGCTGCCGTTTTCGCCGACCTCGTACCAGGTCACGTTCGCGGAGAAGGGCCCGCGGTAGCCCTCGCCCTCCAGGCGGTTGAGCTCGGCGGTCGCGGGCAGGGCCTCGCCGGCGACGGGCGACTTGACAGTGACCGCGACCTTCTTCGCGCGGGTGGCGTAGACAGCGACCGCGTCGACGTCGTTTTGCGGCATCGAGAAGGAGAGCGTGTTGTTGTAGGCGCCCTCATCGGTGATGTAGTCGCTCACAGGGTAGAGGCCCGTGGTCTTCTCGGCGTCCCAGTGCCAGAAGACCAGGTCGTCGCCCTTGGTGGCGGGGGCCACCAGGGTCGCCGTCATGCGCTGCTTGCATTTGACGGGGTTCTTGCCGTTGATCGTGGCCGTGAACTCCTTGTTGGCGTAGCGCTGCCAAGCGTCGCCGCCCTCGTCGGTGCCGTAGCTGATGTAGTAATCGAACATGTCGGAGAACAGGCCGTCCTTGGTCGGGCACGAGAAGTTCTTGGCGATGCGGACGTCGCCCTCGTCTTCCGTGCGCACGCCCACCGAGGAGCCCTGCTCCAGCTTGCCGGTTATGTAGGCATGGCCAACGTTAAGGCCCATCGGGGCGAGGAAAACATCGTCGCGGTTCTCTTGGTTTCGCGTGTTGTCCTTGATGATGCACGTGCCGCTCAGCTTAATGTCGTAATCGCAGGGCACGTTAATGCCGCCGCCGGTATCTCCTTCCCCTCTAAGGTCGCAGGTGTTGCCGGTGATGGTGCAGCTGTCGATGGCGTTGTTCTGTCCGAGGATTCCCACAGCCCCGCCGTGGCGCCTCGCAGTATTGCCGGTGATGACGCACTTGCGCACCGTGGTCCAGCGCTGGTAAAGCGCGATCGCGCCGGCGCTGCCGCGCGCATAGTTGTCCTTGATGGTAAGGCCCTCGATCAAGCCCTCGTTGTTACCGGAAGACGCGTCGACGTGGATGGCGCCGCCGTCCGTCTTACTATGTTTCTGGCTGTCCTCGGTCGAATAGCACGCGTTGCTCGCGATCACGCCGGTTCCGTCGGAGGACTTGAGGGTGAAGAAGGACTTGTTGAAGTAGACGCCGCCACCGCCATAGCTGGCGGCGTTGCTGCTGATCGTGGAGCCGTTCTCCAGGTAGATGTGCGCGCCGCTGCCGGCATAGACGCCGCCGGCGTTTCCGTAGCTGAAGTTGCTGTCGACGTGCGAGGCGTTCAGGTTGAGCTCGCAGCCGTCGGCCATGTACACTCCGGCGCCCTCATAGGGTGAGAACTCGCCGTTAGAGGCCCTGTTGTGGCACACCGAGACGTTGGTCAGGTTGGCGGTAGTGCTGTCCTTCATGTAGATGCCGCTGTTGCCGCACCCGGCGACCGCGACGTTCTCAAGCGTGAGCTTAGCCTCCTTCTCCAAATGGATGCCGCGGCCGAGGCCTTGGCCCGCGTTGTTGATCAGGCCGGACGTCTTTACGGTGAGGCCGGTCCAGTCCCACTCCTTGTCCTGTATGTTGCCCTCGTTTTTCTTGGCGAAGCCGCGGTACGAGAAGTCCTTGGCCGGCTCGGACGAGGTTATCTTGACGTTGGCGTGCTCGTTCACGTAGATCGTGGCGTCCTTGTTGTTGCTGACGATCTTGTGGCCCGCCATCTGGATGGTGATGGACTTGCTGTCGGCGATGTTGAGGCTGTCTGACCCAAAGTCCCAATCGGCGTCCATGTAGACGACGTTGCCCTCATAGCCGGCGCTCACGGCGTCGGCGATGCGGCTGTAGTAGTAGGTCGAGCCGCTGGCGTCGACCGTGTGGGCGACATAGGTCTCGGCGGCCAGAGCCGTCCCCGGGGACACCAGGGCGCAGGCCAGCGCGACGACCGCCGCCGCGGCGGTGGCTAGAAGCGCGGGGCCTCTCTTGTGGGTGGTTTGTTTATTCATGGGGTTCTCCGGTCTCTGCAGGAAAACTGAACGGATACCTTACACGGTAGCATTTTCGCGGGTCGCGGGGACGCGCAAGACGTGTCGTTGGCCGCGAAAATCGCCTCCCGCGGACGAAAAACGCGAACTTTTGTATTTTGTGCGGGAAGTGCGAGTAGACCGGCATTTCGAGCTCCCGCCAACTGGGCAAACGTCGCCGTCGGATGGCGGCGCACGAGGCAATCCTGTGCAAAATACAAAAGTTCGCCGTTGTTGGATTGCGCGGCATGGAAAAGCCCCGCGGAAGGCCGGGTGGCGGCTTTCCGCGGGGCTGGTGGTGCGCGGCGCGCGTGGCGGCGCTTAAAGATTAGTGCTGGCTGCGGCGAGAGAAGACCGCAACGGCCAGGCAGGCGGCCGAGACGGCGAGAAGCGCGCCCGCGGCGGTGAAGGTCACATCGCCGGTGGACGGGGTGCCAGCCTTGGCCTTCTTGGCCGTGGCAGCCGCGGGGGCCGCGTTCTGGCCGTTGACCTGGCCTTCATTGGTCTCGGTGCCGTCGGTCTTGCCGGACTCGTCGGACTTGTCGGCGTCGGCGTCGCCCTTGTCGGTGTCGGAGTCGGTGTCGTCCGTCTCGTCGCCGGGCTTCTCGTCGTCGTCCTTCTTACCGGAGTCGTCGGGGTCAACGGGATCGGCGGACTCGTCGGCGGTCGCCGGGAAAGTCACGGCCAGGCACAGCTTGCCGTCGACCACCATGAAGCTCGCCGAGGTTGCCTTCGCGCCGTTGTTGCAGGTCACGGTCGCATCCGCGGCCACGACGTCCTCGACGCCCGTTAGGCCCTCGGTGGCGTCGCCCAGCTCGATCAGCGCGGTGTAGGTCGTGGAGTTGACGGCGGTCCCGTCATCGGGCGACCAGGCGACCGTGAAGCAGTCGTCCATCTCGAACTCGTCGGCGAGGTTCACCACGGTCCCGTCGGAGCAGGTCGCGGTAAGCGTCGCGCAGCCGCCGACCAGGTCGGCGCCGGCCACGGGCGCATCCAGGCCAACCGTGAGCTCGGTCGCGACCGGGGTGTAGAGCGCGGTCAGCTCGTCGATGCTCGCCAGGTCGGCGGCAGGGATCTCAACGACGCCGTCGACGTCGTCGCGGACCCAGCCTTCCTTCACGCCCTCCCAGTTGCAGAAGTTGTAGCCCTTGGCGTAGGGCGCGGCGATGGCGACCGTCTGGGAGTCCGTGTCGTAGGTGACGTCGATGCTGCCGAGAAGGTCGGAGTCGGCAGCGGCGTCGCCGTCGTCGGCCAGGGCCGCGACGGCCTGCTCGCCGGAGCCGTTCAGAAGCCCGGCGTTCTTCATCTGCACCTTGACCTTGCCGGTGCTGGCAGAGCCGTCGCCCTTCTCGCCGTCGGTCTTGAAGTCGGCGGACTTGACGATGAGCTGGCCGGTGAAGGAAGCCACCTCGGCGGAAACCGTGCCCACGGTCTTCTCGCCGTCGGTGCCGAGAAGCACCACGGAGACGCTGCCCTTCGAGATCCCGCCGTCGAAGAAGAGGCCGTTCTCGGTGGACTGCTGCGCCGCGAGGACCATGTAGTAGGTCGTGCCCGCCTTGGCCTTGCCGGCGGCCGGGACCGCCGCGCCGTCAACCATCTCATACCAGCAGACGCTGGCCGTGGCCGTGCTTGCGCCCTCGCCGCCGTCGGTGCGGGTGAGGGTGGCCTTCGCGGGCAGGTCTTGGCCGGCCTGCGGCGCCTGGACGGTGATCTTGGCGCCCTTCACGGTGTCGACATAGGCGGCCGTGAGGGAAACGTCGTTCTGCGGCATCTTGAACGCCAGCTGCTGGCCGTACATGTTCGAGCCATTGATGTAGTCGGTCACGGGATAGAGGCCCGTCGCCTTGCTGGCGTCCCAGCGCCAGAAGCGCTTGCCGGACTGGAGGTTGGGCGCGGACGCGTAGGCGTAGGCGTAGGAGCCGGACCTGCGCTTCTCGGAGCTGCCGTTCACCGTGAGCGTGAAGTCCCTGGTGGCGTGGCGCTGCCAGGCGTCGCCGCCGTCGTCGGAGCCGTAGCTCACATAGTAGGAGTCGGACAGGTCCATGAACAGGCCGTCTTTAGAGGAGCACGAGAAGTTCTTGGCGATGCGGCGGTCGCCCGAGGTGCCGGTGCGCACGCCAACGGACGAGCCCTTGTCGAGAGAACCCTTGATGTAGGCCTTGGAGAAGGCGCTCTCGCGCAACATCACGTCGTCGGCGCTGCCGTTCTCGCCGCGGGTGTTGCCCTTGATCAGGCAGACCTTGGAGAGCTTGATGTCGTAGTTGCTGCCCACGAAGACGCCGCCGCCCTCGTAGCCCTTGTTGGAGAGGTTGCAGACGTTGCCCGTGATGGTGCAGTTCTCCAAGGTGACGTCGGAGGCGTAGATGTTGACGCCGCCGCCCTCGTACTCGCAGGAGTTACCGGTGATGGTGCAGTTGCGGATCGTGGCGCCCTCGTGGTCGATCTGGACGCCGCCCGCGTCGAAGGCGGAGTAGTTGTCCTTGATGGCGATGCCCTCGATCACGCACTCGGTAGAGTTGCCGCTCTTGATGGCGTGGATGGCGCCGCCCGACTTGGAGGTGCTGTAGTCGGTCTTGCCGTTGCGGAAGCAGGCGTTGTTGGCAAAGACCGCCTTCGCGTCGCTGGAGACGAGCCTCACGCCGTAGTTGTTGATGTAGACCGCACCGCCGGTGGCCGCGGTGTTGCCGCTAACCGTGCAGTCGCCCTCCATCGAGATCTTCGCGTTCTTGTCCGCAAGGATGCCGCCGGCGCGATCGCTGCTGTAGTTGTCGTCGACGTGCGTGTTCTTCATGGTGAGCTTAGAGTTCTCGGCAAGGTAGACGCCGCCGCCGTCCTTTGAGGCCCAGTTGTGGCAGACCGTGGTATTGGTCATGGTCACGGAGCTGCCTTGGAAGACCCTGACGCCGCTATATCCGCAGCCGGCGACCGTGACGCCCTCGAGAACAACGGTGGCGCCTTTACCGGTAACGATACCGGAGCCCACGCTCTTTCCGCCATCGGTGTTGGTGATGAGGCCCTGCGTCTTGACGGTGAGGTCCTGCCACTCCCACTTCTGGCTTTTGAGGGTGCTGCCGGCGGTCTTTGCGTAGCCGCGATAGGACATCTCCTTGGCCTCGCCGCTGCCGATGATCTTCACGGAGCCGCGATCGTACACGTTGATCGTTCCGATGGCGGAGGAGCAGTCGATCTTGTGGCCGGCCATGTCGATGGTGAGCGAGACGCCGCCCGGCACATCGATCTGATCGACGCCGAGGTTCCAATCCGCGTCCATAACGATGGTGCCGCCCTTCTTGGCGGCGTTCCGGACGTCGGCCACGGTGGCGTAGTCTACGCGGTTGCCGTTCGCGTCCGTTGAGTGGGCCACGGGGCCGTCCGCGAGGGCGACCGCGGGCGAGGCGAGCGCCCAGGCCAGCGCGAACATCGCCGCCACGGCGGCGAGAAGCACCGGCCTCTTCCTGCGATTTGTTTGTCTATTCATACGTTTCTCCAGTTTCTGCCTAAAAACTGAACAGGTATATACACGGTAGCAGTTCTGGGGCATGGAACGTGCGCAAACGCGAGGATCGACGGAAACCACACCCCCTGCGACAAAAATAATCGCGAACTTTTGTATTTGGCGGCATGAAAAAGCCCCGCGGAAGGCCGGTTTGGGGCCTGCCGAGGGGCGGGTGGAGCGTGGTGGAGCTTGGGGCTAGCGCTGGTTGCGGCGCGAGATGGTCGCGGCGGCCAGGCATGCGGCCGAGGCGGCGAGAAGCGCGCCCGCGGCGGTGAAGGTCACGTCGCCGGTGGAGGGGGTGCCCTTCTTGGCGACCTTCGACGTGGTCACGGTCGTGGTGATCGTCGAGGCGGCCTGGCCGTTGACCTGGGCTTCATTGCCCTCGGCGCCGCCGGTCGTCTCCGAGCCGTCGGTCTTGCCGGACTCATCGGTCTTACCAGACTCATCGGTCTTGTCGTCGTCCGTCGTGTCGCCGGGCTTCTCGTCCTCGTCCGTCTTGCCGGAGTCGGAGTCGTCGGGGTCCGTCGCCTTGTCAGCGGTCGCGGGGAACGTAACGGCCAGGCAGAGCTTGCCGTCGACCAAAACAAAACCGGCCGAGGTCGCCTTGACGCCGTTGCTGCAGGTCACAGTCGCACCCGCGGCCAGGACGTCCTCGACGCCCACGAGCGAGGGCGCGTCGGCCAGCTCGATCAGCGCGGTGTAGGCCGTGGAGTAGACGGCCGTCCCGTCGTCGGGCGACCAGGTGACCGTGAAGCCGTCCTCGTTGCCGGTCTCCTCGACGAAGTCCACCGAGGTGCCGTCGGAGCAGGTCGCGGTAAGCTTCGCGCAGCCGCCGGGCAGGTCGGCGCCGGCCGCGGGCGCGTCCAGGCCAACCACAAGGTCGGTCACGACCGGGGTGTAATACGCGACCAGCTCGTCGATCTTCGCCAGGTCGCCCACCGGGATCACAACGACGCCGTCGACGTCGTCGGAGACCCAGCCGGCCTCCACGCCCTCCCAGTTGCAGAAGTTGTAGCCCTCGCGCGCAGGCGCGGCGATGGTGACCTTCTCGGTTTTCTCGTCATAGGTGTAGGTGACCTCCACCGTGCCCAGCAGGTCGGGGTCGGCCGCGGCGTCTCCGTCGTCGGCCAAGGCCGCGGAGGCGCTGGCCCCATCGGCGAGAAGCCCCTGCTTCTTGCAGCTCACGGTGACCGAGCCGGTCGTGGCCGCGGCATCGCCCTTCTCGCCGTCGGCAGCCTTAAACTCGCCGGACTCGGCGGTAAGCGTGCCGGTCGTGGCGTCGACCTTGGCGGAAGCCGCCTTGGCGCCGACGGCCGAATCGGCGCGCACGGTCACGCCGGCCGCGCCCAGGCCCTCGCTAAAGAAACAGCCGGACGTCACCGAGCGCGGCACCGAGAAGACGGCCACGTAGGTCGCGCCCGCCTTGGCCTTGCCGGCCGCCGCGGTCCTCTTGCCGTTCTCCCCCACCTCGTACCAGGTGATCGTTGCCGGGATCTTGTTGTTGGCGCCGCTGGACTTGCCGTCGGTCCTGGTGAGGCTGGCGGTGGCGGGCAGGTCCTCGCCGGCCACCGGCGCCTTGAAGCCGTAGATGACCGCGCTGTCGACGGTGTCCGCGTAGACGGCCGTCAGGTTGACGTCGTTGCTCGGCATCGTGAAGGTCAAGGTCGAGGAGTACTTGGTCTTCTCGTTGATGTAGGTCGAGGCGGAAGGCAGGCCCTGGGTGCGCGGCTCGCTCCAGAACCAGAAGACGCGGCCCGAGCCGCCGCCCGGCGCGCTCACCGCGACGGTCGAGCCGGGCTTGTAGTCGGCCACGTCGGAGCCGTTGACCTGGACCGTGTGGGAAGCCATGCCGTTTCGCTGCCAGGCGTCGCCGCCCTCGTCGGTGCCGTAGCTCACGTGGTAGTAGGAAAGGTCCATGAACAGGCATTTATTGCTCGCCGCCGAGAAGTTCTTGGCGATGCGGCGCTCGCCGGTGGTGCCGGTGCGCACACCCACGGACGAGCCCGCCTTAAGGCTGCCGGTGATGTAGGCCTTGGCGAAGGCCCCCTCGCGCAGGAAGAGGTCGTCGGCGTTGCCGGAATCCTTGCCGCGCGTGTTGCCCGTGATGGTGCAGGTGCCGGCCAGCTTGATGTCGTAGTCGCACCAGACGTAGACGCCGCCGCCCTCGTAGTTGGAGCCGTCGCCGTTGCAGGAGTTGCCGGTGATGGTGCAGTCCTCAAGCACGTCTCCGTTGTCGCAGACGTAGATGCCGCCGCCCTCGTACTTGGCCGTGTTGCCCGTGATGGTGCAGTTGCGGACGGTGGTGTTCTTGTGGTCGAGCTCGATGCCGCCGCCGTCGTAGGCCGAGCGGTTGTTGGACACGGTGATGTTCTCGATGGTGCCGGAGGCGTCGGGGTAGACGCTGGCCTGGGCATGGATGCCGCCGCCCGACTGGTTGTACTTCACGCTTGCGCGGCTCGAGGCCCTTGCCGTGTTCTCGGTGACGTAGGCCTTCCCGTCGGGGGACGTGACGGTGTACGTCTCGCCGGCCAGGTAGATGCCGCCGCCGGCCGCGGCGCTGTTATGCTCAATCTTCGAGCCGTTCTCCATGGTGAGGGTGCAGTTTCCTGCCTTCATGTAAACGCCGCCGCCGCGTTTGTCGGAATAGTTGAAGCGTATCTGGGAGTTGTCCATGTTGATCTTGGACGCGCCGCCCTCGACAAGGACGCCGGCACCGCCGTCGCGGGCCCGGTTGTGCTCGATCACGGCGCCGTTCTTCATGTTGAGCGTCGTGGAATAGGTAAGGGTCACGCCGCCGCCCCAATAATCCGTGTTGTCTTGGGTAGCGGGGGCGTAGCAACCCGCGATCGCGACACCGTCGAGGGTCAGGGTCCCATAATCCTGCACGTAAACGCCGCAGAACTGGATGTCATCGTCCGACTGGTCGTGGTTGGTCACCAGGCCGCCCGAGGTGGTGAGGGTGTAGAAGTTGTCGCCGTCGTCGGCGTCGAAAGCCTTGTACCAGAAATCGGCCTGCTTGCTGGATGTGAGCGTGAGCTCGGCGCTCTTGCCCACGGTGATCACGGAGTCGCGGCCCGCGATCGAGCGGGCGATCTTGTGCCCGTTCATGTCGATGGTGAGCTTCGAGTTGTCCGGCGTCATGATGGGAGCGGTGAACCAGTCGGTGTCCATCACGATGACCTGGCCTTTATAGCCGGCGGCCAGGGCATCGTCGATGGTGGCGTAGCTCGTGCTGGCGCCCGACGCGTCAACCGAGTGGGCAACGGGGTCTGCCGCCAGGGCGGTCGTCGGGGACAGCGCGGCGCAGGTCGCCGCTAGGGCGACCGCGGCGCCGACCAGGGCTAGGAGGCCCCGTCGTTTACGTTGGGTTGCTTGCTTTTTCATGGGCTTCTCCGGTTTCTGTCGGAAAACCAAACGTCCGCCTTCCATGGTAGCGCTTGCGCCGGGACGCGGGACCGCGCGTGGGGCGTCGTTGGGTGAGGAAATCGCCTTCCGCGGACGAAAACCGCGAACTTTTGTATTTTGTGCAGGAACGGCGAGTAGCCGGGCGTTTTTGCCTTCTGCCAACTGGGCAAACGTCGCCGTCGGATGGCGGTCTACTGGGCAATCTTGTGCAAAATACAAAAGTTCGCCGTTTTTGAATCGAGCGGCATAGAAAAGCCCCGCGGAAGGCCGGGTTGGGCCTTCCGCGGGGCTGGTGGGGCGTGATAGAGCTTGAAGCTTAGTGCTGGCTGCGGCGGGAGATGGTCGCAACGGCCAGGCAGATCGCCGAGGCGGCGAGAAACGCGCCCGCGGCGGTGAAGGTCACGTCGCCGGTCGACGGGGTGCCCTTCTTGGCCGTCTTGGTCACGGTCGTGGTCACCGTCGTCGTTGCTTGGTCGCTGACCTGGGGCTCGTTGGCGTCGGCGCCCTCTTCCTTGGCGGCCTCGTCCGACTTGCCGGTCTCGTCCGTCGTGTCGCCGGGCTTCTCATCCTCGTCCGTCTTACCGGGGACGTCGGGCTCGGCGGGCTCCTCGGGCTCGTCGGCCGTGGGCGGCAGGGCGATCGCCAGGCAGAACTTGCCGTCGACGACCACGAAGCCGGCCGCGGTGGCCTTAACTCCGCCGCAGGTGACGACGGCGTCCGTCGCCATGGCGCGCTCGGCGTCCGTGACCCCGTCGGCGTCGCAGATCTCGATGAGCGCGGTGTAGGTCGTGCCGGGCGCGGCCACGCCGCCCTCGGGCTCGGGCGCCCAGGTCACCTTGAAGCCGTCCACGTCCAGGGCCCCGGCGAAGCTGCCCGACTGGCCGTCCCAGCAGGACACCCGGACGTCGGCGGCCGTGTCCGCGAGCCTCTCGCCTGTCGCGGGCGCCGCCATGTCCACCTCGACCTTGGTCGCGACCGGGGTGTAGACCGCGGTGAGCGAGTCGATGCTAAGGAGCGCGGAGACCTTGATGCCGAGCGCCGAGGAGTCCTCGACGTAGCCCGAGCCCGTGTCCTCCCAGCAGGCGAAGTTGTGGCCCTCGACGGCCGGGGCCGTGATGGTCA
>CAVJWS010000162.1:0-13590 GCA_963653485.1 Prevotella sp. CAG:279
CGTTGGCGGCAACGACCTGCTTGACGGCCTCGACGAAGCGGTCCTTGGGGAAGGGTCTCGCGGAGCTTCTTCATCACGGGGCCGATCTCGGTCTGGCCGGCCGGGAACACCACGGTCTCGTCGGCGCCGTAGACCTTGTTGTCGATCTGGCCCACGGGCGAGATCACGGCAGCGGTGCCGCACAGGCCGCACTCAACGAAGGTGCCGGCAGCAACCTCGGACCACTCCACCGGGCGCTCGTCGACGGTGATGCCCAGGTCCTTGGCGACCTGAACGAGCGAGCGACGGGTGATGGAGGGCAGGATCGAGTCGGTGTGCGAGCGCGGGACCACGAGGGTGCCGTCCTCCTTGACGAACAGCACGTTGGCGCCGCCGGTCTCCTCAACGTAGGTGCGGCTCTCGGAGTCGAGGTAGAGGTTCTCGGCGTAGCCCTCGCGGTGAGCCTCCATCGTCGGCTTGAGGCTCATGGCGTAGTTCAGGCCGGCCTTGATGTTGCCGGTGCCGTGCGGTGCGGCGCGGTCGTACTCGGAAACGCGCAGCTTGACGGGCTTGAGGCCACCCTTGAAGTACGGACCGACCGGGGTCACGAGAATGCGGAACGTGTACTCAGGAGCGGGAGCCACGCCGATCACGTCACCGGAGCCGATCATGAAGGGGCGCACGTAGAGCGTGGCACCCGAGCCGAAGGGCGGAACCCAAGCGGCGTTGGCGGCAACGACCTGCTTGACGGCCTCGACGAAGCGGTCCTTGGGGAAGGGCGGCATCTCGAGGCGCTCGGCGGAGCCGTACATGCGCTCGGCGTTCATGTCGGGGCGGAAGCACACGATGCTGCCGTCCTCGGTGGTGTAGGCCTTGAGGCCCTCAAAGACCTCCTGGCAATAGTGGAAGATGCCGCCGCACTCGGAGACGTGCATGGTGTGGTCGGTGGTCAGGCCGCCCTCGTCCCACTCGCCGTCCTTCCAGTGGGCCTCGTAGCTGTAATCGGTCTGCATGTAGGTGAAGCTGAGGCCGCCCCAGTCCAGATCCTTCTTCTCAACTGCCATTATTCGCTCCTTACTACGAACTCTGATTCTCGCGAACCCGCAGCTCGGGAGCTTGCAGGCGACCACGTCGCAACATCGCGCCCGGGGAGCGTAGTAACCCCGCACGCGAATCGCGGCCGCCGGCGACCAGGGCCGGCGCGTTCACATGTTCGAGATTGTACTCCCCAACTTTGAACAAAGGTTCAATTTCTTTAGCTAAGTAAAGTTTTTCTCACTGGGACGGGGATTGCGGGGCGCGGTGAACATGTCGTAAGGGAACCGAGTCCGAACACCGGACGCCTGCCCCACAGCCGAAGCCCGCGTCGCCCATAGGCTTCGGACCAGGAACGCCACGATCCACCATGGCGCGAGTCAACAAAAAAGGCCGAGAGCGTTACCTCTCGACCCCCTGTCTTGCTTTATCTCTAACGCGAACAGCTCGAACGCCGCGCCCTTAGCTCGCCTTACGCAAAGTGGGCGCCGTTGCCGTCCTCGCCCGCGGGCTTCTTCTTGCCGAACTTGGCCTTGAGCAGGCCCACGGCCGTGGGGATCACCGAGATGAGCACGATGCCCACGATCAGCAGCTCAAAGTGATCCTGGACCACCTGGAATCCGCCGAAGAAGTAGCCGAGCAGCGTGAACAGCGTGGACCAGGTGACGCCGCCGAGCACGTTGAAGACCACGAAGCTGTGCCACTTCATGCCGCCCATGCCGGCGAGGAACGGAACGAACGTGCGGATGAACGGGAAGAAGCGCCCGAGGAAGATGGCGAGGTGGCCCCATTTGTCGAGGAACGCCTCGGACTTCTCGATGCGCTCGGGGGTCATGGCCTTGACCTTGCCCGAGGCGATGATGCGTTTGCCAAAGAAGTGGCCGATCATGAAGTTGCACTGGTCGCCCAGGATGGCGGCCGCCCAGGCAACGCCCAGCAGCATGAAGATGTTGAAGCCCTTGGCCGCGGCAACACTGTCGGCCGCAAAGCAACCGCCCGCAAAGAGCAGCGAGTCGCCGGGCAAGAACGGCATGAACACCACGCCGGTCTCAATAAAGATGATGAGGAAGATGAACCCGAACGCGGTGAGCGGGCCGGCGGCGATCCAGGCGGCGATGGCCGTGCGCGGGTCCTTGAGCAGCTCGATGATGACGTTAATAAAACCCATGGGGATTAGCCTCTCTGTTGCGGAGCGCGGTCGCGCCCGAGGCAGAAGTATACGTGCCTGCCGAGGGCCGCGCGCAACTTCCACCGACTCCCTATCGCATTACCAGCAACAACGCATAAGTAACACCTGTCAGCTAGCCCTGTGCGGGCGGGTGGGCCATCAGAACGCCTCGAACTCCGCGAATCGGGTCGTGGGGTCCCCCGCCGTCCACTCGATATCAAAAACGATCACGCGCTCCGCCGCGTCGTCCTTGAGGTAGTAAAGCGTGAACGGAGTATCCGAGAGAGGCAGGTAACGACAGGCAAACGGGGGCCGCGCGGCCATGTATTCGGGCTCGTACGCCAGACCCATAGCGGGAAACGCCGCGAGCATCCCCACCGTCTGCTCTATGCGAGCGAGGGTTGCGGGGTACGTCACGTGCTCCTCGATAAAGTTCACCGCGTAGTCGGTCAGCTCAACGCTAAACGCCATGCTCTACCAGCCCTTCGCAGCGCGGATGTTCGCAAAGGCAGACTCGGCGCTCTGCGTTTTGCCCTCGAGAACATCGCTATATCCGCGCATCAGACCCTGGTACACCTCCATCTCGCGCTTGCGGGCTTTCTCGCGAAACGACATCGCCCGGTCAAACGCCTCGGCGTCCATCACCACGACGCTCGCCTTTCCATTGCGGGTGAGATAAATGGGCTGCTGCGTCTCTTCGAGCCGATCGATGACCGCGGCTTGGTTGCGATTGAATTCCGAAAGCGAAGCGATAGCGGGCATAGGTCACTCCAAACAACGAGCTTGGCGAATACGCAACAAGTTTACTGCATATTCACTGCAATGCGCAGGTTGGAGACCAATTTGCATCTCTTGCGTATGATGAGCTTGAGAGGTGATTGAGATGAACGTGAACGACTTTATGACAAAGCACGGCATCACCGATGCCGATCTTGACCGCATGGCCTCACCTTACGAGGATGCCAGCTTTGAGGCGGAGCCCAACGGTAAAGTGCACAGCGGTTCTCACCTGGACGCAGCCGAAAGATCCCGCGCCGCTTCTCACGACCCCCTGTCCCACCATCAACAGCAAAGTACGCATAGCAGGAGTTAGATAGCGCTCCCGCGGGCGGATAGTGTATTAATCCTAGTGATTCGCTATACTTATGCGCTGCACATGCTGGCTGGCTGGAGGGAGGACGCCCATGAGCTTTATCACCACGATTCGCGAGGACATCGCCACCGTCAAGCGCGAGGACCCCGCCGCTCAAAACGGGCTCGTCATCTTTCTCTCGTACCCCGGCCTGCACGCCAAGTGGAACCACGTGCCCGAGCACTGGCTCTGGAACCACGGCTGCAAGAGCCTGGCTCGCCTGCTCTCGCAACTCACCCGCCACATGACCGGCGTCGAGATCCACCCCGCCGCGCAGATCGGCAAGCACTTCTTCATCGACCACGCCATGGGCGTCGTGATCGGCGAGACCACCATCGTGGGCGAGAACTGCACCCTCTACCAGGGCGTTACCCTGGGCGGCACCGGCAACGAGACCGGCAAGCGCCACCCCACCCTCGGCAACAACGTGACCGTGGGTACCGGCGCCAAGGTGCTCGGCAACATCACGATCGGCGACAACGTCAAGATCGGCGGCAACTCCGTGGTCGTCAAAGACGTGCCCGCCAACTGCACCGTGGTGGGCGTGCCGGGGCGCATCATCAAGCGCAACGGCTGCCGCGTGGTGGAGGAGACGTTCGACGCCAAGTGCCACCGCGAGTACATGCCCGACGACGCGGCCGAGCAGTCGGCCCGCAACCGCGCCTGCATCGACGAGAACGCGCGCCGCGTGACCGAGCTCGAAGGCGAGGTAGCCGAGCTCAAGGCGCTCGTGCGCCAGCTCACCGAGCACGTCTCGGGAGCGTAGTAATTCGCGCCAAGATAACCCACAGGTGTGGAAAAGTTACATCTTGTTGTGCATCTTGTGAGGTACCTCAATTCCTCTAGAATCCCCTCCGTGCGGAACTATTTCCGCTGCTATCCCCATTCGGGGCCACATTTGTTCTAGAGGAGATTCTGCCTATGCAACAGGCCCAAACCTCACCCGAAAACACGTTTGTGTTCGAACGCGTGCTCGACGCCAAACTCATCCTGTCGATCGTCGCCACGGGCATCATGTCGTTCTCGGGCGTCTGCGTCGAGACCGCCATGAACGTCACCTTCCCCACGCTCATGAGCGAGTTCGGCGTGAACACCGCCACCGTGCAGTGGCTCACCACCGCCTACCTGCTCGTTCTCGCCGCCGTGATCCCCACCTCGGGCTTTTTGAGCCGCCGTTTTAGGACCAAGCAGGTCTTCTGCTTTGCCATGGTGTTCTACATCGCCGGCATCGTCTGCGGCATGACCGCGCAGGTCTTCCCCATGCTGCTCGTGGGCCGCATCCTCGAGGGCATCGGCACCGGCGTGGCGCTGCCGCTCATGTTCAACATCATCACCGAGCAGGCGCCGCAGAAGAACCTCGGCTTCATGATGGGTGTGGGTTCGCTCGTTACCGCCGTGGCCCCGGCCGTGGGCCCCTCCGCGGGCGGTTGGCTCTCGGAGACCTTTAGCTGGCGCGCCATCTTTGCCGCGCTGCTGCCGCTGCTCATCATCGCGTTCGTGCTCGGCATGTTCGCCATCCGCCAGAGCCACGAGACCACCTCGGAGCGGTTCGACGTCCCCGGCTGGCTCGCGCTCGCGCTGAGCTTTGCCTGCCTGGTCTTTGCCATCGACGAGGGCGCCAACGTGGGCTGGACGAGCCCGCTCATCATCGGCCTGTTCGTGGCATTCGTGGTTCTGCTCCTCGCGTTCGTGTGGCGCGAGCGCAGCTGCGAGCATCCGCTCATCCACCTCGACATCTTTAGCAACCACGGCTACGTGCTGGGCCTCGGCGTCATCATCTTCATGCAGTTCACCGTGCTCGGTCTCTCGTTCCTGCTGCCCAACTACGCGCAGCTCGTGATGGGCGCCGGCCAGACCGAGGCCGGATCGGTGCTGCTCTTCGGCTGCGCCGTGGGCGCCATCATGACCCCGATCTCGGGCCAGCTCTACGACCGTCTGGGCTGCCGCGTGCCGATCCTCACGGGCCTCACCTGCTCCTGCGTGGCGATCATCTGCCTCAACGTGCTCGCGGGCAGCATGGCCACCATCGTCATGACGCTCGTCTACGTGCTCTATGCCTTTGGCCAGGGCATGATGTACGGCAACAACATGACCTGCGCGCTCAGCTTCTTGCCGGCCAAGATCAAGGCCGACGGCAACGCCATGTTCACCACGCTCACGCAGCTCTCGGGCGCCGTGGGCACGAGCGTGGCCGCCGCCATCGTGAACGCCTCGCAGACCGGCGCGACTGACATGGCCGCCGCCACCGCCGCCGGCTCCAAGAACGCGTTCATGGTGCTGCTCGTGGCCATTGTGTGCTCCATCGTGTGCGCGTTCATCGAGACGAACAAGGCGAGCAAGCGGGCGTAAAGGAGCTGGTACTCAGCACGAACCCGGCCGCGCCACGCAGCCGCGTCGAAAACTCGCGCTTCGTAGCTCGCACGCTTAGCAGTCGAATCAGCGCAGAAGCCTCCCGTTTCGCACAGAAGCGGGAGGCGTTTTTGTGCGCGAAACGGGCGAGCGCGACACTACCCGCCAAACAGGGACAGCCCGTCCGAGAAGCGCGACGCGCGGCCAAAGCAAAACGCCCTCACCCCAGCTCAACTCGATAAGAAAGGCCCCGGAACAGCAGGAAACCTACCGTTCCGGAACCTCAAGCACCCGTGCACGAGCAGCGCCCGAACAGCGCCGCGCAGCGCCTTTACGCGAACTGCGAGTTATACAGCGCCTCGTAGGCGCCGCCCGCTTGGAGCAGCTCCTTGTGCGTGCCCTGCTCGATGATGTTGCCGGCGCGCATGACCAAGATGAGGTCGGCGTCCACGATGGTCGAAAGCCGGTGCGCGATCACAAAGCTCGTGCGGCCCTGCATGAGCACGTTCATGGCACGGCCGATCGCCTGCTCGGTGCGCGTGTCCACGCTCGAGGTCGCCTCGTCGAGGATGAGGATGCCGGGGTTGTTGAGCAGCACGCGCGCGATGGTGAGCAGCTGGCGCTGGCCCTGGCTAATGTTCTCGGCGTCGTTGGCCACGCGCGTGTCGTAGCCCTGCGGCAGCGTGCGTACGAAGTAGTCCACCTGCGCCGCGCGGGCCGCGGCCTCCACCTCGGCGCGCGTTGCGCCCTCGCAGCCGTAGGCGATGTTCTCGGCGATCGTGCCGTCAAAGAGCCAGGCGTCCTGCAGCACCATGCCAAAGTTGCGCCTGAGCTCGCCGCGATCCATCTGCCGCGTGTTCACGCCGTCGAGCGTGATGCGCCCACCGTCGATCTCGTAAAAGCGCATGAGCAGGTTGATGAGCGTGGTCTTGCCCGCGCCCGTGGTGCCCACGATGGCGATCTTTTGCCCTGGCTCGGCCACGAACGACACGTCGTGCATGAGCGGGTTCTCGGGCGTGTAGCCGAACCTCACGTGCTCGAACTCAACGCGGCCGCGGATGGGCTTGCTCACATGGGCGGCAAGCTCGGGCGCGGGGTCGGGCTCGACCTCAGGCTCGTCGAGCAGGTCGAACACGCGCTCCACGCTCGCGAGCGCGTTCTGCAGCGAGTTGATGGTGTAGCCCATCTGCGTGAGCGGCTCCGACGCCTGGTAGATGTACTGAAAGAACGCCTGGAACACGCCGACGGTCATCTGCCCCTCAACGAGCATGCCGCATCCCACGATGGCGATGACGATCTGCGAGAGGCGGCTCACAAAGCGGGTGGCCGGGTTCACCGCGTTGGTGAGGAAGTCGGCCCGGGCGCTCACGCGCGCGAGCTCCTCCGAAAGCTCGCTCACCTGCGCCGCACTCTGGCTCTCGCGGTTGAACGCGCGCAGCACCACGCGGCCGCTGTAGGCCTCCTCAACCGCGCCCGTGAGCCTGCCCACGAACTTTTGGCGCTCGGCCGCCACCGCGAGCGTGCGCGCGGCCACGACCTTGGTGAACAGCAGCGCGAGCGCCGAAAAGAAGGCGAACACGGCGGTGAGCAGGGGGCTGTAGCGGAACATCATGATGAGCGCGCCCGCCACGCCGCCGATGGCGATGAGCAGGGTGAGCAGCCCGCGCTGCAGCGACTCGGACATCTTGTCGAGGTCGTTGGTGGCGCGGCTCACGGTCTCGCCGGGCTTGTGCCCGTCAAAGAAGCTGAGCGGAAGGCGGTTGAGCTTGGCGCCCACGAGGTTGCGCAAGATGAGGTTGAGGCGCTCGGCAAAGCTCGCCATAACAAAGCTCTGCCCCGTGTAGACGATGGCGGCGAGGGTCCAGATCAGCAGGTAGATGGCGATCTCGCGCCCGCAGTTGTCCCAGCTGACCGTGAACATGCGGCCGCTCGCGTGGGCCTCTTGGATCTTTTGCCAGAGCAGGTCGATGATGTGCGCGCTGTAGGCCGGGGCGGCCAGGCTCAGCACGGTGTAGAGGCTCACGCAGAGGATCACCACGGCAAAGCGCCAGTGCTGCCCGACAGCGACCTTCCACAGACGGCGCACCGTGCCCCAGGTGTCGCGCGGGACCTCGAGCTCCTCTTCCTCGTCGTCGTGCAGGCGCTCGCGGCGGCGGCGCTCGGCCTCGTCGGCCATGCGCTCGTTCTCGGCAAAGAGCTCCTCGGCCGTGAGGGCGCGGGGTGTGGGGGCGGGGGTTGCAGCGGCATCGGGGGCGGTGGCGGCGAATGCGGCTTGGGCAGAGGAGCCGGGGGCCGCACTTGATTCAGCGGTGTCACGCACGACCTGCGCAACAGATTCGCCGGCGCCTTCGGGCGAAGCGACCCCGGTAATCGCAGCGGCCCGCTCGTCAGTCAAATCGACCGAAACGCCATCCGCTGCTTGGACCGCCATGTTCTCGTTGGACTCTTCCCTACTCATGCTCAACACCTCCCCTCATCTGCGACTCGGCGATGGCTCGGTACGCCTCGCAATTCTTCATGAGCTCGCTGTGCGTGCCCTTGCCCACGATCGCGCCGTCTTTGAGCACCACGATGCAGTCGGCATGCAGGATCGTCGACACGCGCTGCGCGACGATGAGCGTGGCCGCCTCGCGCGTCTCGTTGGCGAGGGCCGCTCGCAAGGCCGCGTCGGTTTTGAAGTCGAGCGCCGAGAAGCTGTCGTCGAACACGTAGAGGTCGGCGTGCTTCATGAGCGCGCGGGCGATGGCCAGGCGCTGGCGCTGGCCACCCGAGAAGTTCGTGCCGCCCTGCGCAACGTGCGACTCAAGGCCGTCGGGCAGCTCGAGCACGAACTGGCTCTGGGCCACCTCGAGCGCGTGGAGCATCTGCTCCTCGGTGGCGTCCTCGTTGCCGTAGCGCAGGTTGCTCGCCACCGTGCCCGAGAACAGCCAGGCCTTCTGCGGCACGTAGGCGATGCGGCGGCGGAGCTCGGACTGCGCGAGGCTGCGCACGTCGATGCCGCAAAAGCGCAGCTCACCAGCCGTAACGTCGTGGAAGCGGAGCAGCAGCTTGGTGACGGTCGACTTGCCCGAGCCCGTGGACCCGATGATCGCGGTGGTCTTGCCGCGCTCGCAGGTAAAGCTGAGGTCGCGCAGGGTATCCTCGCTCGCGTCATCAAAGCGGAACGTCGCATGGTCGAACTCCGCAACGGGCACAGCGGGGTTCACGGCAGGCGACGGCGTGGCATCGGCAGCGACCTTGCCCTCATTCCCCGCGGCCGCCACTGCATCCACAGCAACCACGGCCTCGCCGTTTGCAACCGGCTCGCCAGTCGCTCCGGCAGCCGAGCGCTCATCTGCACCAGCAACGCCATTAGCCGCGCCCTCGCCCAAACGCACGCTGCCGTCCACAATCGCCGGCTCAACCGCGAGCACCTCGCCCGCGCGCTCAAGGCAGGCCCACGCGCGCGGTAGGGTGAGGATCACCATCTGCGCCATCATGATGAAGAACAGAATGATCATGGCGTACTCGAGCACCGCCGAGATGCTCGCGATGTTCATGGCGTAGGCGCCCACGCGGTTGCCGCCGAGCCACAGGATGAGCGCCTCGGTGGTGTTGACGATGAAGAAGCTCGAGCAGTCGAGCCCCGCAAAAAGGTAGTTCACCTTGATGGCCGAGCCCGCATAGTCCGAGAACACGGCGTCGAGCCGCTCCTCCTCGTGGCGCTCCTTGTTGAAGGCGCGCACCACGCGCACGCCGATGATGCTCTCGCGCAGGACCACGTTCATGCGGTCGATGAACCCCTGCAGCCGCATGAAGATCGGCGAGGCCGCGCGGATGGTGAGCACGGCGATGAGCAGCACCACGGCCACGACAACGAGCAGCGTGGCGCCCATGCTGGCATCGATTCGGAACGCCAGGGCGATTCCCACCACAGCCAAGAACGGCACGGGGAGAACCATCTGGCAGGTCATAATGATCGACTGCTGCACCACGTTGATGTCGCCGAGCGTGCGGGTAATCATGGAGCCGGTGCCGAACTCATCAAAATCGCTGGCAGCGAGCGCGAGCGATTTTTCGTAGATGGCACAGCGCAGGTCGCGCGCCACCACCGCGGCCAGGCGCGCGGCCAGGTAACAGCCGAGCACCGCGCCGCCCGAGGCCATGGCCGTGGCGCCGAGCATAAGCAGGCCGTTCTGAAGAATCTTCTGCATGTTGCCAGCCGTGATGCCCTCGTTCACCATGTTCGCGAGCATGGTGGGCACGAGCAGCGTGCCCGTGCAGTCGATGAGCATCACCGCGAGCGTTAGGGCAACGAGCCCTTTGTACGGTTTAAGGAATCGAATGAGCACGTTCATCTAAGCGTTGCGCCCCCAGCGTTTCTTCTATGAACCGGTCACCGTTACCAACGTATCCAATGTTTTGTTATTAAGCACGGGGCTTCAATAAACCGCCATACGGCCCACGCACACAGAAGGGCCGCCGACGCATGGGAGACTGCGCCGGCGGCCCGTTCTAACGAATATGTTGCGACGCTTACGCTGCGGGAGCGAGCGCCTCCACGGCCTCGGAGACCACGGCCTTGCCAAACAGGTCGTGCAGGCTCTTGCCGCCGTGCCAAGCGAGCTCAACAAGCTCGGGCATGGTGGTCACGAGTTCGGAGCAGTCGGAGAAGTGGCCCTTCTCGTTGAGTTCGTCGCAGTCCTGAACGCGCCAGTAACCGTCGGTGTGGGTCACGTAAAACTGGTGGTCGTCGACCGTATAGAACGCGCGCGTGGTGGAGCGCAGGTACTTAAGAAATCCCTCGAAGTCCGTATCGAGTGCGTTTCCGGGGTTGAACATGAGTGACCTCCTGGGAGTGCTCGTGGGCGCGGGTGCCCGGGTAAGCTGCGTAGTGTTTTTAGTTAAACGCGTCGCCAAGGTTTTTTGGAAATCGTTTAGGTGAACGGCCCCCTGCTGAGCGTGGGCGGGCAAACACGTTTTACCAACTCACAGGGCGAACATAAGGGCGCGGCACGCAGGCGAAAGACTCTTAGGCCTGTGGAATAAAATCGGGTTTAACTGCCGGCTGCTGGCCGCCAAGGACCTGGAGAGGCGCTTGATTGGCGCACATGAAAAGCCCGTCTTGGCGTCGACGCCGTTGCGCACCGAAGACCCCTGCGCCGCGCTCGGCCCCAGCCCCCGGCTCACAGCCAGATTTCCGCGAAGCAAAACGCGTGGCTAGTCGGGCTCGCCTCCCAAAGTCAAAGACCGCTAAATACCCCGCACGCGGACCGCCAAAAACCTCGCAGCTAGAAAGCTCCCCCAAGTGGTATATATGGCACTGTTCAACGCCGCCTCGGGCACCGGGCGGGCCGTCGGCCCGCATGGCCGCGTCATCGCGCGCCAGCCGCCGGGCGGTTCCGCAAACAGCAGGAAAGGAACCCGCATGGAAGCCATCGATTGCATGCTCACGCGCCGCAGCTGCCGTTCGTTCAACGACACTCCCGTCCCCGCCGAGACCGTCGACAAGATCGTTGAGGCCGGCCGCTTTGCCGCCAACGGCATGGGCAAGCAGGCCGTCACGTTCGTGGTGGTCACCGACCCCGAGACCGTGGCGCAGCTCTCGGCCATGAACGCCAAGATCATGGGAACAGGGATTGACCCGTTCTACGGCGGCAAGACCGTCGTGGTCGTGCTGGCCGATGCCGAGGCGCACACCTGCGTTGAGGACGGCTCGCTCGCCATGGGCAACCTCATGAACGCCGCCCACGCGCTCGGCGTCGAGTCCATCTGGATCCACCGCGCCCAGGAGGAGTTCGAGTCGGAGGAAGGTCGCGCGCTCCTCGCCAAGTGGGGCCTGCCCTCCGACGGCAGCCTGCGCGGCGTGGGCCACTGCGTGCTCGGCTACAGCGACAAGCCGGTCGCCGACCCCAAACCCCGCCGCGAGAACGTGGTCTACGTAAAGTAGGCGCGACCGAAACTCATAGCCCTTACCACTGCGACTGCCGCAGTACTGCTGACATCTACTGCGGTACTGCGGCAGTTTTTGTAGGTACTAGTGACATTTTGCCGTCTACTGCGGTAATTACTGCGGTTACTGCTGACATTTGGCCCTCTACTGCTGACATTCGGAGCCTTACTGCTGACATTTACTGCGGTACTGCTGACATTACTGCGGTTACTAGTGACATCTACTGCAGCAGTAATGTCAGCAGTAGGCAGCAGTAGCGCGTCGTTGCCCTCGTACACCAACGGCGTTCGGCACAGGGCCGCGACTGAAGCCGACCACGCGCCCCGCGTCCGCGGCATTCGGCCACAGAAGCAAAGTCCCGCCCGCACGAACCTACATATCGATCGTGAAGTCGTTGCCGATTACCTCTTGCGTCTTCTCTTTGCACCAGGTGAGCGGGTTGCTTTGGCGCTTGAGCAGCTCGTTGGCGGCGGCTTCTTCCTCGGTGTAGCCCTTGACCATGCGCACCGAGTCTTGACCGTCGGCCCAATGCTCCACGAGCGGCGTCCACACCACCTTGGAGATCTTTACGTGGCGGAGCTTTTTGCCCTTGCCCGTTGAGCCGCCCTTAACGCGCGTGAACTTGCAGCTGAACATGCCCGAAAGAATGCAATCGGGCTTGGAGTAGCCGCTCAGGAAGTCGCCCAGGCCGTAGACCACGAGCGTTTTGCCGCCCTCGCCGCTCACCCACTCCATGGGCTGGATCACGTGCACGTGGCTGCCGATCACCAGGTCCACGCCGGCGTCGGCCAGCTCCTGCGCCTGCGTCTTCTGCGTCTCGCTCGGGTCGTTCTGGTACTCCTCGCCCCAATGCATGTAGACCACCACGGCGTCGGACACCTTGCGGGCGGCTGCAACGTCCTTTTGCATCTGCTCGGTCTCGTAGGGCACGGCATAGTACTTGTTGGGCAGTTGGTCTTGCGTGTAGCCGTTCTGCCCGTAGGAGTACGAGAGGAACGCGAATCGCAGGCCGTTGCACTCCACCACGCGGATCTTGTTGCGGTCGGCCTTGTTCTTGTAGCTGCCGATGGTCACGAGCTGGCCGCTCTTTTTTGCCCACACGCTCTGCGCGTGCTTGATGCTCGAAGTCCAGGTGTCGTACGTGTGGTTGGAGTTGGTGTTCACCACGCGCCAGCCCACGTCGGCTACGGCATCGGCCATGCTGTCGGGCGTGTTGTAGCTCGGATAGCCGTTGTAGCCGTAGGCGTCGGGACCGCCGAGCGTGGTCTCTTGGTTCACGAACGAGATGTCGAAGCTCCGCACCTTCTTTTTGATGTCCTTGTAGAACGGCGCGAAGTCGTACTCGCCGTCGGTGGTTGAGCCGGTGTTGGAGTTGGCGAGGTCGATGATGTTCTGGTTGGCGAGGTTGTCGCCCACGGCGCTGAACGTGACCTTGCCGTCGCCCGTCTTGGTGGTGCGCCCGGCGTCGAGCACGACGGTGTCGCTCGTCTTGGAATTCTTGATCGCGCTCGCCGCAGCGCGCTTGAACCGCTTGCCCGTGCCGCTGGCGAACACCTTTTGCGTGGCCGTGAGCTCCTTTTTGCCAAAGAGCGAGAGGCCGCCCTGCGCGAGCGAACCGATGCCCCAAAGGGCCACGAGCAGCACGGCAACGCAGGCGAGGATGGGCAGATAACGGCGCGCGGTCTCGGCGGTTGAGGAGCGCCCGCGCATGTTGCGACGGCCGTGGGCCGAACCGTTCAGGCCGCGATGGTTGAGGTAGGTTCCCCGCTGCTTGTGGCCGCGAGCGCTGCCGCTGCGCATGGCCTTTTTGGAGCCCAGATAGTAGGCGTTGCGGGAATTCGAGCGGCCGAGGGAGCTGCCGCGGCCGGATTGCGGACGGGTGGGGTGGGCTGGTTGGGTGGGATGTCCATTGCGGGCGCTGTCGCGGTGACCGCGAGCCGCGTCGGGGCCGGCGCTCTGCGCGGGGCGAGGGCCGCCGACGCCGCGGCTATTGCC
>CAVJWS010000163.1:0-8035 GCA_963653485.1 Prevotella sp. CAG:279
CCATTCATCAGCGCAGACGCGACAGACCCGCCAAAACGGTTGTTCTCGATCTTGGGCAACAACCCAACACGGGCGCCACCCTCGCAAAAATCGTGAGCGGACATCGCATCTACCTGGGAAAACATGGAGCAGGCCCCCTGCGCGCGGGAGGGGGCGAAGGAAGCGTCCTTCGAGAGGCGGTCAACGCTGACCGAGCTATACGTTTGCATCGTTGGCACGCCTGTTCCCTTCTCGCTAGCACACAACCCAGCCACCGGGGCGACGCGATGCGCCGCGCCTCGCCAAGGGCTGGGCCATGCATGATGGCAGTTATTCAGCCAATGATTATAACCCCCCCCCCTCGATTTCCACAGAGTCTCAGCCGCCTTTCAGGACGCGCACACATCCTAGTTGAGTGCAACGTTATGTTTCCGCAGCTAGAACGCCGCATCCGCCTGCCGCCGTTTGCAAAAAATAATGGACTTCAGCGTCCCCCGCTCACAAAGGTTACAAATGCTAGTCAGCTGATATCAAATATTGAACGATAATCCCGCAAGCGCCCTGCCAAGCGCCCGTCAATGCCTCTCGGCCCATTGCGACCAGCAGCCGCCCGCCAATGTCAGGCGACTCATCGCAGGCGCCGCCCCAGCGTTGGCCCACCAACCCCTTCGCCCACATCTCAAACGCCAGCCCGACGGGGCCCTCAAACCATCCATCCCGCAAGCGCCGCATCAAGCGCCTTCCGCGGGTTTTATCTCGCTCGCGCGGGTGGGCACAGGTAAACTAGGCACATTTCAGACTGCATGCAGAAATGCATCCGACCCGAGCCCGTACCTCCTAGATTGCCGAGAGGCCCACATGAAAAGACTTACCACCTCAATCGCCCTCCTTGGCCTCGCGCTCGCCGTCGCCCTTGGCTTTGCGCCAAGCACGGCACGTGCCCAGGTGAGCATGCCAAGCACGCCTAACACCGCAAACGTCATCTTGGTCGTGCGCTTTTCGGACGAGGAGGAAACTCAGAACAATTACAACATTACTCCGACTGTCTCAACCAAGAGCAATTGGGCCTCGACCGTAGAGTCGTTCAACAACGACTTCAAGAACTACATCGCCACCGCCACGCGCGGCAACCTCAACGTCCAGAACCTCTTCCCGCAGTCCGGCGAGGACGACGCCACCGTCGCCTACCTCACCATCGGCATGACGAGCAGCGAATGGGTCGAGAAGCAAGCCCTGGGCCTCGATGTCGCGGACTCGGCGATTGTGAACGCCGCGGCCAAGGCGTTTAACGAGGCCTACCCCAACTGGGACGGCTCCCAGGCCAACCTTGCCGGCAACGACGACTACATCGACAACACGATGATCCTCGTGGACACGAAGCTGTTATATACCGCGCTGCGCTCCAACTCAAACTACTACCCCGTCCTCGACCCCTCGAATGACGCCGCCCTTGGCGGCGTCAAGGTGGGTGGCATCGAGGTCATCCACGCCTCTCGCGCCGGCCTTTTCCTCGGCCCCGTCGACGCGGTGCCCGCCCACGAGTACCTCCACCGCCTTGGCGCCAAGGACCTCTACCGCAGCAGCGAGAACGACTGCGAGTTCTGCTATGGCTGGGACATGATGGCGTCTGCCTGGCCCTCGTTGCTCCCGCTGGCCCAGACCGCCTCTGACATCGGCGCGCTCACCATAGAGACCAAGGCGAGCACCGCGGGAACCTATGAGTTCACCCTCAGCACCTATCTTTCTGACGACGAGAACGCGCCCCACGCCGTGGCCATCAAGTCCCCCAAGAACGACAATGAGTACTTTGTCCTCGAGTACCGCCAGGGCAACCTGGAGACCTACAACGGCTACAAGGTAGACACCCGCATGGGCGGCAAGACAAGCAGCGACACTTCGAAGAGCTACGACGGCGTGGTCATCTCGCGCGTGAACCCGACCTACAAGGAAGAGGGCAACAAGCAAAACGACTACCTGTACGTCTTTAGGCCAGGCGAGACGTCCAGCACCAGCAAGGGCGGCGACGGCGCAACCGGCACGTACAAGGACGCCAGCATCAAGGCCGGCGCCAGCTTTGGCAACGCGTCCGTCACGGCCGGCATAGGCGACAGTGCCCTGTGCTACAGCGACGGCACCAACTCGCGCATCGTCGTTGAGGTGGAGAGCATCGAAAACGACACCGCCAAGGTCAAGGTCACCATCCCCGACTACAGCGACGAGGACGCGTGGACGGCCGTGCCGGACGACTCTGGCGCCACCACGTTCTCTGCGGGCAACAGCGCCTCCTCCGTTTCCCTCGCCCTGTCGAACGGCACGCTGTGGGGCACGGTTTCCGGCTACTCGACCACCACCGTGATCAAGAGCGATGGCACCACGTGGTCTTTGGCCGAGGGGGCGGCAGACTCCCTTGCCGACGTCTCCGTGATTGACCACAACGGCCAGCCCGCGCTGGTGGGCGCAAAGAGCGACTACAACTCGGCCGTCGTGCGCGTGTATGACGGCTCCTCGTGGACCGAGACCTCTGTGGCAGGCGGCCTGAACAACGCGAAGGTCGCGTCGTTCGACGGCAAGCTCTACCTGATGACGACCGACGGGACGTCCGTAAAGGTGTTTGACGTCACGGATGGCACCGTGACGCAGCTGGGGTCGGCGATCTCGGTGGGCTACGCAAATTCTTACGCAATGACTGACGCAACGCACATGATCGTTGCCGACGGAGGCTCTTTCTCCCCCAAAACGTCTGCGGCCCTCAAGTTCTATGAGTACGTGTCGGACGAGTGGGTGCTCAAGAGCTCGCTGGATTACTCTGCCCGCAACCTGTCCACCGCAACGGTTGGCAATAAGTGCCTCCTGCTTGCGGAGTCGGCGAGCTCCGGCGTTGCGGGAAAGCTGTTTGACGTTTCTGACGGTAAAACGGAAGAAGTCAGCGGGTTCTCCGTCCTAGCGGGAACCGAGGGCGCAACCCTGTCGTCTGACGGCTCCTCGTTCTACATCGTCCGCTGCGACACGGCTTCCAGCTCCGTGTCGGTCCATACGTCCAAGGACGGCCTTACCTGGTCTCAGCTCGGCGACGCGCTCACCAGCATCGGCAACGCCTCCGGCGCCACGTTCGTCAACGGCAAGGCGTACATCGTCACGGCCTCGCAGCAGGGCGGCGCCGCCTCGCTTCGCTTCCACGAGCCGGCATCGACCGAGGGAACCTATGACGTAGACATGTACAAGGGTGGCTCCGACGATGCCGGCAGCTGGACGTACCCCACCAAGGACGGCTACGCCTTCGCCGGCTGGTACTCCGACTCCGACTGCACGGAGGCCTACGCCGAGACGACCGGCCAGGCCTACGCCCGCTTCGTGCCGGTGTCGGAGCTGATCTCCTGCACCGGGGCGGACCTCCGCGGCGAGCTGGAGCCCACCTACGGCTACGACCGCACCACGCTCAGGTTCTGCTACCGGTTCGCGGCGCCCTCGGGCTCCACGTCGGCGGCCGCCTCGTGGTGGTGCAAGAACGCCAAGACCGGCGGCACCAAGAGCGTCCCGGCGGCCAACTACTGGCTCGCCGGCGGCGACTCCGTCGTCGCCAACGTCGCCCTCACGGGCATCGAGCGCGACGGCTCCAAGTCCTCCTACGACAGCGCCTACGAGCTCAAGGGCAGGATCTCCTACGTGACCGCAGACGGCACCGAGGTCTCCGTCGAGCAGGCCGAGGCGAGCTCCGCGTCGGTGGCGCAGGTGGCCTCGTCCATCGCGTCCGGCAGCTGCGCCTCCGCGGCGGACAAGGCGTACGCAAAGGGAGTTCTGGGGTCTATGGATGTCGAAGATGCCACCGTCACCGGCAGCAGCGTGACTGAGGAGCTCGACGTCTCCTCCTATAAGCCCTCCTCCGACAGCTCCTCCTGGACCCACCCCACCAAGGACGGCTACGCCTTCGCCGGCTGGTACGAGGACGAGGGGTGCGAGACCGCCTACGCCGCCACGACCGGCCAGGCCTACGCCCGCTTCGTGCCGGTCTCCGAGCTCATCTCCTGCACCGGGGCGGACCTCCGCGGCGAGCTGGAGCCCACCTACGGCTACGACCGCACCACGCTCAGGTTCTGCTACCGGTTCGCGGCGCCCTCGGGCTCCACGTCGGCGGCCGCCTCGTGGTGGTGCAAGAACGCCAAGACCGGCGGCACCAAGAGCGTCCCGGCGGCCAACTACTGGCTCGCCGGCGGCGACTCCGTCGTCGCCAACGTCGCCCTCACGGGCATCGAGCGCGACGGCTCCAAGTCCTCCTACGACAGCGCCTACGAGCTCAAGGGCAGGATCTCCTACGTGACCGCAGACGGCACCGAGGTCTCCGTCGAGCAGGCCGAGGCGAGCTCCGCGTCGGTGGCGCAGGTGGCCTCGTCCATCGCGTCCGGCAGCTGCGCCTCCGCGGCGGACAAGGCGTACGCCAATGGTATACTTGCCGAGTAATTTGCCTAAATTATGTTCAGGAGCTGATACGGATGCCCTATGAAGAGCCTTGCATGGAAGTTGTCCTTACCGCTTCCGGTGATGTTGCAACTGCACCCATAGACCTGATTTCTACGTCTGGCCCTGACAACGACTCTAGGGCCGACTTCTAAATCTATTTCCGGATCAAGGGGGGGTGAATCTATGTCCTACGAAGAGCCGACCATGGACGTTGTGGTAGCCGAAGAGGTTGACGTCATCACCGTATCAACTCCAGGGCTGCTTGAACCGACGATCTAGTCAGTCAACCACCCGACGCAAAAGCCGCCCTGCGGGGCGGCTTCTTTTTTCCAAAGGATGTAAACATGCACATTAAGCAGGGCTTTGTTATGCGCGAGGTTGCCGGGCAGCACGTGGCCATCGCCACCGGGGAGGCCAGCAAGAGCTTCCACGGCATGGTCAAGCTCAACGGCACCGGCGCCTTCATCTGGCAGGGGCTCGAGAAGGGCCAGGACGCCAGCACCATCGCCCAGGGCCTCGCCGCCGCCTATGAGGTCAGCCCCGAGAAGGCCGCCGCGGACGTCAGCGCCTTCATCGCCCGCATGGCCGAGCAGGGCTTTCTGGAGTAGCCCCGCGCCATGGAAGACCTTCTCATCCTCAACCTCGCCGGGCTCAGAATCGCCGTGCGGCCGCTGCTGGGCGGCCTCGCCGCCTTTGCGGCGGACTACGCCCGGCCCGCCTCGCCCGCCGAGGCCAGCGCCTGCGACCTACACATCACCATCACGCGGCAGATGATCGACGCGGAGCGCGAGCTTGCCACCGAGGGGACCTGGTCGGACGGCTACCTGCAGCAGCTCGCGCTCTACCGCGCCATCGCCGAGCAAGCGCCCCGGCACGGCGTCTTCCTCATGCACGCGGCCGTCATCGGCTTTGGCGGCAAGGCCTACGCCTTCACCGCCACGAGCGGCACGGGCAAGTCCACCCACCTGCGCCTGTGGATGGACGCCCTTGGCAGCGGCGTCCAGGTCATCAACGGCGACAAGCCCCTGATGCGCGTGGGCGGCGAGGCCGAGGCGCCTGGCGTGGCCGGCGCGGGCGGCGCGGGCGCATCGCGGGCCACGGACGCCGCCGGCCCGCAGGCCACAGGCGCACCGCTCCCCAAGGCCACCTCCCCCGCAGCCTCGCCCGCAGGCTCCGCCGCGCAGACGCCCTCCGCCTCCCCCATCACCGCCTACGGCACGCCGTGGAGCGGCAAGGAGGGCTGGCAGGCCAACACCTCGGCGCCGCTCGCGGGGCTGTGCCTGCTGGAGCGCGGCGACGAGGACAGCTGCGGGCGCGTCGACGCGCAGGAGGCCCTCGCCGGCGCCTTGCGCCAGGTCTACATGCCGCGCGACCCCGAATCCGCGTTCCTTACGCTGGGGTTCCTTGATACCCTATTGGACAAGGTCCCCGTCTACCGCCTGCGCTGCACCATGGCGCAAAGCGCCGTGCGCGCGAGCTTTGAGGCGATGACGGGCCTTTGCTTTGATGACTACCGGCGCGAGAAGGACCGCGATGCCCTCGTCTGAGAATTACGTACAGCCCGCACGCCTCGTGGACGCAGACGCGCCGCTCTCCCCCAGCTCCCTCTACCTCATGCACCTGCTCTCCTGCGCCCTGCGCGCTCAGGTGCCCTCCGAGCTGCCGGGCGACGCCTCCTGGGACGGCGTGTTCAAGCTCGCAACCAGCAACTCGGTGGCCACCACCTGCGCCTTTGCCGTCGCCATGGCGAGCGGC
Organism: Prevotella sp. CAG:279; assembly: GCA_963653485.1. Classification (GTDB taxonomy): domain Bacteria; phylum Actinomycetota; class Coriobacteriia; order Coriobacteriales; family Atopobiaceae; genus Parolsenella. The sequence goes on from CAVJWS010000163.1 coordinate 6,190, forward strand.
GCCGACGCGGAGGAGCGCAAGCGCTGGCAGGCCGAGGTGGACCGCAACCTCATGCGCCACGTCGTGTTCGACATGGAGCGCGAGACGCTCTTTGCCGCCATGGACGAGGCGGGCCTCGCGCATCTGCCGCTCAAGGGCGTCGTCACCTCACGCGAGTACCCGCACCCCGAGATGCGCTGGATGTGCGACAACGACATCCTCTTCGGGCATGTTGACGGCGTGGCGGGCGACGCGGCTTGCGTCGGCGATAACGAGGCCACGGGCGATGGCGAGGGCCACGGCGCCGATCACGCCGCCGCGGTCGCCAGCGCCCAAGCCGCAGGCCCCAACGTCGCCACCGCCACGGACGAGGACGCCCGCGGGCTGCGCTCCATCATGGAGGCCGCCGGCTTCAAGACCGCGCACTTTGGCGCCGGCAACCACGACGCCTACGAGAAGGCGCCCTTCCTCAACTTTGAGATGCACCGAGGCCTGATGAACCCCGAGGTGAGCTGGTGGCGCTACTACGAAAACCCCTGGCGGCGCGCCCGCAAGGACGCAGACGCGCCCGGCCTCTCGTACGTCTTTGGCCACGAGGACGCCTACCTCTTCCACGTCGCCCACATGTTCAAGCACTTCTCGAACTCCGGCTGCGGCGTCCGCGGCATCGCCGACGAGTGGGTGCTCCTGCAGGCGTGGGGGCCCTCAATGGACCGCAACTACCTGGACGGCGAGCTTGCCAAGCTGGGCATGCTCGAGTTTGAGCGGGCGCTGGCCCGCACGGCCGCGAGCGTCATCGGCAAGGACGCCTGCGGGCGCGCGCTAGCAGGTGACACGGACGCGCTGGACGCCGACGACACCGCCATGCTCGCGTACATGCTGGGCAGCGGCACCTACGGCACGGTGGCCAACAACGTCGCGATCAAGCTCGCGCAACAGGCCGGCGAGCACGGGCAGCGGGGGCTTCGCGCGCGCTACCTGCTCTCCCGCGCCTTCCCGCCGCTCGAGAAGCTGCGGCAGTACTACACCGTGCTCAACAGGGCCCCGTGGCTTCTGCCCGGCGTCTACGCATACCGCTTCCTCGTGAAGCCCTTCACCCGCACGAAGCGCCTGCGCGCCGAGCTCGGCGCCGTGGCCAAGTCCGCCAAGAAAGGACGGTAGAGACCATGGCCAAGCACTTTGCAGGCGGCAATGAAGAAGATTTGACGGACGACGGGCAGTCCGGCTCGCGCAAAACCGCCGTTGCGGTTGCCGTGGTGCTTGTCGTAGTTGCCCTGCTGGGCGGCCTGGCGTGGCTGTGCCTTGGCTCGGGCCTGCTGGCGGGCGGCACGGCAAGCCAAGGCTCCCCGGCCGCGACGACCTCTGCAGCGTCCGAGGCGAGCACGACGGACGCTGCCGTAACCGGCGCCAGCACCGCCGACGGCAGCGATTCAGAGACTTCCTCGCAGGGTGACGCCACCGCCGCGGATGCGACCGCGAACAACGGCGGCTCGGCAAGTGCCAGCAGCGCGGGCGGCGGCGCGAACAATGGCTCCTCCAATGGCTCGAGCAGCTCGTCCAACAGCTCGTCCAACAGCTCGTCCAGCTCGGGCGGATCCGGCACGGGCGTCTCCCCCATCGACAACGACGTGGACGCCAATGGCGACGACTCCTCGTCCAACCAAGGCGGGTCGCAAGATTCCAACGGCTCATCCGGGAACAACTCGGGCAGCCAGTCCCAGGGCTCCGGCAACTCCGGCAATTCCGGCAACGGCGGCCAATCCGGCGGCACCTCACGCGACCTCCCCGACAACGACGTGGTGGTGGAGTAGATGGCTGCAGGCGCCAACGAAACATCCGCGGCCGCCAACGCGGCAGCCGCAGCGCC
>CAVJWS010000163.1:8219-9736 GCA_963653485.1 Prevotella sp. CAG:279
GTCAATAAACCCCAGCTAGATAGCGCCCTCCACATCGAGGACGTACTTGCGCGCGACGGGGTGTGGATCTCCACCACCGCCGGCACGAGCATGTGGCCCATGCTGCGCAACCGCCGCGACACCATCGTGGTCCGCCCCGCCACCGGGCGTCTGCGCCCGCTCGACGTGGCGCTCTACCGCCGCGGCGGCGCCTACGTCCTGCACCGCGTCATCACCGTGGAGCCGGACGGCTACCGCATCCTGGGCGACAACTGCCTCGAGGTGGAGCAGGTCAATAACTCGCAGGTCATCGGCGTGCTAGACGAGTTCTGGCGCGGCGACGCCCACTGCGACCCGCACTCGCGCGGCTGGCTCGCCTACGCCCGCGCGTGGCACGCCGCCTACCCCGTGCGCCGCGCCCTCAAGCGTGCCCGCGCCGCGGCCGGCCGGCTCAAGAGGCGGGTGCTCGCACGATGAAGGCCCTCTCCTGGGTTCGCTCCGTCTGCGGCGCAAGCCTGCGCGGCCTTTGGCTGCTCACCGCCTCGCGCTGCGCCACCGCGCTCATCGCCGTGGCCTACGCCCTGCTCATGCAGCGCACCATCGACGCCGCGGTTGCCGGCGAGGCCCCCACGTTCTGGGCGGGCCTTGCCGCCTTCGCCGCGGCGCTGCTGGGCGCGACGGCCCTCTCGGCGCTGTCCAAGTACCTCACCGAGGCCGTGCAGGCCAAGGTCGAGAACTCCCTGCGCGAGCACGCCGTCGCGGCGATCGTGCAGGCGGGGCGCCTCCCCGGCGGCCACGCGAGCGGTGAGGTGGCCAGCGTGCTCACCTCGGACGTCACGGCCGTGGCCGAGTCCGTGGTCTCCATCGTGCCCGAGGCGGCCTCCATGCTCGTGCGCGCCGTGGCGGCCCTCGTGCTCATGTTCGCCGTGGCGCCCGCGCTGGCGGCGTTCTTCGTGGCGGCCGGCAGCGCGTGCGTGGCCGCTTCGCTCGTCATCCGCCGCCGGCTCAAGCGCAAGCACGAGCGGGCGCAGTCCACCGAGGCCAGCATGCGCTCCCGCTTGCAGGAGGTGCTGGAGAGCCTGGTTGTGGTGCGCTCCTTCGGTGCCCAGGAACGCGCGCTGGGCGGCCTGCGTGCCCTCATGGACGGCCACCTCGGCGCGCGCCGGGGACGGGCCGCCGGCAAGGCCGCGAGCAGCACGGTCTTCAACCTCGCCATGCAGCTGAGCTACCTGGCCGGCTTTGGCTACGGCTGCTGGGGCATCCTCACGGGGCAGGTGAGCTACGGCACGCTGATGGCGTTGGTGCAGCTCGTGGGCCAGGTGCGGGCGCCGTTCGCGAGCCTTTCGGGCCTGCTGCCGCAGACGGCGGCCCTCTCCGCCAGCTGCGAGCGCCTGCAGGCCATCGAGCCGCCCCTGCGCGCGCTCAAGGCACCGGCGGCGGGGGCCGAGTTCGCGTCCCTGCGCTTTGACGACGTCGCCTTTGCGTATGCGGAGGGCAAGGGGGCTGCGCCCGTTGGCCTTGCCGAGGCGAAGGGACGT
>CAVJWS010000164.1:0-9346 GCA_963653485.1 Prevotella sp. CAG:279
GGCTGCCGAGCCGCTGCATAGAGGGCTGCCGAGGCTCCCGTTGCGCAAAAGCGCAGCGGGAGCTTTTTTGTGCGGTGGAAGGGCTTGTCGATAGGCAATTACGTGAGCGATTTGGCAAGATGGGCGGCTCGCGATAGCAAAATGACGAAAGTCGGAAGCAATATCTCAAGTCCACGAGTACGCCCCATTGAAAGTCGATAAAACCGCAGGTCATGCCTTAGGGAGAATGCTCTCTACTTGGGAGATTGCAGTCTTGCTTCCGACTTTCGTCATTTTTGAATTGACGCTCGCCTTCGGTAGCCTTGGCGAGTGCCTGCCCGGGCAAATGGGGTCTGCGCGGCGGCAACAAAAAACCGGGGGCAACGGTTTACGTTGCTCCCGGCTGCCTTTGGGATGGCTGTCTGTACGGCCGCGTGTACGGCTCGTGCGTGCTGGCTGCTGCGGCTGCAGGCAACTGCGACGCCTGTCCGCGCGCTCTTAGAACTTGACCTGCGGGGCCTGGCGGGCGGCCTCGGCGGCCTCAAAGCCCTGGCGCTCCTTGAACTGGAAGATGCCGGCAAAGATCACCGCGGGGAACGTCTGGATGGCGTTGTTGTACTTGAGTACGCAGTCGTTGTAGCTCTGGCGCGCGTAGCTCACCTTGTTCTCGGTGTCTTCGAGCGTGGCCTGGAGCTGTGAGAAGTTGGTGTTCGCCTTGAGGTCGGGGTAGCTCTCGGCCACGGCAAAGAGCTGGCGTAGCGCGCCGGTGAGCGCGCCGTCGGCGGCCATCTTGGCCTCGGGGCTGGTGGCGGTCACGGCGGCGTTGCGCGCGGCCACGACCTTCTCGAGCGTCTCGGACTCGTGCTTGGCGTAGCCCTTGACGGTCTCCACGAGGTTGGGGATGAGGTCGTTGCGGCGCTGCAGCTGGGTGTCGATGTTCTGCCAGGCGTTGTCGATGCGGTTGCGCAGCGTGACCATGTTGTTGTAGATGCCCGCGATGGCGAACAGCACGATCAGAACGACGACGATGACAACGATAAGGGTGATGTTCATGCGAGCTCCTTCTTTCGGCGCCGGTAGCATTCGAATTTGATGCATTCAGTATAGCCCCCGCAGGCGCCGTAGCCTGCGCGCGCATTAGAGATGTGACCATGCACGCACGGTTGAGGCGGGGCGTTGGGCGGTTGCGCTTGCTGTGGGGGCGAGAGCGATGGGCTTGGCGGCTGGGGCGTGTGCGACGGGCGGTTGGAAGACGCCGTCGGTTCATATGGGTCGTAGGTGATGTGATTCCGTTTGCGCATCGACAGTTGTTTGATGCAGCTGCCGAGCTAATCGCATGGCGGACAAGGACCGCGGTGGCGAATCTCTTTCGACCCTTTTTCTTCCGGCTTGGCGATTGTCGGCTTTGAATCTCCGTGACCCGGGTTGCTCGCAAAGAAAAAGGCCCCCATCTCTTTGGGGAGATGGGGGCTGGGGCGGTTGCGGCTTGGTTGGGTTGCCGCTTGCGGTGTCGCCGCGTTGGCTGCTTGCCGGGGCGGACAAGCCTACGCGGGTTGCCTTACTTGGAGATAGCGCCCGTCATGTAGACGAACTGCACGCGGTTGATGTGGCCGCCTTCCTCGCCGTTGACAAAGTCCGTGACGGTGAACTCGGGGTTGAGCATCTCCTTGACCTTGTCCTTGACGGTGTCGATCACCTGCGCGTCGAGGTCGCTCGTGCGGTCGGTGAGCGTCTGCGTGCCGTTGGCGAGGGTCTGCGAGCCGGTGGCAAGCGTGTTGGCGCCGTCGGCGAGCAGCTGCGTGCCGTTGGCGAGCGTGGCCGCGCCCGAGGCGAGCGAGTTGGTCCCGTTGGCGAGGGTCGCGGCGCCCGAGGCGAGCGAGGTCGTGCCGTTGGCGAGCGTGGTGGCGCCCGAGGCGAGCGTCTTGGCGCCGGAGCTCAGCTGGCCCGCGCCGCTGTTGAGCTGCGTCACGCCGTCGGCGAGTGCCGGCGTGCTGCTCGCGAGCGTCTGCGTGCCGGCGGCAAGCTGGTCGGTGCCGGCGGCAAGCGTGGTGGCGCCGGAACTGAGCGTGCTCGCGCCGGTTGCGGCCGAAGTCATGCCGTCAACGAGGCCGGGGTTATCGACCGTGGGCTCAGCGGGGTTGATGGCACCGTCCATGAGGGTGATGGCCTCGGAGAGGCTGTGCGTCTGGCCGGATTGCGCGGTGGTGTAGCCGCTGAGCGCGCCGTTCAGCGCCTTGAGCGCGCCCTGGGTTCCGCCGTAGTTGCCGGAGGCCGTGGCGAGCGCGGTGACCTTGTCGTTGAGGTTCGTAAGGCTGGAATCGAGCGAGCTCGAAAGGGCGCCGATTCCCTGTTGCGCACCGTTGATGTAGCTGATGGCCGTCTGGACGTTGCCGCTCGTGGCCGACGCCGACCCCGCTTGCTCCGCGCTGCTGCTTGCGGCCGATGCGTTCGATGAGGCCTTGTCGAGCGCGGCCAGGGCTGCGTCGAGCTTGGCGGCTGCTGCGGTCTTGGCACCCTCGTCCTGGGCGGCAGCGTAAGCGTCTCTCGCCTCCTTAATCGCCGCCTTCGCCTCCGCGATGTTCTGGACGGCGTTGTTGGATGAGTCTTCGGCGCTCTTTGCGGCGGCCGCCTGGTCGCTCGTCGTGTTCCCCTGCAGCGCGGTCTTGGCGGCAGCGAGCGCATCGTTGAGTTTGCTGACGTTGCTGCCGAGGCTCGTCTTGAGCGAGTCGCCGTAGTCCTTCACGCTGCTCGTGGCGCTGTCGAGCGCGGTCTTGGCGGCCTTGTCCTGTGCCGTGGTGCTCGCAACGCTGCTCTGCAGCCCGCTCACATACGCCTGCGAGCCGCCATCGATCGCCTTGATCGTGCTCGAGATGGTCTCGGCGCTACCCTGCAGCTTGGTAAGGCCAGCGGAGAGCGAGGCCGCGCCGCTGGCGAGCTTGCCCGCGCCCGTGTTCACGCTGGTGGCGCCGCTATTGAGGCTGTTCACGCCGTTGACGAGCGTGGGCACCTTGCTGTTGAGCTGGCTCGTGCCCGCGGCGAGCGAGTCGGCACCGGTCGAGAGCGTGTCGGCGCCGCTGCTCAGCTGCCCGGCACCGCTGTTCACCTGGTCGGCACCGTTGGCGAGCGTAGCCGCGCCGCTGTTCACCTGGGCCGCGCCACTGCTCAGCGTGGCCGCACCGCTGTTGGCCGTGGCGAGCGAGGCGGCAAGCGTCTTGGCGCCGCTCGCGATCTGCCCGGCGCCGCTGTTGGCGCTCGCGATGCCGTCGGAGAGCTCCTTGAGCTGGCTCGTGTCTACGTCGCTCGTGTCGATGTCCATGGCAAGGCTCAGCGGCACGCCCACGATTTGCCAGCCGTCGAACTCAAAGTCCTCAACGTCGGCGGTGATGGTGTAGTCGCCCGTGGAGCCCGGGATCACCATGTAGGTGAGCTGCGTGTCGGAGCCGTTGGCGGCCGTGGTGGCGCCGTCGGCCTCGATCTCGTGCGCCTCGGTGTTGTTGAGCGAACCGGTGATCTGCACCAGGTAGTTGTCGGCGTAGTCGCCACCGGTGTAGGAGTCGTTCTTCTCCACCTTGAGCTTCATGGTGAGTTTGCCGCTCTTGCCGGCGAGCTCCTCGGCCGAGACCTCCTTGCCGTCGAGCGCGTAGCTCACGGTCACGTTCCAGGGCATGGCGGTCTCTTTGTCGAGGTCGCCCTGGTACACAAAGTCCTGCACGCCCTGGCCGGTCACGGCAACGGAGCCGTTCTTGTCCTTGAGCTTCTTGGTGGTGGAGAGGTTGGTGACTTTGGTGTACTCGCCGGCGTCGCTGAACTTGGTGCCCTTGTTGGCCTCAAAGCTGTTGACCACGTACACGCCGGAGCGGTTGCCGTCGGCGTCGGTCTTAACGTAGACCACCTGGTTCTTCTTGTAGCCGACCTTGCTCGTGGTCGCCGACTGCGCAGTAGTGGCAGCGGTGTTCGAGGTGGAGCCCACGCCCTCGGCAAAGACGACGGCGCCCGGCACGGCGAGGCTCACGGCGAGCCCGGCGGCGATGGCGATGGCGGCGATGCGCTTGCGCGGGCGGCGCACGAGGTCGCGCTGCTCCTCGAGCTCCTGGGCGGTGGTGTTGGTGTTCATGGTTGAGGGTCCTTTCCCTGTGAGTTACTGAGCGGAGGAGCCGGCCTCGGCGGGCACGGCGGTAGCGGTCTGAGCGGGGGAGGCGGAAGCGGCGGAGCTGGAAGTTCCGGCAGCCTTGGCGGTCTCGGCAGCAGCGCCACCGGCAACGGCGCCGGCCTCACCAGCAGCCGCAGCCGTAGCCGTAGCCGCAACGGCACCCGCCGCAGCCCCGGCCCCGGCACCAGCGCCGGCGCCCGTGCTCGCCCCCTTGGGCAAGAAGTTCGAATGCAGCGTGGTCTTGCCGATCACGCCGTCGAGCACGTACAAAAAGCCCGGCAGCGCAAACAGCACGGCCACGAGCGAGATGCTCACGCCCACGCCCAAGAACCAGCCGATCTGCTTGAGCACGCCGTGGCTCGAGATCGCATGGATCAAGAATCCGCAGATCAAGAGCACCGAGCCCGAGGTCAGAACCGGCACCGTGCAGGCCTCGATGGTCTCGAGCATGGCCTCGCGCTTGGGCATGGTCACGCGGTCCTCGCGGTAGCGGTCGGCAATCAGGATGCCGTAGTCAACCGCTACGCCGAGCTGGATGGAGCTCACGATGAGGTACGCCAAGAAGAACTCGTTCATGCCCGTGTAGAGCGGGGCGGCAAAGTTGAGCCAGATGGAGGTCTCGATCACGAGCACCAGGATCACCGGCAGGCTGATGCTCTTGGTGGCGAGCAGCAGCACCACGAACACGGCCACCACGGCGATGAGGTCGACCTTGTCCTTGTCCACGGTGATCGTGTCCTTGAGGTCGGTGGTCGAGACGCCCTCGCCGGCGAGCATGGCCTTGCCCGGGTAGTATTTGTTCGCGATTTTGCGGATCTTCTTGACCGTCGTAAAGGTGGAGCTGCCCTCATAGGGCACGGTGACGGTAAGCACCAGGCGGCTGTAGTTCTTGCCCTCTACCAGCTCGAGCGTGGACTTCTCGGCCATGCCCGTGGGGATGTAGGGGCTCGCCACGTCAACGTAGCTCTGGATCGACTTGACCTCGGGGAGCTTCTTGAGCGCGCTGGAAAGCGCCTGCTCCTGGCTGACTTCGCCGCGCGGAACGAGCACCACGTAGGTGTCGGAGTTGCCGAACACGGCCTTGACCTTCTCCATGTCTTGGCCGAGCTGCGTGTCGGTGCCAAAGATGTGCGAGGTGCCGTAGTAGTAGGTGATGTCGGTGGAGGTGGAGGCGGTGCGCGCGGGGTAGACCACGGCGAGGATCACCACGGCCGCGGGGATGCAGACCTTGAGCACCAGGCGCGCGAACTTGCCCAGCGGCGGAATGAACGGCTTGTGCTGGGTCTTCTGAACAAAGCCGTCGAACTGCACGAACACGCTCGGCGTGAACGAGAAGACCGAGACCAGGCTGATGGCGATGCCCTTGGCAAGGGCCAGGCCCAGGTCGGGACCGATCTTGAACTGCATGGCCGCGAGCGCGATGAAGCCGATGCACACCGTGCAGCCCGACGAGAACACGGCCACGGAGCTCATGCAGCACGACTTGATCATGTCCTGCTCCACGGAGCCGTGCTTGCCGCGCTCCTCGTTAAAGCGGTGCAGCAGGAACACCGAGAAGTCGAGCGCGATGGCCACCTGCAAGATGGAGCCGGCGGAGTTGGTGACGAAGCTGATCTCGCCAAAGATGAGGTTGGTGCCCCAGTTGATGAACACCGAGACGCCCAGGCCCAGCAGCACCAGGATGGGCTCGGCCCAGCTGTTGGTGGTGATCACGAGGATCAGGAAGATGATCGCGATGGCCGCGGCGGTGATGATGCTGATCTGGCTCTCGGTGGAGGTGGTGGCGAGCGCGTTGGACATGGCCGTGCCGGTGATGGCGCCCTCGCTGCCCACGATCTCGCGGATGGCGTCGGTGGCGGCGATCTGTTTTTCGGTGTCGATCGTCACGTTAAAGAGCGCGTTGTCGTCTTTGTAGTAGGTCTCCACCGTGTCGGTGTCCTGCGTCTCGAGCGGCTGGTCGATGTCGGCCGAGTCGTCGAGCCAGAGCACCTCTTCCACGCCGTCGACCTTGGCGATCTTCTTTTTGTACTTGAGCGCCTCGGCGATGGAGACGTTGGGCACCATCACGCGGCAGTTGGGGATGTCGCCCGAGAACTCGTCGCCCATGGTGTTGAGCGCCACGGTGGATGCCGCCTCGTCGGGGAGGTAGCTCGTGATGTCGTAATTCACGCCCACGAACTGCCTCAAAAAGAGGCAGACGAGCGCGACGACCGCGTAGAACGCGATTATCGGTTTGCGGTGGCGAACAACCCACCCGAACAGCTTTTCCTTCACCTGCACCACTCCATAGTTAGATGATGGTTCCTTTGGTTTTGAGGGATTATATTCCACAAATGTCCTAAAAGAAACACGTGTCGTATATGTAAATATCGGCGCTTAAACCGCGTTCGTTTGTTAACGATGCGTGAGGGTTGGGCTGAGTTGTTGACAGGTGTTCGCTAGCGGACGAAGATTGCCAAAACGACGCTTTTCTGACAGCGGTTTGAGGGCGCCGGCAAGGCGAGTGCCCGCACAGGGGAGGCAACATGGATCTGCGCATCAAAAAGACCTACCGCGCGCTCATAGAGGCGTTCACCCGCCTGCTCGAGGAGATGCCCTACGAGAACATCACCGTGGCCACCCTCTGCGACGAGGCCATGATCCGCCGCACCACGTTCTACAAGCACTTTGCCGACAAAGACGCGTTCTTCGCCTTCTTTGTGGACAGCCTGCGCATCGACATGCAGCAGCGCGGCGAGCGGGCGGCCGACGAGGAACTCGGCGAGCAGGACGCGGGCGCCGAGCGCGAGGCGATCCTGCAGATCCTCATCGACTTCTTGCGCCGGCACGAGAAGCTCATGGCCAACATCTTCAAGAGCTCCATGGCTGGCCAGATGTCGATGGTCTTTTGCGACAAGGTGGCCGAGACCATCTGCGAGCGGCACCGCGGCGGCGCGCGCGTGGTCGGCGAGGGGATTCCGCTCGAGCAGGCCGCGCAGTTCGCGGCGGGCGGCATCGTGCGCCTGGTAGAGATCTGGTGGCAGCGCGGCCACAAGCAAGAGGAAGAAGAGGCGCTCGAGCACGCGGTGAACGAGCTGGTGGCTCGGGTGCTCGAGGCCTAAGCGGGCAAGGCGCGGGCGGCCGCGCGCAAAGATGTTATGATGCTTCCCACGGAGAGATGGCTGAGCGGTTTAAAGCGGCGGTCTTGAAAACCGTTGGGCGCGTGAGCGTCCCGGGGGTTCGAATCCCCCTCTCTCCGCCATTTTCAATCTGAACAACTGAATGGTGTGCGCATGGTGGAACGCTGCGGGTTCAAAGATGACGACGAGCTCTATATGCGCGAGGCGCTGGCCGAGGCCGCTCGTGCGCGCGACCTGGGCGAGGTGCCCATCGGCGCTGTGGTTGTGCACGAGGGCGAGGTCATCGCGCGGGCGCACAACCGCCGCGAGCTCGATGAGGACCCGTCTGCCCATGCGGAGTTCAGCGCCCTGTGCGCGGCTGTGCGCAAGCTTGGGCGCTGGCGGCTTTCGGACTGCACGGTCTACGTGACGCTCGAGCCTTGCTGCATGTGCGCGGGCCTTATGGTGAACGCGCGCGTGGCCCGCTGCGTGTACGGCGCGGCCGACGCCAAGGCCGGCGCGCTCGGGTCGCTCTACAACCTCAATGCCGACGACCGCCTGAACCACGCGTTCGAGGTTGTGCCCGGCGTCCTCGGCAACGAGTGCGCCGCCATGCTCACGGACTTCTTTGCGGAGTTGCGGAACGGAAGAAACGAGCAGCTCGCAGGCCACGCCGCGCACGCGGAGGCGCTTGCGTGGATGGAGAAATCCAAGGCTGCTGAGGGTTCTGGCGAGAGCTGCTGTTCGGTGCCCGGCAAGGCCGCTCGCTCGGCTTGCGGTTGCGCGGCGAGCGTCGATTCGGCTGCTATCGAACCGGTTTCCTCGCCTGACGCAAGCGCAACGAGTGTCGACGGTTCCCTTGCCGCGCGCTTCTCCGTGCCCGCACCGCGGCGGCACAAGGTGGTGCTGGCCATCGACTCGTTCAAGGGGAGTGCCACCAGTGCGCAGGTCGAGGCCTGGGTGGCCGAGGGCGTGCGCCGCGTGGAGCCTGCGGCCGAGGTCGCGTGCGTTCCCCTGGCCGATGGCGGCGAGGGCACGGCCGATGCGTTTGCGGCCGCGCTTGGCGGAGCTAAGCAGGAGGTCGAGGTCTCGGGTCCGTTTGGCGAGCCGGTCCGCGGGCGCTACCTACTGCAGCGCGAAGATGTGGGGGAGAGTGGGCACGATTGCGCGGGCGGGCAGGCCAGCGTCATTCGGAACGACCGTGATGGCGACGACGTCCGAGGCGAGTGTGAGGGCGATCGCCTTGGCGACCGAGGCGGCGCCCAGGAGTGGGCAGTCGGCCAGGCCGATGCGCCCGCAACAGCGGTGATCGAGATGGCGCAGGCCGCGGGTATCGACGCCTCGCCCTGCACGGAAGAGGCGGCGCTTGCGGCGAGCACGCGCGGAGTGGGCGAGATACTGCTCCATGCCGTGGCCCAAGGGGTGCGCCACATATATGTGGGACTAGGCGGCAGCGCTACTAATGACGGCGGTGCGGGCATGCTGCAAGCGCTCGGCGCACGTCTGCTCAACGAAGCGGGCGAACCGATCGAGCCTGGCCTGGCAGGCCTTGAGCATGTGGCGAGTGTCGACCTCGCCCCAGCCGTGGAGGCTCTGGCGGGCGTGGAGCTCACGGTGCTCTCCGACGTAACGAATCCGCTGGTAGGAACACGTGGCGCGCTCGCGGTCTTCGGCAAGCAGAAGGGCCTGCCCGCAGATGACGCCGCTGCGCTCAAAACCTACGACAGCTGGATGATCAACTACGGCCGTCTACTCGACGCCGCCCGCAAAGAGCTTGTTTCCGCCAAGGCCGAGCGCGATGAGGACGTGGGGCGCAGCGCTCTTGCCTGCGATGCCCATGTCAGAAACGAGGCCAAGGGGCTTGCCCACGTTGCCAATGCCCTCGCTATCGACGCGGGCCAAAACGCATCTCGCCCCGCTTGCGTTTCCGAGACCCCTGCTGCTTCAAGCCAGCGACAGCTTCGCCTCAAGTCCAGGCGCGCGTTCAGCTCGGTGCTTTCGGTGCCGGGCGCGGGTGCCGCGGGCGGCTTGGGTGCGGCTTTGCTGGCGCTCGGGGCGGAGCTCGTTTCCGGCGCTGAGGCCCTACTCAACGCTGCCGAGTTCGACTCTCTGGTTACCG
>CAVJWS010000165.1:0-8674 GCA_963653485.1 Prevotella sp. CAG:279
AGCCCGCCCGTGCCGAACGCGAGGTCGCGGTAGAACGCGTCCTCGCGCACGTCGTCGGTTAGCTTCTCGAGCTCAGCCCGGCCAGCCTCATCAAGGCTGCCGAGCCACTGTTCGTAACGGGTTTCGATGGAAGTACTCAAGATCAGCATCAGCTCCCCTGCGCCGTGAGCACGACGCCTATCGTCTGGATAACGAGCTTGAAATCGCTCCACGCGGAACATTTCTTGATGTAAAGCAGGTCAAGCTCCACCCACTCGGCGAAGCTGATGGAGTCGCGATTACGACGGGTCTGCCAATAGCAGGTCATGCCCGGCTTCACCAGAAGCCTCTGGCGCTGGCGCGGGGTGTACTCGGCCACTTCCTTGGGAAGCGCGGGGCGTGGCCCCACAACGGACATGTGGCCCAAAAGCACGTTGAAGAACTGCGGCAATTCGTCGATCGAGGTCTTACGTATCAGGCGACCCACACGGGTAATGCGCGGGTCATCGGCCATCTTAAAAACAGGCCCGTCCTTCTCGTTCTTCGCCTGCAGCTCGGCCAGCTTGGCCTCCGCGTCCGCGCACATGGAGCGGAACTTGTACATCTCGAACTCGTGCCCATCGCGCCCCACGCGCTTCTGCTTGAAGAAGACGGGACCAGCCGGATCGTCGACCTTGATCGCGATAGCAGTGATTACGAACAGCCAACTGAATGCAACGATGATGAAAAGGCTGAAGACGATATCGAACAAGCGCTTCAGCGCGCAGTAGCCTAGGCGGCTCGTGCGCAGGCGCTTGACCGCCGCCTCGGTCTCGGGATCCGGCTCGGAATCGCCCATCCCCTCGGCTTCCTCGGCCGAGAGCGTCACGGGGCGCACAGCCTTAGCGTGTGCCGCTCCCCCATCAAGAACGATTATGTTCGGCGGGATCTTCCCCGCCACCTCGAGGCCGTTGGCAGCGCCCCTGGAGGTGTCCAACGCCTCCTCGGCCATAAGCTACGCCACCGCCAAAATTACGCCTGCGCTATACTGACCCCAGACGTTGCAAATCGTGTCAAAACGCGACACTCCGCCGGAACGGTTCGTACCGGCTAAAATTCGTACCGTTTTCGTACCAAAGCAATTTTCCAGAGCAGCAAAACAAGCCTCTGACCAGCAATAAGACGAAGTGTGACCCCCGAGGTCGTTCTCGATCTTGGAGAACGACCTCTCCACGGCGTTGCCATTGCGAGCCACGCCGTCACCCAGGCGCCCAGCAGAACCCTCGCTCGCGCGATATGCGCTAGCAATTGCCGCGCTAAAGGCGGCTGCATTTGCAGCAATATGTTCAAAGCTCGCGCTCAGCATGTCCCCGGCCTGCTCGCAATCTCTAATAAAAGTGGTACGTACCTAACCGTTTTATCTTACGCAAGGAGCCCAAACTGGGCACCCCGTACACAGATAATATAGACATGCTACCATGCGCTCGCGGAGCACCCCCCCCCGCAACAACGAGCTTAATGAGCGCTCCACAAGCCCTGTGGCATTCGTTGAGTTTATGGCATTTTTGGCCCTCTGCCTGCGATTGGTTAGTATATTGCACGTTCGTACGCCCGTGCCCGGCGCCATACCCGGGCTAACAAACTCACCTAAATGCACGCCATAATGTAACAACCGGAGGTTCCAGTGGCACAAGAGCAAAACCCCAACAACGGCAGGCACTTTAAGGCCGCCCCGCAGCAGGGCGGCGCCGGCGCTTCGGCACCCACGGTTGGCCGCCGCTTTGCGCAGACCGACTCGCGCGCCAACGCAGCCTCTGCCGCCACTACCGCCACGCCGACCGTAGCCGCTCCGCAGCCGGCCTACACGGCGAGCTCCTACAGCTCTGCCAGCGCCAAGGGCGCGGATTCGGCCAAGGCCAAGGGCTTTGGCGGCCTTGACGGCAAGTTCGGCAACCGCGGCGGCAACGGCAACGGCACCCGTTCCAGCTCCCCCAAGAACTCCAACGGCCTCTCCAACGGCAAAAAGGCCGCGCTTATCGCCCTCGTGGTGGTGCTCGTGCTCGGTTTTGCCGGCGGCGCGCTCGGGCTCTCGCTCCTCGGCGACGCCAAGAGCATCATGGCCGATTCGTCCTCGCTCATCGAGGACGCCAAGTCCATGAAGGACGACATCACCTCGCTCAACACCGACGAGCTCAACACCAAGGCCATCACGCTCGCCGCCAAGACCTCCAGCATGAAGAAGAAGACCGACGGCCTCAACTGGCAGATCGCCTCGTTCATTCCCATAATCGGCGACGACATCCGCGCCGCGCGCGGCCTGGTTACCGAGGCCGACAACCTCATGCAAAACGCCATGGTGCCAGCCGCGGCCAAGCTCAAGGAGCTCAAGCCCGATACGCTGCTCGTGGACGGCGCCGTTAACGTGGAGAGCCTGCAAGACATCCTCTCCACCGTGGCGAGCGTGACCCCGGTGGTGCGCCAGAGCACCGAGAACATCGACAACCTGCCCACCCCGCACATCGGCAAGCTGGCCGAGGCCGTGGAGAAAGTCAAGAAGCCGCTCGACTCCGCCTCCCCTTACCTGGACCAGATCGACACCCTCGCCACCGAGCTGCCCCGCATGCTCGGCGCCAACGGCGAGACCAAGAACTACCTGCTCGTGGCTCAAAACAACGCCGAGCTGCGCTCCACAGGCGGCCTGCCGGGCTCCATGGGAATCATGACCGTTACCGACGGCAAGATCGAGATGGGCGACTTTACCGCCACGGCCGACCTGCACTGGTACGAGACCTCGGGCTTTGGCGCCACCAGCGAGGAGATCGCCATCTTTGGCGACCGCATTGGCATGAAGTGCAACGACTCCACCTACATTCCCGACTGGTCGCGCGCGGCGTACTTCATCAAGAGCATGTACAAAGACCAGGTGGGCGGCCCCGACGTTGACGGCGTCATCGGCGTGGACCCGGTGTTCCTGCAGAGCCTGCTCGCCCTCACGGGCGGCGTGGAGTCGGCCGGCTACACCGTGGACGGTTCCAACGCCACCAAGCTCCTGCTGCACGACTCGTACCAGAACATGCCGGTTGCCCAGACCGACGCGTTCTTTGCGGGCGTGGCCGGCGGCGCGTTCAAGCACATCATGAGCAACCTGGGCAGCGCCAGCATGGGCGACCTCATCAACTCCTTTAAGAACGCCATCAAGCAGGGCCACTTTATGGCCGCCATGACCGACGAGACCCAGCAGCAGCTGATGGTTGACCTGGGCATGAGCTTTACCATCAACGACGACGAGACCAAGCCCGAGCTGGGCGTGTTCCCCACCGACGACACGGCCTCCAAGATCAGCTGGTATTTCTCCGACAAGACGACCGTGGGCGAGGGCACCAAGAACGCCGACGGCACCACCACCTACCACGTGACCACCACGATCACCAACCACCTGAGCGCCTCCGAGGCCCAGAACGTGGTGGACTACATCGCCGGCTACAACCCCATCAAGCGCGACCGCTCCGACATGGTGCTGCCGCTCTACTTTGTTGCCCCCGCGGGCGGCAAGATCGCCAACCTTGAGACCTCGGGCGGCGACAACGAGGTGACGGGCATCAGCGAGGCCAGCTACAACGGCCGCCAGATGATGTTCGGCACCGTGCGCCTTAACGGCGGCGAGACCATGACCATCACCTACGACGTGACGGTCTCGGCCAAGGCCAAGAAGACCCTCGCTGTGCGTACCACCCCCACCGCGCAGGCCCAGGCCGGCTGGGATACGGATCCGCAGGTTGAGGGGCAGGATTTGATGTAGCCCTCTCCACATAGCGCAAACGGGAGGCCCGAGCTGCACGTGCGGCTCGGGCCTTCCTTATTGTCTCGGCTATGTGCGCTCCCCTACGCGCTGGCGAACTGGCTGTTGTATAGCTCCGCGTAGAAGCCGCCCTGGGCGAGCAGCTCGTCGTGGGTGCCGCGCTCTGCGATGCGCCCGTCTTTGAGCACCAAGATGCAGTCGGCATTGCGGATGGTGCTCAGGCGGTGCGCCACCACAAAGCTCGTGCGGCCGCGCATGAGCTCGTCAAAGGCCTCTTGCACCTGCAGCTCGGTGCGCGTGTCGATGGAGCTCGTGGCTTCGTCGAGCAGCAGGATCGCCGGGTCGGTGAGCATAACGCGCGCGATGCACAGCAGCTGCTTTTGGCCCTGGCTAAAGGTGCCGCCGTCCTCGCCGATGCGCGTATCGTAGCCGGCCGGCAGCTGTGCTATGAACTTGTGCGCATGCGCCCGCTTGGCCGCGGCCACCACCTGCTCGCGCGTGGCGCCCGGGCACCCGTAGGCGATGTTCTCGTGCACCGTTCCCTCAAAGAGCCAGGTCTCTTGCAGCACCATGCCGAACGCGCGGCGCAGGCTCTGGCGCGTATAGAGCGCCGACGAGCGGCCGTCCACGCGGATCTGCCCGGCATCGATGTCGTAGAACCGCAGCAGCAGGTTGATGAGCGTGGTCTTGCCGCAGCCCGTGGGGCCCACGAGCGCAAAGCGCTGGCCCGGCTCGGCGCTGATGCAGATGTCTTGCAGCAGTTTGCGGTCGGCCACGTAGCTAAAGTCCACGTGGTCGAATTCCACCTGGCCGCGCGGGTTTGCGAGCTCCATGGCCTCGGGTGCGTCGGGCTCCTCCTCCGTGGCATCGAGCAGGGCGAATACGCGCCGTGCCGAGGCAAAGGCGGTCTGGATCTGCGTGATCACGCTCGTGACCTCGTTGAACGGCTTGGTGTACTGGTTGGCGTACGAGAGGAACGTCTGCACCTCGCCCACGGTGAGGCGCGCCGGCACGCCGGTGATAACGCCCGCACAGCCGATGACCGCCACCACCGCGTAGATGATGTTGTTGACGAACCGCGTGCCCGGGTTTGAGAGCGAGCTCATGAACTGCGCGTGCTCGCCGGCCGTGTAGAGCTCGGCGTTGATGGCGTCGAACCCGGCCTGGGCCTCGGGGCCATACGCGAAGGCCGCGACCAGCTTTTGGTTGCCCACGTACTCCTCGATGTTCCCGCCGAGCTGGCCCTGGATGCACTGCTGAGCGGCAAAGCTCTTGTTGGACACCTTGGCGATGGCCCCCGCCGCAAAGATGGAGAGCGGCGTTACGAGCACCACCACCACGGCCATGGGCACCGAGATGCCGAGCATGAACACGAGCGTGCCCACGATGGTGACCACGCCGGTAAAGAGCTGGGTGAGCCCCTGCAAGAGGCCGTCACCCACCTGGTCGACATCGTTGACCACGCGACTCATGAGGTCGCCGTGAGCGTGCGTGTCGATGAACGAGACCGGCATGCGGCCGAGCTTGTCGTTGGCCTGCACGCGCAGGTCGCGCACGGTCTCGTAGCTCAGGCGGTTGACGCAGTAGCCCTGCACCCACTGGAACGCCGCTGCCGCGAGCACCACGACGGCGAGCTCGGTGACGAGTGGGAGGAGCGCCCGGAAATCGACGTGGCCTGCGCCGATGATGAGGTCGATGCCGCGCCCGATGAGGATGGGCGTGTAGAGCTGCAGCGTAACGGAGACGGCCGCAGCCACGAACGAGAGCACGAAGTCGAGCATATGCGGGCGCACGTAGCCGAGCAGGCGGCGCACCACGGTTGAGGTGGGGTAGCGGGTGTCGGGCTGGTTGGGTTGGCCGGGCTGGTTGGGCTGGTTGGGGCCGTCGAGGCTGCCGCCCTTGCCGCCCGAGACGCTCGCCGTAACGGTGGCCACGGAGCCTGCGGAAGCATAGGGGTTCATGGTTAGCGCACCTCCTTGGGGGTTGCAGATTCAAGTTCCTCGCGCTTGAGCTGCGAGAGGCAGATCTCGCGGTAGATGCCGCAGGTAAGGTAGAGCTCATCGTGGGTGCCAAGGCCCACCACGCGACCGTGGCTCAGCACGCAGATGAGGTCGGCATCGCGCACGGTAGACACGCGCTGGCTCACGATCACGGTGCTCAGGGGCACCGAGGCGGCCGGGCTTGTCGCGCTCTCGGCCGGGGCGCCTTCCTCGCAACCGTTCGCGATAGCCACGCTCTCACCCTGAGCCGTCTGCTCAGCAACCTTCGCCAAAGCCGCATCCACGCTTGCGCGCCCGGCCCCAGCCGAGCGCTCACGGATGGCGCGACGAAGGGCCGCGTCGGTCTTGAGGTCGAGCGCCGAGGCGGAGTCGTCGAGCACGAGCACGAGCGGCTCGCCCACCAGAGCGCGCGCGATGGTGAGGCGCTGACGCTGCCCGCCCGAGAAGTTCTTGCCCGCAGCCTCCACCGGAGCGTCGAGCCCCTCGGGCAGCTTGCGCACGAACTCCGCGGCCTGCGCGCACTCAAGGGCGCTCCAGAGCTCGGCGTCCGTAGCGTCCGCGTTGCGCCAGCACAGGTT
This sequence comes from Prevotella sp. CAG:279, assembly GCA_963653485.1. GTDB lineage: Bacteria > Actinomycetota > Coriobacteriia > Coriobacteriales > Atopobiaceae > Parolsenella. The sequence goes on from CAVJWS010000165.1 coordinate 6,336, forward strand.
GGAGCGAACGGTGCCCGAGACCAGCATGGCCTTTTGCGGCACCATACTCACCGCCCGGCGCAGTTCCGCCAGGCGCCAGGCGCGCACGTCGCGCCCGAGCACGCGCACGGCCCCGGCGTTGACGTCGTAAAGCCGCGCCAAGAGCGAGACGAGCGTGGACTTGCCCGAACCCGTGCCGCCGATCACGCCAAGCGTGCCGCCGCAAGGCAGCGCGAGCGAGGCCTCGCTCACCGCAGGGGCAGCCCCCTCGCCAAACGCAAAGGAGGCTCCTTCGAACTCCAACGCGGGTGGCAGGGTGCTTGCACCCGCGGCCCGCGCCGTTGCAGCGGGAGCCACGGCATCGGCCCCCGCGGTCCCCGCATTTACCAGCGCCCCGCTCTGCGCGTCGCCGGACTCAGCAAGACCGCGCGCGGCCCCATCGCCCAGCTCGCCCTCGCCCAACTCGCCCACAGCCATCTCCGCCGCATTGCCGCAGCTAGCAAGCCTCGCCAGTCCCTCAAAGTCAAACGGCTCGTTGCCTTCGTCGGTGATGCCCGGCTCCACGGTCAGCACCTCGTTCACGCGCGCGGCACTGGCGCTCGCCTTGGTAAAGACCACAACAAGGTTTGCCACATACACGATGGAGAGCAAGGTTTGCGTCATGTAGTTCACGAACGCCATGACCTGCCCCTGCGTGAGCGCGCCCACGTTTACCTGGATGCCGCCCATCCAGAGAATGGCGCACACGGCAAGGTTCATCACCAAAAACGTTACGGGGTTCAGGCTCGACGAAAGCCGGCCCACCGCGATGGCCGTAGCCGCCTGGTCGCTCGCGGCGGCGCGGAACCGCTCGCGCTCGTGGTCTTCGCGCACGAACGCGCGGATGGGGCGCACGCCCTCCAGCCCCTCGCGGCAGACGAGGCCGATGCGGTCGAGCTTGAGCTGCATCTGCTTAAAGTAGGGCACGCACCGGGCCATGACCAGCCAAAACACCACGCCGATGAGCGGGGTGCTCACCAAAAAGATGAGCCCGAGCTTGAGGTCGATCATGAGGGCGGCCACCATGGAGCCCACGGCGAGGAACGGCCAGCGGATGAGCTGGCGCACGCCGAGCGCCACGGCTAGCTGCACCTGGTTGACGTCGTTGGTGATGCGCGTGATGAGCGAGGGCGTGCCAAAGCGGTCGAGCTCCGCGTAGCCGAGCCGGTTGATGTTGGCGTAGAGCGCCGAGCGGATGTCGGTGCCCATGCCCTGCGAGGCGAGCGCCGCCATCTTTTGGCACACGAGGGTGAAGCAGATGCCCACGGACGCCATGCCGATGAGCAGTGCGCCGTAGCGCAGCACGGCCGAGGCGTCGCGCGCGCCCACGCCCTCGTCGATCATGCGGGCGATCACCAGGGGTGTGAGCAGGTCAAAGAACACCTCGATGAGTTTGCAGGCGGGCCCCGCGGCCATGCAGACGCGGTACTTGCCCGAGAATCGCTTGAGCAGCTCGATCATGTGGCGGACCTTCTAACGGGTTGTTTAAAGGGTCGGTTTTACGGATTGTTTTGCGAATCGGCTCCAATGGCCCGGCCAGAGCGGGCAGCCAGAGAGAATCGTTCGCAAACAGCCACCCATGATAGGCCAACAAGGCAAAGCTCGGGTTTGGGCAGGATGCGGGACTGGGCCGCGGGCGCGGGGCAGGGCGCTTAGGAACTTAGCAAGTCTTGCTTAGTTGGTTGTTAAGTTTAAGAAGATGGCCAAAAAGTTAGCAAGACGCCCAAAAAGTTGCGAAGTTAGCTCGAAAAGTTAGCAAGTTAGTTGCGAAGTTGCTAAGTTAGCCGGCACAGAGACTCAACGCGTTGCCCATACGCGCACGGATATGACGGGCAGCGCACTATTTGCACTATTTGCACTAAAAGCACTAGATTCACTAGAATCACTAAAAGCACTATTTTCACTAGAGTCACTAAAGTACAGGTAGCGGAGGTTATCGATGGCGCCGAGCAAGACTCAGAACAAGGTAATCAACCCGTTTAAGCCGACCGCCGGCGCCGAGCCGCCCGTGCTCGTTGGCCGCGAGCGCGTGATCGAGGACTTCCGCGACGGCATCGAAGAAGGCGTGGGCGCGCCCGGTCGCCTCATGCGCATCACGGGACCGCGCGGCTCGGGCAAGACCGTGCTCCTCACCGAGTTGGGCGACGTTGCCAAGAGCTACGGCTGGACCGTCGTAGACGTGGCCGCGGCCCCCGGCCTCATCGAGCGCGTCATGCGCGAGCTGCCGAGCGCCCTCGCGCAAGCCGAGCTGAGCCTCGAGGCCAACCTCGGCATCGCCACGGCGCGCGCCACCGTAAGCAGCGAGGCGCCCGAGCCCGACC
>CAVJWS010000166.1:0-5692 GCA_963653485.1 Prevotella sp. CAG:279
CGCTCGCCGTGGTCCTCCATGCGCGCGGCCTCGTCGACCACCGGTCCGCGCACGTCGTAGAGGACGTTCTCGAGCTTGTCGGATTTCTTGAACTCTCGCATGGGGGTGCTCCCTTGTTTTGCCGAGCGGCTCTGCGCGCCGCCCAAAGAGGTGTTGCTGGAATGCCGGGGCGCCGGGGTCTCCCCCGGCTTGCTAGCTCGCGCGGGCGCGGCAGCGGGTGCGGCCGTGCCCTCGAGGAGCCAGGCGGCGTCGACCCCAAGGACCTGCGCGAGCACCGCGGCGACGTCGCGCCGCGGGATCGTCTTGCCGCTCACGTACTGGCTCACCTGGCTCTTGCCGAGCTTTTTGCCGAGCATCTGCGCGTTGCGGATGAGGTCGGCCTGCTTGAGGCCGCGCTCGCGCATCTGCGCCTTGAGCCTATCTGCAAAGGTCTCGGTTGCCATGGTCGCCCCGTTCCGCATTCTGCTCGCGCCACCGCTCGTTTGGCGCGGCGCGTTCAATTTCGGTTGCAAATTGAACTGAGGTTCAATTTAGATGGCAGTATACGCCCAAAGCTCACATGCAAGTTCAATTTAAGAACTAATCCGCAAACGGACGAGCGCGCAAGCGGTTTCGGACCATGCGCTGCCAGAACTCTCCCCTATATTTAAGCGAGGCCGAACCATACGCACCGCCCAAGCCGACAGTGAGCGACACAGGCTGAACGGAGCGGCGGCACGCCGTCCGCGAGCAGCCAGCACGTTGTGCCCGTCCTCACGGCCCGCAAGGCGCAGCCCCTACGCCCACTGCGCAGCCGCCCGCCGCGATTCCGCAGCCCTTACATACTCCTCACTTGTGTAAAACCCCACGTAGTGCCAAGATACCCTGTTGCTTTATATAAATGGTGCCTAGGCAAGGAGTTCAGGTGTCCAGAGAAGATCTAGAGACTCGTATCGGCGAGCGCCACGAGCGCATCGCGAACGACATCGAGTCCATGGAGAAGCAGGCCGCTCAGGTGCGCCGCGCCGAAGAGGCGCACGTCGACTCGGCCAAGCGCGGCAAGGTGAACGCCGAGAACGGCCGCGGGGGCAACCGCGCCATCCCGGTCTCGCTCGGCATGATGCTCGTCACGCTCGGCGTCGTCTACGGCGACATCGGCACGAGCCCCATGTACACGATCAAGTCGATCGTCGCCAACAACGGCGGCCTCGCGAGCATCTCGGAGGAGATGATCCTCGGCGCGCTCTCGCTCGTCATCTGGACCATGACCCTCGTGACCACCGTCAAGTACGTGCTGATCGCCATGAAGGCCGACAACCACAACGAGGGCGGCATCTTCGCCCTGTTCAGCCTCGTGCGCAAGGTGGCCCCGTGGCTGATCCTGCCCGCCATGGTGGGCGGCGCGGCCCTGCTCGCCGACGGCATCCTCACCCCCGCCGTCACGGTCACCACCGCCATCGAGGGCCTGCGCACCATCCCGCTCGGCCACCAGCTGCTGGGCGACGGCCAGACCAACGTCATGCTCATCACCATCCTCATCGTCTGCGGGCTGTTCGCCATGCAGCGTGCCGGCACGTCGAGCATCGGCAAGCTCTTTGGCCCGATCATGACCTTCTGGTTCCTGTTCCTGGGCGGCGCGGGCCTCTACAACATGGTCGGCAACCCGGGCATCCTGCGCGCGCTCAACCCCGTCCGCGGCATCATGTTCCTCATCTCGCCCGTCAACCACTCGGGCATCATGGTGCTCGGCTTCGTGTTCCTGGCCACCACCGGCGCCGAGGCCCTCTACTCCGACATGGGCCACGTGGGCAAGGGCAACATCTACGCCTCCTGGCCGCTCGTCAAGCTCACGCTCATCCTCAACTACCTCGGCCAGGGCGCCTGGCTGCTCGCCCATGCGAGCGATCCCGCCATGCTCGCGCTCGACACGCTCAACCCCTTCTACATGATGCTCCCCGAGTTCCTGCGCCCGTTCGCCATCGTGCTCTCGGCCGTGGCGGCCATCATCGCCTCGCAGGCGCTCATCACCGGCTCGTTCTCGCTCGTCTCGGAGGCCACGCGCCTCGACCTCATGCCGCACATGCGCGTACACTACCCGAGCGACACCAAAGGCCAGCTCTACATCCCCATGGTGAACAACATCATGTGGGTGGGCTGCATCCTCATCGTGCTGCTGTTCCAGACCTCCGAGCGCATGGAGAGCGCCTACGGCCTGGCGATCACCGTCACCATGCTCATGACCACCACGCTGCTCACGAGCTACATCGCCGGCATCCTCAAGCACAAGGCGGGCGCCGCGCTCTTTGCCGTGGTGTTCGGCGCGATCGAGCTCTGCTTCTTCGCCTCGTGCCTCACCATGTTCCTCGACGGCGGCTACGTGATGATCATCCTCGCCGCCCTGCTGTTCGGTCTCATGTACGTGTGGCGCCGCGGCACCGCCATCGAGCGCACGCAGACCGTGTTCCTGCCGGTCAAGAAGTACGTGGAGCAACTCGGACGTCTGCGTGACGACGAGTCGTACCCCATGCTCGCCGACAACCTGGTGTTCCTCACCAGCAGCTCCGACCCCGAGACGCTCGACCGCGACGTGCTCTACTCGATCCTCGACAAGCACCCCAAGCGCGCCCGCGCCTACTGGTTCCTCAACGTCCGCGTGACCGACGAGCCCTACACGCACGCCTACTCTGTTGAGACCTACGGCACCGACTACCTCTTCCGCGTGCAGCTCGAACTCGGCTTTAAGGTCAACCAGCGCGTGAACTCCTACCTGCGCCAGATCGTCGGCGACCTCATGGCGAGCGGCGAGCTGCCGCCGCAGGAGCACACCTACTCCATCTACGACACGCGCGGCAACGTGGGCGACTTCCGCTTCTGCATGCTTCGCAAGACGCTCTCGCCCGACACCGACATCAACGCCAACGACCACCGCGTCATGACGGTCAAGTACACCGTGCGCCGCCTCTGCGGCAGCCCCGCGCGCTGGTACGGCCTGGAGAACTCCTCGGTCGTGATCGAGCACGTGCCGCTGTTCGCCAAGATGCGCCCGGCAACCAAGCTCCTGCGCAAGGTCGCCCCGACCGCGCGCGAGGCGGCCGAGGCCGAGCAGGCCGACGTCGACATCTTCTCGGACGACCTGGTTCACGGCAACGAGGCCGGCCGCTCCATGGTCTTCAACGTGACCGAGCTCTTGGAGTCGGTCGACGACTGCCCCGACGACGAGCCCGAGGAGGGAAGCGAGGTCCTCGAGGGCAGCGAGTAGATTCCGCTGAACAAAGCGAGCTTCTTCTGAGGGGCGCCGGCGCATCGCAGAGCCGACGCCCCTCTTCTGTTTTGGATCGGTATGGCTTTGAGGCCCAAGCGTCGCGGTTACGGGACGGTATGGTCCATGCGCTCGCAGCGCGCTAGGCCGTCTGGTGCCGTTCCGCACGCAACAACGCAGGCGCGTGGTCGACACCATATGCCCAAAGCTCGCAGAACCGTCTGCCGTGCGGCCGCATACGCACCAACGCACGCGCGTGAGCGGGGTGTGGGCGGAGCCGAGCGTGCGAACACGAGCCTAGGACCCATACCCGGCGAAAACGAAATCCGCCCCGCGGCTCGCATTTGAGCTGCGGGGCGGATTCTCATTCAAGCGGTCGCGGCCGGCCATCGCACTCAGGCGAGACAGCGGCCAGGTCCAGGGCCAAGGCCAAGGCCAAGGCCAAGGCCAAGGCCAAGGCCAAGGATGCAGCTACACCAGCTTGCCGGCGAAGTGGTCGATCATGTGCTGGACCATCTGGGCCTCAAAGCCCACGAAGTCGCGCTTGCGCTCCTTGAGCTTGCCGTCGACGATCTCGTCGAAGCCGATCTTGGCCTTGATGTAGCGGGTCGACTTGGTGATGCCCTCGTGCGTGAGGCAGGCCTCCTCCATCTTCTGGGCGCCCAGGCCAAAGATCACGCGGGGGTTGTAGAGCACGTGCGGCTCGTCGTTGCCGTCGAGGTAGACGCAGACCTTCTTGGTGATGCCGATCTGGTTGGCCGCCAGGCAGCCGGCGTCGTCGAGCGAGGCGAGCGTGTCGAGCAGGTCCTGGGCCACGGCCGCGTCGTCGGCGGTCGCGGGCTCGCAGCGCTGGGAGAGGATGGCCTCGTCGTGGCAGAGTTCGCGGATCATGGGTGGTCCCTTCGTGTTGGATTCTCGGGCGTATGTTTCGCAAATGCGTCCAAAAGTATAGGCGAGCGGGCGGCCGCGGGCGCGAATCCACGCAGCAAATGCGTTTCGAGCGTGCTAAAAAGCCCCCTCGGCGTGCATCTGACCTGCTGTTCGTGGTAGCTTATGCAGGTCGTGTATTTGGGCCGGGGGCGGCATGGGGCCGCACGGCCGAAGGAAAGGGGATACATGAACAGTTTTTTCCACTTCGATGAGCGCGGGTCGTCGTTCGCGACCGAGATGCGCGCCGGCCTCACCACGTTCCTGGCGATGGCCTACATCATCGCCGTCAACCCGGCCGTGCTCTCGGCCGCGGGCATCAGCGCGACCGCTCTCGCCTGCACCACCTGCGTGGGCGCGGGCATCATGACCATCCTCATGGGCGTGTTCGCCAACCGCCCGCTCGCCTGCGCCTCGGGCCTGGGCGTCAACGCCATGATCGCCGGCATCACCTCCACCGTCTGCGGCGGCGACTGGCACGTGGCCATGAGCGTCATCTTCCTCGAGGGTATCGTCATCTTGTTGCTCGTGGTCTGCGGCCTGCGCGAGGCCATCATGGACGCCATCCCGGTCGTCCTGCGCCACGCCATCTCCGTCGGCCTCGGCCTCTTCGTGGCCATGATCGGCCTCTGCGACGCCGGCATCGTCGTTGCCGGTAACGGCACCGTCGTCGGCCTCGGCGAGGTCACCTCGCCCGCCTTCATCGTCGGCATCATCTCGATCGTCGCCACCGTCGCCCTCTCCGTGCGCAAGGTTCCCGGCTCGCTCCTGATCGGCATCATCATCGCCGTCATCGCCGGTATCCCCCTGGGCGTCACCCCGGCCCCGACCTCCATCGTGGCCCCGCTCGACTTCTCCTCGGTGGGCGGCCCGTTCGCTGCCACCAAGGACGGCAGCCTCGCCATCGTCAAGGTCCTCACCGACCCCACGCTGCTCGTCATCAGCTTTTCGCTGCTCATGAGCGACTTCTTCGACACCATGGGCACCGCCATGGCCGTGGCCAAGCAGGGTGAGTTCCTCACCGACGATGGCAACGTCGAGAACATCCGCGAGATCCTCGTGGTCGACTCCGCCGCCGCTGCCGTGGGCGGCCTCATGGGCGTCTCGTCCATCACCACCTTCGTCGAGTCCACCTCCGGCGCCGCCGACGGCGGCCGCTCCGGCCTCACCTCCGTGGTCACCGGCGTGCTCTTCCTGCTCGCCGCGTTCTTCTCGCCCGTCGTCGCCTGCGTCTCGAGCGCTGCCACCTGCGGTGCCCTCGTCTACGTCGGCTACCTCATGATGAGCGAGGTCCAGGAGATCAACTGGTCCGACATCACCGAGGGCTTCCCGGCGTTCCTGATCGTCGCCGGCGTTCCCATGACCTACTCCATCTCGGCCGGTATCGGTCTGGGCTTCGTGGGCTACGTCGTCGTTGCCGTCTTTGCCGGCAAGGCCAAGGAGATCAAGCCCCTCATGTGGGTCGCCGCCGCTGCGTTCCTCGTCTACTTCTTCGTGGGCTAAGCGAGGCGCTGCAGCTCCGCACCG
>CAVJWS010000166.1:5702-8544 GCA_963653485.1 Prevotella sp. CAG:279
CGTGGTCCCGGCTTTTTTGATGATGCGGGAACCGGCTCTTCCCGACAGGGGTTGGCTTGCGGAACACGGGGCTAACCCCCGGCTCGCAGCCAACCGGCTGCATTCAGTTATCTGTACCGATCTGCGGACGCACACGCATGAACAGCAGGTTGCAATCAGCTCAACTTGCCCTGAGTTACTTGCGCCCCAAAGCGTTGCTCCCTAAGGTTGAGCCAGTCGCATTCAAGGAGAGGCCATGCCGCACAAACGCAAGCTCGAAAAGGACATCCGCTGCCCGCTCGAATACGGGCTCGACGTGTTCGGCGGCCGATGGAAGTCGCGCATCATCTGCGTGCTCGCCGCCAAGAAAACGCTGCGCTACAGCGAGCTGCGCGGCGAGATGACCAACATCTCGGATGCCGTGCTTTCCGCCTCGCTCAAAGAGCTCATGGCCGACGGCATCGTGGCGCGGCAGAGCTTTGAGGAGATTCCCCCGCATGTGGAATACTCCCTTACCGAGAAGGGCGCATCGGTCGTGCCTATCCTGCAGGGCATCTGCCGCTGGGCCGGGATGTTCCACCGCGAGGTGACGGCCGACGCCCCCAAGCACTGCCAGCACTGCGACTTCAACGGCGCAGCGCATTCGTGAACGGAGCGGACCTATGGCCGACCTCGTGTCCGACAAAGAGATAACGATCTGGGGCGCCGAGGCTGCAACGCCCGGCACTCCCCTGCCGGCGATCTATCTCAACGTGTTTGAGGGCGACGGCGGCGACGTCTGGAATGCCTGCCGCAAACTCGAATGCCCGCCGTTCACGCTCGTGACCATCGGCGGGCTCGACTGGAACCGCGAGCTGAGCCCCTGGGAATGCGACGGCACGGTGCGCGATGCCGAGCCGTTCGCCGGCGGCGCGGGCACGTATCTGCACGAGCTTTTGGAACGCATCGTCCCCGAGGCGGAAGCCGCACTCCCCGCCCCGCCCGCATGGCGCGGCATCGCCGGCTACTCGCTTGCCGGGCTTTTTGCCCTGTGGACGCTCTGGCAAACGGACGCGTTCAACCGCGCGGCAAGCGCCTCGGGATCGCTCTGGTTCCCCAACTTTGTTGAACGGGCCGTAGCCGAGCCCCTTGCGGTCGAGCCGCAAGCGGTCTATCTCTCCCTCGGCAAAAAGGAGACCAAGACACCAAACCGCATGATGCGCCACGTGCTCGACGACACACGCGCCATGGAAGCTCTCCTGCAGAGCCGCGGCGTCCCCACAACCTTCGAGCTCAACCCCGGCAACCACTTTGCAAACACAAGCGAGCGCATGGCCCGTGCTATCCAATGGCTGCTCGAGCATTGAGACGGAGCTCGTGTAAGCAGTGGTCTGCGAGCCAGGTTCCCTTTTACTGCGCCTGGAGAGATGAGGGTGCCGACGAGAGCTTAAGACGGACGGTCGCGTGTATTCAGCTGAGGACTCGTCAGCTGTGTCGAAGGCTCCACTAGAGACCCCAGCACCGTTTGCTCCGGCAGCGACCTCGTCACCTCAACGAGTTGCTGAGAGCGCAAGACGACCAATGCGAGCGCCCGCCGAGTGCCGGCGGCTACAATCGGATGCGTCAGCAATCCAGAAAGGAGCCGCTCGTGGCCGCCCTTCGCAAGAACCACTCCATCGCATTCTGCGTTCTCGTGTCTCTCCTCACGGTCGTCGTGCTCAACGGCGTGGGCCAGCTTACCAGCATGATCATGAGCTCCGGCCTCGTGCCCGATCCGCGCACAACCAACCCGTGGGTCTATTACATCCCGCGCGAGACGGCGCTCGTCCTCATGTGCTTGGCCATCCTCGCCGCAACCGGCAGGCTCTGCCTGCTGCGGCAGCGCGGCTCGGGCATCCTGCGCGGGATCCTTGTCGGCATGCCCATGTTCGCGCTGGCCGTCGCCGGCGGCATCGCCCGCCTCGCTTCCGAGCTTGAGAACGGTAGCCCCATCCCGCCTGCCGCCAACATCGTCGTCTTCGTGCTCGCCTTCGCGCTCGTCGGCCTCGGCGAGGAACTCTCGGGACGCTCCATCGTTGCCGAGACGCTCCTTGAGCATTTTGGACTCAGCCGCAAGGGGATCTTTGCCGCCTGCGGACTCTCGGGCCTGCTCTTCGGACTCGAGCATCTCGCAAACCTTTTGCGCTCCGCCCCGGCCGGCGTGCTCGTGCAGGCCATGAGCGCGGCGTTCCTCGGCATGATGCTCGCCGCCATCTACCTGCGCTGCGGCAACGTCTGGGCCCCCGCCATCATCCACGCCGTCTGGGATATCGCGATCACCATCACGTCGCTCTTCGGCAGCAGCAGCGTCAACCAGCAGATCGGCGGCGTGAGCCCGGCCGCCGTGCTACCGGCCGCCATCTTCGCCGCCATCGCGATCTTTTTGCTCCGCAAGAGCAAGCTCGAGGAAGTCCGCCGCAACTGGAGCGACCTCGTAGAAGAGTCCAACGCGCAGTAATCAAACTTCGCTATTCAACAAAAATCCCGGCCTGCCCATGAGGTAGACCGGGATTGTCTTTGATGACTCAGTTCGGAATCGGAATCATGCCCCCATCGCACATAGGGACTATGCAACGATCGAATGAACCAAACGCGCGGGGCGGCCACACAACGAGAGCACAATAGCCGCACACGGCAAACGCCGCTGGCATGGAAACAGATGCAGGACGCTTGCGCCCATCTCTACATAGGTAAAACCTATTGCAATCGGAATAATCTCGGTATTTTGCAATCGCGGCGTGCGCATCCATACTCTCACCGTACGCAAATCAAACGCATGCGCGCCTGCCGCCGCCGGCGCGCCGAACCGAGAGGATAGATCCATGCCCTTCAAGTGTAACGCCCC
>CAVJWS010000167.1:0-7016 GCA_963653485.1 Prevotella sp. CAG:279
GGCGAGCGGATGACCGTGTAGAGGTTGCGCTCGGTGGGCAGCGGAATGGGGCCGGACACCTTGGCGCCGGTCTTCTGGGCGGTGTCGACGATGAGCTTGGCGGACTGGTCAACGACCTCGTGGTCAAAGCCCTTGAGACGAATCCTGATCTTCTGGTTAGACACTTGGTACCTCCATCGGCGGGCGCTTGCGTGTCTCGCTTGGCGCCCGGTCGTTTCTCCTAGGGCTAGAACTTAGGCGTTGCCGCCGGCCTTGCTGACGATCTCGTCGGCGACGGACTTGGGAACGGGCTCGTAGTCGCTGAACTGCATGGTGTAGCTCGCGCGACCCTGAGTCTGGGAACGAAGGTCGGTAGCGTAGCCGAACATCTCGCCCAGGGGCACCTTGGCCTTGATGGACGTGGTGCCGTTGCGCTCCTCCATGCCCTGGATGGCGCCACGGCGGGAGTTGAGGTTGCCCATGACGTCGCCCAGGTACTGCTGCGGGGTCTCGACCTCGACGTCCTCGATCGGCTCGAGGAGGACGGGGTTGGACTTCTTGAGGGCGTCCTTGATGGCCATGGAACCGGCGATCTTGAACGCGGCCTCGGAGGAGTCGACCTCGTGGTAGGAACCGTCAACGAGGGTCACCTTGACGTCGACGACCGGGTAGCCGGCGATGACGCCGCTCTCCAGCGCCTCCTGGATGCCCTTGTCGATGGACGGGATGTACTCCTTGGGCACGACGCCGCCCACGATGGCGTTGACGAACTCGTAGCCCTTGCCGGACTCCTGCGGCTCGATGTCGATGACGGCGTGGCCGTACTGACCGCGACCACCGGACTGGCGGACGAACTTGCCCTCAGCGTGACTCACGGCCTTGCCGGCGGTCTCACGGTAGGCGACCTGCGGCTTGCCCACGTTGCAGTCGACGTTGAACTCGCGCTTGAGGCGGTCGACGATGATCTCGAGGTGAAGCTCGCCCATGCCGGCGATGATGGTCTGGCCGGTCTCCTGGTCGGTGTGGACCTGGAAGGTCGGGTCCTCCTCGGCGAGCTTGGCCAGGCCGACGCTCATCTTGTCCTGCTCGGCCTTGGTCTTGGGCTCCACGGCGACGTCGATGACGGGGTCGGCGAACTCGATGGACTCGAGGATGACCTGGTGGGCCTCGTCGCAGAGGGTGTCACCGGTGGTGGTGGACTTGAGGCCCACGGCGGCGACGATGTCGCCGGTGGAGCAGGCGTCACGATCCGTACGGTCGTGGGCGTTCATCTCGAGGATGCGGCCCAGGCGCTCACGGGTGCCCTTGGTGGCGTTGTAGACGTAGCTGCCGGCCTCGGCGGTACCGGAGTACACGCGGAAGTAGGTGAGCTTGCCGACGAACGGGTCGGTCTGGATCTTGAAGGCCAGGGCGCTGAAGGGCTCCTTGTTGTCGGCGGCGCGGGTCTCGGTCTCCTTGGTCTTGGGGTTGACACCCTCAACGGCCGGGACGTCGAGCGGGCTGGGCAGGTAGTCCACGACGGCGTCGAGAAGCTCCTGGATGCCCTTGTTCTTGTAGGCGGAGCCGACGAAGACGAGGTTGAGCTCGTTGGCGATGACGCCCTTGCGCAGGGCGGCCTTGAGCTCGTCGACCTCGACCTCCTCCTCCATGAGGATCTTCTCCATGAGCTCGTCGCTGTAGTTGGCGGCGGCGTCAAGAAGCTCCTCGCGCTTGGAGGCGGCGAGCTCAGCGAACTCCTCGGGGATGGCGTCCATGGCCTCGGGGTAAATCATGCCCTTGGCGTCTTCCTTGAAGTCCCAGGCGGTCATGGTGACCAGGTCGACGAGACCCCAGAACTGGTCCTCGGCGCCCATGGGGATCTGCGCGGCAACGGCGTTGGCGCGCAGGCGCTCCTTCATGGTGTCGATGGCGTGGAAGAAGTCGGCGCCGATGCGGTCGAACTTGTTGATGAAGGCGATGCGCGGGACGTTGTAGTTGTGAGCCTGACGCCAAACGGTCTCAGACTGCGGCTGAACGCCGGCGACGGCGTCGAAGACGGCGACGGCGCCATCGAGGACGCGCAGGGAGCGCTCGACCTCGGCGGTGAAGTCAACGTGGCCCGGGGTGTCGATGATCTGGATGACGGAGTCCTTCCAGAAGCACGTGGTGGCCGCGGACTGAATGGTCACGCCGCGCTCCTGCTCCTGGACCATCCAGTCCATGGTGGCGGCGCCGTCGTGAACCTCACCGATCTTGTGGGTCTTGCCGGTGTAGTAAAGGATGCGCTCGGTGGTCGTGGTCTTACCGGCATCGATGTGGGCCATGATGCCGATGTTACGCATGTCCTTGAGCGTGTACTTGCTCTTTGCCATGAATGCTCCTCGTTCCTACTTATTTACCAGCGGTAGTGGGAGAAGGCGCGGTTGGCCTCGGCCATCTTGTACATGTCCTCGCGCTTCTTGACGGAGGCACCCACGCCGTTGGAGGCGTCGATGATCTCGTTGGCGAGACGCTCGGCCATGGTCTTCTCCTTGCGGGCGCGGGAGAAGTTCACGATCCAACGGATGGCGAGCGTGGTGGCACGACGGGAGTTGACCTCCATGGGCACCTGGTAGGTGGCGCCACCGACGCGCTTGGGCTTGCACTCGAGGGTCGGGCGAACGTTGTCCATGGCCTTCTTGAAGACGGACAGCGGATCGGACTCGGTCTTCTCCTTGACGAGGTCGAACGCGGTGTAGACGATGCGCTCGGCGACGGACTTCTTGCCGTCGAGGAGGACCTTGTTGATGAGCTGGGTCACGAGACGGTTGTTGTAGACGGCATCCGGCGTGATCTCACGACGGTTGGCTGCTGCACGACGCGGCATATTGGAACTCCTTACGAGAATTGCCCAGTGTTGCGGGCGTGGTAGTTACGAAACTGGGCTGCTTAGCCGCGCTTGGCGCCGTAGCGCGAACGGGCCTGCTTGCGGTCCTGGACGGCGGCGCAGTCGTAGGCGCCACGGATGATCTTGTAGCGGACACCGGGGAGGTCACGGACGCGGCCGCCGCGGACGAGCACGATGGAGTGCTCCTGCAGGTTGTGGCCCTCGCCGGGGATGTAGGCGGTGACCTCGATGCCGTTCACGAGGCGCACACGGGCGACCTTACGAAGAGCGGAGTTCGGCTTCTTGGGGGTCGTGGTGAAGACGCGGGTGCACACGCCGCGCTTCTGCGGGTTGTGCTTAAGAGCAGCGTTCTTGGACTTGCTCTTGATGGAGGTGCGGCCCTGACGGACGAGCTGGTTGATAGTAGGCAAAGTTTCTCTCCTTCATACCTATCTAGACCTGTGCTTTTGTGCTCACTTGAAGGTGACGCAGCACAACGCCACCCTGAATTGGCGCAAGGAAGAAGATTACTCGTGGTAAAAGGTTGTGTCAAAACGCCACGGTGCCGGGCGTATCCATCTTCACAATTCGGACGCCGCTGCAAGCTCCCGTCCTCCGCCGGTTGGGCCAAACGGGCGGCAACTGAGCCCAGGGATACGCCCCCCAGGATTCACGCAGGAGCTTCGCCGCGCTCTTGGTTGGCGCAGGAGCTTCGCCGCGCGCCGGATTCAAACGCAGGCAACGCCACATCCAAGATAAGCTCGCTGGCTGCTGCACGGGCGCCATATCCCGCGCCCCCCCCACAAATAACGGGATCCGCCGAGGCGGCTCCCGTCTTGAGGATGGCTGAGATTGTGGGGGCCAGACGGCCCGCAACGCACAAAGGGTGGCGCTAGCGATTCTTGCGGGGGCGTCCGCGCTTCTTGGGGGTAAGGGCGGTCTCGCCTTCGGAGCGATAGGTGGCGCACCACCTGAAGAAGGCGCTCTTGCTCTTGACGTCATAAGCCTTCATAGCTTCCGTTGACGTCATGCCGCCCTCAACATGGGCCTTCACGGCCGCGATCTTGGTCTCGTATGTATACAGATTCCTGGGCTCACCCTTCATGGCGGGAGTGCCCCCTTTCAAACTATCCCCCCGATAATAGTTCAATCTTATATGAAAAAAGAGGCCGTGGATGCTATCCACGGCCTCTTAAGTAACTATTTTGCGAGCGGTCGCCAGCAGTCGCTATTCGTCGTCGCTCATTGCCTCGTCGTGGCGAACCACCTGAGAGAGCAGCGCATCAAGGGAGTCAAGGCCCTCGTTGATGACGTCAGACTTGTCAGACGAGTCGCTCGGGGCGCCGATCAGCTCGTCGTCGGAGTCGATGCGGTGCGCGGACGGGGCGGCGGAGCCAAGGAGCACGTCGTTCTCGCCGTCGGGAGAGAAGACCATGTTCAGCAGCTGGCTGAGGTCCTCGTCGTCGGCCACGTCCTCCTCGGGCTCGAGGATGTAGAGCAGGCCGCGGGCCTCGAGGCCCTCGCGGAGCTCCTCGATCGCCTTGGCGCCGATGCCGTCGATGTGGAGCAGGTCATCCTCGGTCTTGCCGATGAGGTCGCCCACGGTCTCGATGCCGACCTCGCCGAACTTGTTGGTCCAGCGCTGCGACACGCCGAGGTCATCGAACAGGTAGAGCTTGGCATCCTCGCTGGAGAGGGTGCGGCCGTTCTTGGAGTAGACGCCGGGGTAGCCGCCGAACTCGTCGCCGACCCAGTCGAGCTGCTGCGGAAGCTGCTCCTCGACCTCCTTGAGGCTGTCGGGCGCCCAGTCGGGCAGGCTCTTGGCGAGCGGACTCGTGGGGCCATCAATCTTCTGGCCGTGATAGGTGAGCTCCACGTCGCTGTAGGCGGACAGGCCGGTGCCGGCCGGGATCTTCTTGCCCACGATGACGTTGGACTTGAGGTCCATGAGGTTGTCGACCTCGCCAGAGATGGCAGCCTCGGTGAGCACGCCGGCGGTACGGATGAACGACGCGCTGGAGAGCCAGGAGTCGATGGAGCTGGCGACCTTGAGGGTACCAAGGATGGCCGGCTCGGCCTCGGGGGCAACGCCACCGGCGAGAGTGATCTCGTTGACGGCGTCGGCGAACTCATAGCGGTCGACGTACTGGCCCATGAGGTACTTGGAGTCACCGGGGTTGGTGATCTGGACGCGACGCAGCATCTGGCGGGCGATGACCTCGATGTGCTTGTCGTTGAGTTCGACGCCCTGGCTGGTATAGACGTCCTTCACGCTCTCGACGAAGGTGTGCATCGTCGACTCGATGTCGGTGAGCTTGCGCAGGTTGCGGAAGTTCACGAAGCCCTTGGTGATCTGGTCGCCGGCGCGGACCTCGCAGCCGTCCTCGATGCCCGGCATGAAGCGGGCGGAAGCCGGGATGCGCTTCTCGTCGAGGATGCGGGTCGGATCGTCCACGTCGAGGATGCGAACGACGTACTCGGTCTGGTCGGGCTGGATGGAGAGCTTGCCGGAGAGCGGGGCCAGGTCAGCCTCGCGGCCCAGGATCTTCTCGTTGACGTTCCCGACGACGTCGAACATACGGCCAACCGTGGGCAGGCCCTGCGTAATGTCGTCGACGCCTGCGACGCCGCCGGAGTGAATGGTGCGCATCGTGAGCTGGGTGCCCGGCTCGCCGATGGACTGGGCGGCAATGACGCCAACCGCGGTGCCGACGTTGACGGGACGACGCGTGGAGAGGTCCCAGCCGTAGCACTTCTGGCACACGCCATTCTTGGAGCGGCAGGTGAGAAGGGCGCGGAGCTCGACCTTCTTGAAGCCGGCGTCAACGAGGCGCTGGATGTCGGCGGCGGACTCGATGTATCCGTCCTTGGCCAACAGGACCTCGCCGGTGGCCGGGTCGACGTGGTCAACGAGGGAGCAGCGGCCCACGAGGTCGACGTTGAGGTCGGTAGTGCCGGGCTTGACCAGGTTGTAGGAGACGCCCTCGGTGGTGCAGCAGTCCTCCTCGCGAACGATCACGTCCTGCGCCACGTCGACGAGACGACGGGTGAGGTAACCGGAGTCGGAGGTGTGCGAGGCGGTGTCGACCAGGCCCTTACGAGCGCCGTAGGTGGAGATGAAGTACTCCAGCGGCAGCAGGCCCTCACGGAAGTTTGCCTTAATGGGCAGGTCGATCGTGTCGCCGGACATGTCGGCCATGAGGCCTCGCATGCCAGCGAGCTGACGCAGCTGGGTCTTGGAACCACGGGCGCCGGAGTCGGCCATCATGTAAATGGGGTTGTTGTCGTCAAAGCCCTCGAGCATGGCCTTGCCCAGCGCCTCGGTGCACTCGGTCCAGGCGTTAATGACCTCGGCGTGACGCTCTGCCTCGGACAGGAAGCCGTCCTCGTAGTACTCGTTGATCTCGTTGACGTTGGCCTGGGCCTCGGCGAGCATGTGCTCCTTGCACTCCGGGATGACGGCGTCCCACACGGACACGGTCAGGCCGGCGCGGGTGGCGAAGTGGAAGCCGGCGTACTTGATGGCGTCCAGGATGGGCTCCACCTGCGCGAGCGGGTAGCGGTCGCAGCAGTCGTTGACGAGCTTGCTCATGTCGCTCTTCACCATCTTGTAGTTGATGAAGGGATAGTCGGCAGGCAGGCACTGGCGGTTGAAGATCACGCGGCCGATGGTGGTCTCGAAGCGGGCCGGCTTTTCGGTGACGTCGAGGTCCTCCTCGACGCCCCAGGCGTTGCGGACGCGGAAGACCTTGCGGCCGTCGACCTCGGCGTTGGCGTCGGCGGCAGAGACGCGCACGACGACCTTGGCCTGGATGTCGACCTTGACGCGGGAGTCATAGGCGGCGATGGCGTCGTCGAAGTTGGCGAAGACATGACCCTCGCCGGCAAGACCCTGCTTCTCGGTGGTGAGGAAGTAGACGCCGAAGACCATGTCCTGGGAAGGAACGGTCAGCACCTTGCCGGAAGCCGGCGAGCGAAGGTTGTTGCTCGAGAGCATGAGCACGCGGGCCTCGGTCTGGGCCTTGGTGGACAGCGGCACGTGGACCGACATCTGGTCACCGTCGAAGTCCGCGTTGAAGGGCGCGCAGACCAGCGGGTGCAGGTGGATGGCCTTGCCCTCGACGAGGACCGGCTCAAAGGCCTGGATGGACAGACGGTGCAGCGTAGGTGCGCGGTTGAGCAGCACCAGACG
>CAVJWS010000168.1:0-6745 GCA_963653485.1 Prevotella sp. CAG:279
TTGGGCGGCGTGGTCACCGACATGCGGCTGATGGACGCGGAGGGCTACGGCTACTGCCCCTTCTGCGGCAGCAAGGCCCACTACGGCGACAACGGCATCCGGATGCACCAGGTGCGCAGGCGCGGCGAGATACGGCGCTTGGGCTAGGCACAGGCAAGACACAGACGAAACCCAGCCGAACCACGGCTGAATCAGAGAAGGAGAGACAGACATGGAGAAGATGCGAGTCAGGATCACGTTCACCGAGCAGGTGCTCGGCACCTCGAGCAACAACCCGGACGTGCACCGCGAGTTCATAGCCAGCAAGGCACCCGACGCGGCGAGCCGCGAGGAGGAGGTCGCCAGCCTGGGGGCCGACGAGGTGGCGGACAAGGGCATGACCGTGTTCCCCAAGCTCGACGACGGCACGCCGTTCCTGTGGGACTACCAGGTGAAGGGCTTCTTCAAGGACGCGTGCTCGATGCTGCGGCGCTGCAAGGAGTCCAAGAGCGCCAAGCTCACGGCGCACAAGAAGGTCATCGACGGCTGCGTGTTCGTCAAGCCGCGAAAGATACCCTTCCGCTTCGAGGGCGAGGTCGGCAACTGCCAGCGCCCCCTGCGCGCGCAGACGGCGCAGGGCGAGCGCATAGCCCTGGCGGAGTCCGAGACCGTGCCGGCGGGTGCCGTGATCGAGTTCGAGGTGGTCACCATGGCGGACGCCTGCAAGGCCGACGTGATAGGCGAGTGGCTGAACTACGGCATGTTCCGGGGCATCGGGCAGTGGAGAAACAGCGGATGCGGCACCTTCGAGTGGGAGCTTCTCGACGCGGCAGGCAACGTGATAGGCGGCTCGGCCAAGGCTTAGCGGAGCGTGGCAGCGGCAAAGCATGGACCTGCGAAGGCAAGGCACCTGTGCGCGAGGCAGCGGCGGAGCATAGCACCGGCAGCGAAGGCGAAGCATGGCCCTGTCGGCTAAGGCGAGGCATGGCACTGACCGCCAAGGCAAAGCATTGAAGGGCAGCGGCACACCACGGCAAGGACGGGCATGAGCAGAGCTAAGCCACGACAGGCGGGGGCTGGGACCAGCACCGAGCAAGCGGAGGCAGAGCGGCGACCTGAAATGACTGCGACGGCAAGGCAAAGCCAAGCCTAGCCGCGGCACAGCATCGTCGGCAGCGGCAGAGCATTGAGAGCGGCGGCGGCGCGATGCAGAGACGGGCAGCGGCAATGGATAGCAGGGGTAGGCAGTGGCAAAGCAGGGCTTGGCTCTGCGAGGGCACTGCGGTCCTTGGCAGCGGCAAAGCAAAGCCAAGCCTAGGCATGGCGAAGCATCGGATGCAACGGAGCGGCACTGATGCGCTGAGCCACGGCAAGGCGGGGAGCTGACGCGATTCGCGAGGGCGAAGCAGAGCAGCGCGTGCTGCGGCATAGCTCAGCACGTAGGGGCAGCGGCAAAGCGAGCCATAGAAAGGCCCCAGGAAGCGCCAGAGGGCACCTAGAGCGCCCTCTGGCACGCGGAACGAGCAAGTAGACGTATGGCGGCTGGAAACGCCTTAGAACGCAACTGAGCGCGTTACAGCCGCCACGGCGGAAGGAGAGCGGCATGGGATGGAGCATCCCCGACACATGGACACCCTACGGCGACCCCAACTCAATCGGATGGGACGACCCGGAGGTCTACGAGGTGGGCGACGAGGTGCGCCCCAAGATGGCCCGCAAGGGCATCACGGAGCTTGTGACGGCGGTCGATGATAGGTACGTGACGACCGAGTGGGAGACGCGCACCGGCACCGTCCACAAGATGCGCAGGACGCACGACGAGATGGCGAAGTACATGGAGAGGGTCTAGCGATGGCGGAGAAGCCCAAGCCCTGCCCGATATGCGGCAGGCAACCCACAGTGACCAGCTGCAGCGACCCGCGCGACCCTGTGACGGTGAGCTGCAACCACGGCGGCGAGGGCTGCGCTCTGTACCTGAGCGCGTGGCCCAGGTACGCAGGCCCACGCGAGGGGCTGGCGATGGCGGACAGGCACCGCATGGCTGCGGCTGTGCTCGCAGCCGAGGACAAGGCGGTGGCGACATGGAACAGGAGGCATACGGATGGCGACTAGGCACCTCGAGGACAGGCTCTGGGACGCGAAGGTGGAGGCAGACGCGGGCATGTCGCTGCGCGAGGCGCTGCGCACCGTCCTGAGCTGCAACCTCATGGAGTACGACGCGATGACGGACGGCGACCTGCTGAAGAGGCTGGCGGATGCCATCGGGTACGAGTACTTCCCCCTTCCGAGGTGGAGGGGCGGCGAGCCGGTCCACCCAGGCGATCACTACATGGACGATGGCGAGCTGCGCAAGGTGACCTGCATCTGCTCGCGCGTGAGGTCGGACGACGGCTCCGACCTGCACGGAGGGGCGTTCGGCTGCTACGAACGCGTCGAGCCGGACAGCCAGGAGCGCATCGACAGCGACAGCGAGCTGTCGCCCTATGAGTACGTATCCGACGTGCTGGGACAGGACACCACGTACATGACCGGGCACGAGAGGCAGCGGTTGATGGTGCGCGACCTGCTGCGCAGGCAGCGCGAGCTGGACGGGAGGGGCGAATGATGAACGGATACCACAACTGCGAGACCATGCCCGACGCAGTGCACGTCTGGAAGGCCGACGAGAGCTGGGAGCTTCGGCTGTTCAGGACAAGCCGCGTCGGCCACGACCGCAAGACATACATGGACTACACCCTGATCATCCCCATCGGCTTCTGCCCCTGGTGCGGCGAGAAGCTGGAAGGAGCGGACGATGGCGAAGAGTAGGCATGAGGTGGCCCGCTACCTCGACGGCAGGGCGCACGACACGTTGGACAGCGGCGGCTTGCTGCAGACGCTCAAGAACGCGCTGGAGGTAGAGGGCACCTGGCGCGACGTGCTCAGGCGGCTCGCGGCCCTCATCGACGAAGAGGGGGAGGGCGAATGAGCAAGAAGCTCGAGGCCTGCCCCTTCTGCGGGGCGGACGCAGCCGTCAAGCTCGACGCGCTGTCGGGCTGCTACACCTACCTGTGCTGCAACCTGAAGTGCGGCGCGGACGTTGTGTTCAGGGGAGCCGAGGGGGCGCTCACGCGCAAGAGGAGCGACAAGCTCTGGAACAGGCGGCACGTGCCGACCTGCCGCATTGCCGACACGCGCTTCGACGACGGCTACCTCCAGTACGAGATGGAGCTGAGCTGCGGTCACAGCGTGTTCTGCGACGAGATGCGCGGCCCCAACCACTGCCCGGAGTGCGGGGCGCTGGTGGTGAGGTCATGAGGGTCGCGTGGCTCTCGGGCGGCGTCTCGAGCGCTGTGGCGGCTCTCTTGGACCGACCCGACCGCCTGGTCTACATCGACATCGAGGACCAGCACCCCGACACGCTGCGCTTCGTCAGCGAGTGGGCGGACTTCATGTGCATGGAGCTTGAGGTGCTGCGCAGCGAGTATGACAGCGTGGACGAGGTCTGCCGCGCCTTCGGCTACGTCAACGGGCCGGGAGGGGCGAAGTGCACCACCGTCCTGAAGCGCCGGGTGCGCAAGCAGTGGGAGGCGCAGCAGACTGAGCCGCTCACCTACGTCTGGGGGCTGGACGCCACGGAGGCGCACCGCGCCGAGAGGATACGGGAGTCGATGCCCAGGTTCGAGCACGAGTTCCCCCTCATCGACGCGGGGCTGACCAAGGCCGAGGCCCACGGCCTCCTAGAGGGCCTGGGAATCAAGCGGCCCGCCATGTACGACATGGGCTACCGCAACAACAACTGCATCGGGTGCGTCAAGGGCGGCATGGGCTACTGGAACAAGATTCGCCGCGACTTCCCCGATGTGTTCGAGCGGCGGGCGAGGATGGAGCGCAACATAGGGCACAGCTGCATCAAGGGCGTGTTCCTGGACGAGCTGGACCCCGACAGGGGAAGGAACGACGAGGTGGTGCCGGAGTGCGGCATCATGTGCGAGCTGGCGTTGGGAGGCTTGGAATGACGGAGCGGTGCAGGGAGTGCAGGCACTGCACGCCGAGGGGCGACAGCCCGAACCTGGCGTGGTGCAGCGCCTACGGCGTGCCTGTATACACGGACGGCGAGATGGCGGACTGCGACAGGCGGCAGGCACCGACGCTGGCGCAGCGAAGGATGGAGGCGTACCGATGATAGGCAGGGAGAACCTCCACGACGACCACCCGAAATGCGAGCCGATCGTGTACGGCGGCTACGGCAGCGGGGCCAATGCGGTCCAGGTGGAGTACGTGCCCGACGGCGCGCCAGCGCCCGACATGGACGGCAGGGGGACCCCGGTGCAGGTGCCGGAGATGGGCAGGGCCTTCAACAGCATCAGGGCCGCTGCGGCGGCGCTGGGTGTCAGCCCCTCCAAGCTCCAACGCGAGCTGCGCAAGCACGGCAGGGCGACGGTCAACGGCTACGAGGTGGAGGTGATGCGGCGATGAGCCTGGCATGGCAGTACAACTTCCCCGCCCACAAGGACGCGGGCCGCAGGATGGAGGCCGCGCAGGTGGACAAGGTCTACGAGGAGGCCATGGAGCTTCTGGAGGCCTTCGACGACGGCGAACCAGCGGAGCGCATCCGCGAGGAGTGCCTGGACGTGATGCACGCCTGCGAGACGCTGCTGAGGTCGTGGCCTGCGGAAGAAGTGGCGCGGAGCAGGGACGGGGTCGTGGAGAAGAACGAGGCGAGGGGGTACTACGCATGAGCGACGCCCTGGTATGCCCGGTGACCTCGGCTCCCTGCGGCAGGGACTCGTGCGCGTGGTGGCTCGGCAGCGCCTGCGCCGTGGCCTACGTGGGGGCTGACTGCAAGAGGACGCTGACGATATGGCGCAGGGACAACGGGATGGAGGACTCGTGGCAACGGTCATCGACTGGAACAGCGTCAAGGGCATAGAGGTCGTTGACGGCCCCACCGGCAAGACGCTGTCCTCCTCGCCCGAGATATGGTGCAACGGGTACAAGCAGTGGCCCGTTGACATCCCCGTGACCGCACCCGTGAAGACGGGGCAGACCGGCACCGTCTCCGTCGGCGTGGCGGTGTTCAACATAGACGCGAACACAGACGGCGTAGCCTCCGTGACAGGCACCTCGGCCTCCGACACCTCGACGCACTACGCGACCTTCACGCTGGCGGACGGCTACTGCTGGGCGGACGGGTACGCCTCCAAGAGCAGGAGCGTCCCCTACTCCCTGGCCAAGACGAGCGTGAGCTTCAGCCTCAGGTCGGGGTCGTCCACGACCTACTACACCGTCAGCGGCTTCAGCCCGGACGGGACGTACACGTGGGGCGATGCCATCGACTCCGACGCGCTCCTCGGCTTCTACTACTCCAACTATGTGAAGACGAGCAGCGGGCTGAGCGTGGCCAACCCCTCCGGCGAGCTGGTGGGGTGGTGGGACGCGATCGCCTCCGGCACCTACACGGCTGCGAAGAGCACTCCGACGCTCTACATGTCCTACACGGTCTCCGACGGCCTGGTCAGCGTGAGCGCCACGTGCTACCCCGCCTCGCTGTCCCTGTCCTACGAGTGGAAGTGGAGCAGCGGCGCGGCGGTCAGCGGGGCGTCCGGCACGAGCTGGAACGTGGACCTGTACTCGATGCCGGACACCGACCCGACCTACGGCTACCTGTACGTGACCGTGAGTAGCGCCGAGACGGACACCTACGAGGCCGCATCGTACACCGTCGGCATCCGGTACTCCTGCGCGAGCAGCGACCACGTCAAGGCGAGCGCGTCGGCGGTCAAGTCGAGGCTCGTCACCATCGACGGGACCTCCTACTGCGCGTGGGCGATACCCGCGTACACCAGCGGCAGCCCGTACACGCGCTACGCGGTCAGGAGGTCGTCGAGCTCCGACGAGAGCGCATGGGGCGCGAGCACCTACTGGCGGCAGTACTTCGTGCCGTACTCCGGCAGGGGCACGGCGGCGTGGACGACCATGAAGCACAAGGCGTACTCGGGCGGGTCGTTCTCCTACGGCGGCTACACCACGGGAGCCTGGTACAACGCCTACAACAGGTCGTCGCTGGGCGGCGTGACCCTGTGGGTGGGCTACAGCTCGTCGTACTACTACAACTACGCGGACTACGTGTCCGGCGCAGCCGACCCGGCATAGGAGGGAGAGGGAATGGCATACGACCCGCAGAGGGTCCTCGACGCGCTGATGGCGAGGGACGGGTGGGAGGAGGGCACCGCGCCCGACCTCCCCGTCCTGCTGTCGGCTGTGAAGAGGGAGCAGCCGCTGACCGAGAGGGCCTACAACAGGCACCTCAGGGAGAGGTGCAAGGCGGAGGCCGCGCAGGCCGCCTCCGAGGCCGTCGCGCTGTCGAAGGCGGGCGACGAGGAGGGGGCTGCGAGGCTCAACGCGAGGCTGGCGGAGCTGGTCCCCGCAGTGGAGGCGATGCTGGCGCTCGACGCGGCAGACGACTTCGACGCGTACATGCAGTACATGGAGTGGGGGCGCGAGCCGCAGAAGCGCTTCTACCAGCCGAGGAGGAGGGTGCTCCTCCCGCTGGTGGGCGACCTGCAGGACCTCTACGACGGCAAGCTCGACTTCCTCTCCATCTCCATGCCCCCGCGAACTGGCAAGTCCACGATGTGCATCTTCTTCCTCACGTTCGTGATGGGCAACCACCCCGACCGCGCCAACGTGATGACGGGGCACTCCGACAAGCTGACGAGCGGCTTCCACATGGAGGCGCTGTCCATCATCTGCGACGACTCCACCTACAGGTTCGCGCAGGTGT
>CAVJWS010000169.1:0-6574 GCA_963653485.1 Prevotella sp. CAG:279
ACTCGGTCTTGGCGCGGTTGGCGCTCTCGGCCTCGTCGCGCGCCGAGCTCAGCAGCTCGTTGAAGTCGCGCTCGGTGGCGAGGCGCTGGACAAGGTACTCGTGCTCGGTGGTGCGCCTTGCGTAGGTGAACAGCGCAAGCAGGCCCAGATAGGCCGCCGCGGCCAGAATCTCGCCCATGACGATGCTGCTCAGCGCCATGGTGAGGGGGCGGTAGACGTAGACGTAGTTCTCGCGCGCCTTGCCCATCGTGCCAAAGTAGAGGCCCGAGTCCGAGGCCACGACCACCGTGTTGCCGCCGGTGGCCTTCTCCTTGATCTGGGCCACGATGCCGTGGTCCCCCGTGGAGCCATCGCCCGTGGCGGTGCCGATGAGGCTCTCGTCGTTGGACGCGACAAGCTCGCCGTCCTTCTCAACCACCACGGTTCCGCTGTCGTCTTGGCTGTAGCCGCTGAGCAGGCTCTGGACGGTGAGGGCGTAGCGCTCGGCATACTCAGCGCTCGTATGGTAGAGCGTGACGAAGATGCCCTCGCCGCCTGAGCGGCAGGCCGCGCCGATGTCCACGGTGGAGCCGTCGGCAAGCGTCACGCGGGAGCTGTAGACCTTGGCCGGGTACTTGGCCACCTCGAGCACGGCCTCGCCGGTGAGCTCGGCCTTGAGGTCGTCGTAGCCAATGCCGTCCTTGGAGTACTCGACCACGAGGCTGCCTTCGTCGTCGAGCACCATGGCGTCGGTGAGACGCAGCTCCTCAACGCAGCTCCGCAGCTCCTCGGCCGTGGGTTCGGCGCTGAGGTCATGCTCCAGGTGGCTCGCGTTTTCCACCGAGCGCATCATGCTCTTGGCCGAGCTGGCGTTGTTGTAAGACTCGTACACGAGCGTTTGGCTGCGGATGTAGCTGAGCATGCTCGCGGAGCGCTCTGCCACGGCGTTGTAGGAGTAGCGATAGCTCACGATGCCCACGGCAAGCATCAGGGCCACGAGGCCCAACGCCATGACGAGGCGAACTTTGGTGCTAAAGGCCTTGCCAAGGCGCGAGACGCGCACCTCGTCGGGCTCGTGCTTGTCCTGCTCGTTATTCGCTGACAAGGCCGTCCACCTCCGTCAGGTAAGAGGCGTTGTCAAAGTAGTTGGAGACGATGCTCTCCATGGAGCCGTCGGCCAGCATCTCCTCAAAGACGGCGTCGAGCTGCTCAGCGATGCCGCGCTCGTCGTCCTTGTAAAAGGCCACGCCAAGGCCCACCTCGAGCAGACTCTCGTCCAGGATGCGGTACTCGACGCCGTAGTCCTGCTCGTACTGCTGAATGGACATCTCGTGCGCGGCCACGGCGTCAACGTAGCCCTTGCTCAGCGCCGGGTACAGCAGCGAGCGATCGGCAAAGGAGTAGAGCTTGCGCACCTGCGGCAGCCCCTCCTTGGTGCGGTTGAGGAAGATGCCCTCGGGCTTGGTGGTGGACTGCACGGCCACGACCTTGCCCTCGAGGTCCGCGAGTGTGTAGATGCTGCTGGAGGGGTCCACGGCCACCACCTGGCGGCTGCGCATATAGGGGCCGGCCCAGCGGTAGTCCTGCTCGCGGCCGGTCATGGTGAAGCAGCCGACGATGCAGTCAATCTCGCCGGCGGCCACGAGGTCGGCCTTCTCCTCCCAGTTGATGTACTTGAAGCTGGGGACATAGCCCATGCGGCCAAAGGCCTCGGTGGTGATGTCCACGTCAAAGCCGGCGGGGTCGCCGTTCTCGTCCAGGTAGTTGGCCGGCGGATAGGAGTCGGAGCCAACGACGATGGTCTTGAGGTCCGAGCTGGAACCCGTGGAGCCGCAGCCACTCAGCGAGACGGACGCACCGGCGGCCAGCGCTGCACCGGCCGTGAGGGAGAGGGCGCTCGCAAGGAACCCCCTGCGAGTCATCAGCTGGCTGAGCGTATGCGCTCCCGTATAGCTTGCGCAACCTGCGGTATTGCGGCGGTTCACCAAGCTTTCCCTCCCCATGGGGCCATTGCGGAGGCCCCGCCTCGTTCAGCGCTCAAAAAGATGTCCCCGGCTGGCGCTTTCATGCGTACGCGCAGGGACAAACGACAGCGATTGTCTAGCTTATTGAGCATAACAGAGGGCCATACGCCATAAGAAACGCTTTCGTCGAAAGGCCCTTGGTCCACAAATAAAAAATAGTCGGATACCTGCGAAAACAACAGGGGCCCGGACGCGAATCCGGGCCCCTGCGGCTTGCGTATGGGGCGCGCCTTACGCCAGGGCGGCCACGAGCTGGTCGGTGCCGTCAAACTCGGTGGTGACGTTCTCGCCGCCAGGCACCACCTTGGTGACCTTGCCCTTCCATGTGGGCTCGTCGGCATCCTTGTACTCATCGGACTCGATGACGTAGATGACCTTGGCCCCCTCAGGCAGCTGCTTGCGCTCAAAGCCGTACTTGAGCCCCGCGAGCAGCATTCCGGCAGCCTCGACCACCGTGGTGCCCTCCTCCAGCGAAACCTCGCCGGCCTCACTGTTGAAGAGCTTGCCCTCCTCCACATAGATGGTGCGCACGCGACGCTGGCGCTCCTTCTCGTTCTTGGCGATGAGGTAGCCCAGCAGGGCGATGATGACCCACCAGCCAACGCCGAGGATGGCGTCGAGCGGGTTATCGATCTTGTAGAACCCGAGGTGCACCCACAGGTAGAGCAGGAAGGCCGCGGCCACGGCGGCCAAACCGAGCAAAAGCCAGTTGCTCTTCTTCATTAGGCCTCGCTCCCCTCAGTGCCGCCCAGCACGTCGTTTAGCTGGCTGGCAAGCTTGCCGGAGAAACGGCGGCGGCGCACGTCAACGGACAGGCCGTAGAGCAGCGTCACGACCATGCCGAGGATCATGTAGAAGTGCACCCAGCAAGCGACGTGCTCGGCCTTGCCCAACGGGTTCTCGGCGTCAAAGATCTGCTCGGTCTCGGCGTCCTGCTCGCCGGTGACGGCGGCGGCCGCGTCGGCCAGGGCGTCCGCGATGGCGTCAATCACGCTGTTGTTGGCGTTGGTGGGGCTCGTGGGGCTAGCGGGGCTGTTGGCGGGCGTGCTGGGCACCACCGCGGCCGCGCTCACGACGAGCTCGCCGAGGTTCTCGGTGACGGTGTAGTTGTTCTTGTCCGTCTCGAGCCAGTCGATGGAGTAGGTGTTGGTGGCGCTGCCGACCTCGGTGATGGTGCCGGTGGTGGCGGCAGACACGGCGTCGGTGCCCTTGAGGCCCTCGATACGAATCTCGGAGCTGGTGAGCGCGGTGCCGTCATAGGCCTTCACGGCGCTGCCCGTGGTAATGGTGAGGGCGGCGGGCGTGATGTTGTAGCTGCGGTCGATGACGCCGGCATAGTTGCCGATGCCCGTCACGGTGACCGTGACCTCACCGACGTTGGTGGTGTCGGCGCTGTAGCTCAGCACGTAGTCGGTGCCCTCAACGAGCAGGTTGCCGTACTTGTCGGTGACGGCCGGTGCCAGCTGCTGGGACTGCCCGTTGTACTCGACGTCGTTCAGCTCGGAGACGTTGAGCTCGCGCTTGAGCGTGGGCTTCTCGGGGTTGTCCGGGTCGGGCTGGGTGGCGTCGTCGATGACCTCGGTGTCGGAGCCCTCAACCTCGTTGCCCTTGGGGTCGGTGCCCGTGGCGGTGGCGGTGTTGGAGAGCGTGCCGGCCGCGATGTCCTCGTCGGTCACGACGTAGCTGGTGGTGAAGGTGCGGGTCTCGCCCTTGGCCAGGGTCACGGTCTCGGAGAGGCCCGTCTTGGCATCGACCACGTTGATGTCATAGACGGTCACGTTGCCGGTGTTGGCCACCGTGATGGTGTACTCAACCGCGTCGCCGGCGGCGTAGGAGCCAGCGGCCGCGGTCTTGGTAACCGTGATGGCGCTCTCGACTTCCTCGGTGGAGATGGTCTCGGTGTCGGCGCCGGAAGGCGTGACGTCCTCGCCGCTCTTCGGGTCGGTCACGGGGTCAGCCGCGGCGGTGGCCGTGTTGGCGTAGGAGCCCTTCACGAGGTCGTCCTCGGTGATGGTGTGGGTGGTGGTGAAGGTACGGGTCTCACCGACGGCGAGCGTCTCGATGGTCTCGGAGAGGCCGGTCTGCTCGTCGGACACCTTCACGTTGTGGTAGGCCACGTTGCCCTTGTTGGTGACGGTGATGGTGAAGCTGACCTCCTCGCCCAGCTTGTAGGAGCCGTTCTGGGCCGTGTCGGCGACCTTGTTCACCTCAAGCGTGGTGTCGGGGGCAACCACGTCAGCGTCGGCCTCGCCCGGCTCGGGGCTGGGGGTGACCTTGGGGCTGTCGGTGTTGCCGCCGGTGGTAGTGGCAACGTTGGTGACCTTGCCGACCAGGATGTCGGCCTCGGTCACGACATGGGTGGCCTTGATGACCTGGGAGGTGGCGCCAGGAGCCAGCTCGCCGATGGTGACGGGCGTGAAGCTGTCCGCGTTCTCATCGATGACCTGGAAGTTCTTGGCGGTCAGGTTGCCGTTGTTCTTCACCGTGATGGCGTACTCGATGGTCTCGCCCAGGGCGTAGGCGCTGCCATTGGCGGGCTCGGAGGTGACCTTCTTGGTGACGACCAGGTCGGCGTGGCCAGGCTCAATCTCGTCGGAGGTCTCGCCGGGGGTGACGTCGGTCTTGTCGGCGGAGCTGTTACCAGAGGCGGTGGCGCCGTTGGTGACCTTGCCGGCCACTACGTCGGCCTCGGTCACGGTGTAGACGTACTTCACCGTGGCAGACTCGCCAGGCGCGAGCTCGCCCACGTTGGCGCTCTGGCCGGCGGCCAGCTTGGCGCCGGGCAGGGAGTCGGTGGTGGTTACGTCGCTCACGGTGACGTTGCCGTCGTTGGTGACGGTGACGTCATAGGAGATGGTCTCGCCCAGGGCATAGGTGCTGCCGTTCTTGGGCGTGGAGGTGGTGACCTTCTCGACGCTCAGGTGGGCGTTCTTGTCCTCCACCGTCACGGTGTCGGTGTTGCTGAACTCCTCGCCGCCAGAGAACTTGACGGAGGCGGTGTTCACGAAGGCGCCGGCCTGGATGTCCTTCTCCTGGATGGTATAGGTGGCCGTGGCGGTCACGGACGCGCCGGGTGCGACGTTGGCGAAGGTGCTCTGGCTGAGCTTCACGCCGTCCATCTCGGAGATGGTGAGCGTCTTGGCCGTGTCGTAGATGTTGGTGGCCGTGATGGTGAACTCAACGGTCTCGCCCAGCTTATAGGTGCCGGCCTTGTGGGACTTGGTGATGACCTTGTCGTTGTTTGCGCCCTTGGCGGTCACGACGAGCGCGCCAAGCGTAGACACGACGGTGTAGTTCTTCTCGTCAGCGCCGGTCCACTTGATCTCATAGGTGTTGTCGCTCTTGCCGACGTAGGTCTGCGAGCCGGTGGTAACGAGCTCGGCGGACTCGCCGTTGACGAAGCCGGTCAGGCTGCCGCCCTCCTGGGTGAGGGCCTCGCCGTCGTAGACCTTCTCGGCGCTCTCGGTGACGGCGGTCAGCGTCACCGGGGTCACCTTGATGGTGGCCGTGCCGCGATCGATGTCGAGCTTGGACGTGACGTCCTCGCCCTCGGCGTTCACGATGACGAGCTCGTCGACCGCGGCCGTCACGTCACCGTCGGCAACGTTGGTGGCCGACGCGTTGGACTTGGCGGTCTTGACCGCGTAGCCCTTGGGCAGGTTGGACACCTGGACCGTGGTGCCGTGGGCCTGGCCGTCGTACTGCACCGTGACGTCCAGCGGGGTGGCCACGATCTGCTCGGCGGTCTCGGTCACGACGAGCTTGCCGATTTCCTCGGCGGTGATGCTGTAGTTGGACTCGGAGGCGGTGCCGTCCCAGGTGAGCTTGTAGCCGTTGGAGCTATCGCCGACCTTGGTCTGCGTGCCCGTGGCGTGGATGGTCGCGGTCTCGCCGTTCTTGAGGCCGTTGACGGTGGCCTTGTCGTTCGTCAGGGCCTCGCCGTCGTAGACCTTCGTGGCGCCCTCGGTCGTAACCGTGAGCGGCGCGGCGGTGATCTGGTAGCTGCGCTCGGCCGTACCGGTGTAGTTGCCCTTGCCGGTGACGGTCACGGTGATGACGCCGGTGACGTTCGTGAAGTCGGTGACCTCCTTGCCGTCACGCGTGTAGGTGACGGTGTAGTCGGTGCCCTCAACGAGCTTGTTGCCGTCCTTGTCGGTCACGGCCGGCTTCCACTGGTGGGCCTTGCCGTCGTACTCGACGTCGGACGGGGCGTCAATCCCGACGCCCTTATAGGAGTCGTCGCTCTCGCCATCCTCGCCGGGCACGATGGACTGGGCGCTGACGGACAGCGTGCCCTCGTGCTTGGTGACGGTGTAGTTGTTGGAGTCGAAGCCCTTCTTGGCGTCGTAGGCGATCTCGTTGACCACGCTGTCGCCAGCGTTGAGCGCGGAGCCGGTTGCGCTGAGGTTCTCGACCTCGCCCTCGACAAAGCCGTCGCCGGAGACCTCAACCTCAGGGGCGGTAAGCGCAGTGCCGTCGTAGACCTTGGAGGCGGACTTGGAGGTGAGTTCCACGGTGCGCTTGGTCACCTCGAGCTTGGCCTTGGCCGTGGCGTAGCCCTCGTAGTTCTC
>CAVJWS010000170.1:0-5838 GCA_963653485.1 Prevotella sp. CAG:279
CTGCATCTCCTGCATGAGCTCGATGATCTGCGCCTGGATGGTCACGTCGAGGGCCGTGGTGGGCTCGTCGGCGATGAGGATGTCGGGGTCGCAGGCCAGGGCCATGGCGATCATGACGCGCTGGCGCATGCCGCCGGAGAACTGGTGCGGGTACTCCTTCACGCGCTGCTCGGGGTTGGGGATGCCAACCATGTCGAGCAGCTCGATGGCGCGCTTCTCCGCCTGCTCCTTGGTGTAGCCGCGGTGAAGGCGCAGGCCCTCGCCCAGCTGGCGGCCGATGGTGTAGACGGGGTTGAGCGAGGTCATCGGGTCCTGGAAGACCATGGCGATGTCATTGCCGCGGATGGACTGCATCTCGTGCTCGCTCATCTCGAGCAGGGACTTGCCGCGGTAGCGGACGTCGCCGCCCTCGATCTTGCCGGGAGGCATCTCGATGAGGCCCATGATGGTCATGGCCGTCACCGACTTGCCCGAGCCCGACTCGCCGACCACGCCGAGGGTCTCGCCGCGGTCGAGCGTGTAGCTCACGCCGTCGACGGCCTTGACCACGCCGTCGGCCGTGTGGAAGTACATCTTGAGGTCGTCGACCTCGAGCAGGTGGCTGCCCTCGGGAACCGGCTGGTTCTTGAGGTCCTGGCTCGGGTCAATCGCCTTTTTCTTACCAAATGCCATCGTCTATCACGCGTCCTTCATCTTGACGTCGAGCGCGTCGCGCAGGCCGTCGCCCAGCAGGGTGAAGGCGAGCACGGTGGTGAGAATCGCCAGGCCCGGCATGATCATGAGCCAGGGCTGGGTCTGCAGGAAGGTCTGGCCGTCCTGGATCATGATGCCCCAGGAGGGGGTGGGCGGGGTGACGCCCATGCCCAGGTAGGAAAGGGCGCTCTCGGTGAGGATGGCGCCGCCGACGTTCATCGTGGCGTAGACCACGATGGAGGCCACGGAGTTGGGGAAGATGTGGCGAGCGACGATACGGAAGTCGGAGGCGCCCATGGCGCGCGCGGCGTCCACGTAGTCGTTCTCCTTGACCGAAAGGATGGCCGAGCGGAAGACTCGGGCGATGGAGGGCCAGCCCAGCACGCCGATGGCGATGAACACGTTCTGGATGCCCTGGCCGATGACGGCGAGCATCGTGATGACGAACAGCGTGTAGGGAATCGCCAGGAACATGTCGGCCAGGCGCATGATGATGGTGTCCCACCAACCGCCGTAGAAGGCCGCGAGGGCGCCCATCACGAGGCCGATGGCCGTGGAGATGAGCGTGGCGATGACGCCGACGGTGAGCGAGACGCGGGCGCCGTAGATGACGCGGACGAGCTGGTCACGGCCGGTGGCGTCGGTGCCGAAGGGGTGCTCGAGCGAAGGCGGGAGCTTGGAGGTCTGGGCAACCGTGGTGGAGTCGATCTGGGTGGGCGAGCCAAGCAGCTGCGGGGCCCAGAGGTCGGCCGTGATGGCCACGATGACCACGAAGACGATCCAGATGGCGCCGATGAGGGCGAGCTTGTTCTTCTTCAGGCGCTTCCAGGCGTCGCTCCACAGGGTGCGGGCCTCGGCGGGCTTGGTGGCCTTGGGGCCGGCGGCGCCGACCTCGGCCTCGTGCTTGGCCTGTTCGAGGGCCTCGGAGAAGGCGCCGGTCTGCTCCTTCTCCTGCTCCTCGGTGTTGAGGTTGTTCTCAGTCATGTGTCACTCCCCTACCCTTCGCTCTTGGAGCCGCCGAAGCGGATTCGCGGATCGAGGAAGGCGTAGCTGATGTCGACCAGCAGGTTGATGAGCATCACGACGACCACGACGACGGTGACGCCACCAAGGACGATGGGCCAGTCACGCTGGGTCACGGCGCGGTAGATCTCGTAGCCGATGCCGGGCCAGTTGAAGACCGTCTCGGTGAGGATGGCGCCGGCGAGCATGCCACCGAAGTCGATGCCGATGTAGGTCACGACGGGGATGAGCGCGTTCTTGAGGGCGTGGTGCCAGATGATGTCGCGACGGGAGAGGCCCTTGGCCTTGGCCGTGCGGATGTAGTCCTGGTTCATGACCTCAAGCAGCTGCGAGCGCATGATGCGCGCGGCGTAGGCGGTGGAGACCGAGGCCAGCGTCACGGCGGGCAGGATGTAGTGCACCCAGCTCTGGAACTCCGAGCTCGAGCCACCCGCACCGGAGATGGGCAGGTAGAAGGCGCCGTCGGTGGCGTTCTTGAGAAAGACGCCAAAGAACAGCTGCAACATCATGCCGAGCCAGAAGGCGGGCATGGCCACCAGGATGGAGGTGATGAGGGTGACGAGCACGTCCCAGAACGAGTAGCGCTTGATGGCCGAGACCATACCTGCGCCGATGCCCACTATCGCCTCGAGGATGATGGCCACGATGGCCAGCTTCACGGTGTAGGGGTACTTGTTGATGAGGATGTCGGCAACCTTCATGTTGCGCGTGTACGACGTGCCCAAGTCACCGTGGAGCAGGTCGTTCATATACGTGACGTACTGCTTCCAGATCGGCGTGGGGATGGTGTTGCCATCCTCGTCGTAGAGGGCGTGGCCCTCGCCGTCGGTCTCGATGAGGCCGTTGGAGATGCGGATCTGGAGCTCGGTCTCAGGCGTAACCTGCTTGCCGCCGGTGATGATCTTCACCGGGTCGCCCGGGACGATCGTCTTCATGGCGAAGAGGATCATCGTGACGCCGATGAACACCGGGATGAACTGCAGGACGCGCTTGAGTATGTACTTTCCCATGCGTACAACTCCTGTCGTGGATGTGGGCCTTGCAAGGGGCGGCTGCGCTGCCGCTTGCAAGGCCCCCTACTGGCGACGGGGCACCACCTAGATGCCCCGCCGCCCATGCGGGTTTCCCCGCCTAAGGGTGAACCTTTGGTTTAGCCCTCGAGCTCGACCTCGTCCATCTTGATCAGCTTCTGCGGATCGATGTGGAGGTACTTGATGCGAGAGGAGCCGACCATCTGGTGCTTGTAGTAGAACAGCGGGATGACGGGCATCTCGGCGGAGACGAGCTTGTCGACCTCCTGGTAGGCGGCGATGCGCTCGGCGTCGTCGGCCGTGGCGCGGGCCTTCAGGATGGCGGCGTCGACGTCGGCGTTGGAGTAGCCGCCGTAGTTGTTGTCAGCACCCGTGTAGAACAGCGGGTACATGAAGTTGTCCATGATCGGGTAGTCGGCGATCCAACCAAGGCGGCCAAGCTGGAAGTCCTTGTTGGGGTAGGTGTTGGTGAGGATGGAGGCCCACTCGGCGGTGTTGGAGGTGGTGTCGATGCCCACGGCGGCGAGGTCGGCCATGACCATCTCCATGACGGACTTGTGGTCGCCGTCGAGGTTGTAGGTCAGCGAGACGGTGATGCCGCGCTTGCCGTCGGCGTCGGCCGGGTACTTGGCGTCGAGGATCTCCTTGGCGGCGTCGACGTCGTACTTAACGAACTCCCAGGTGTTCTCCTGGTAGCCGGCGATGCCGGGCGGGATGATGCCGCCGGCGGGCTCACGGGTGCCCTCGAAGACGGTGTCGCAGATGGCCTGGCGGTTGATGGCCAGGGACAGGGCCTTGCGCAGGTCGACGTCGGCCAGGGTGGGGTCGGTGACGTTGCACATCAGGTAATAGGTGGAGAGCTCGGCGCCGGTGAGGACCTGGTGGCCCGGGGTGATGGTGGAGCCGTCCTCAGACTCGCCGTACTGGGAGATGGCGTCCTTGAGCTGGGTGGTGGGGACGTTGGCGACGTCGAGGTTGCCGGCCTGGAACTCGGTGTAGGCCGTCTGGACGTCCTTCTGGATGTTGAAGTGGATGCCGTCGATCTTGGCGGCCTCGCCGTAGGAGTAGTCCTCGAACTTCACGAGGTTGATCTCCTGGCCGTCCTCCCACTTGCCGTCCATCTTGAAGGGGCCGTTGCCCACGGGGGCGTAGAAGAAGGTGTCGAAGTCATCGAGGGCGCAGTCGGGCACCGGCGAGAGGGCCGGGTGCATGACGACGTAGGTGAAGTCGGCGTAGGACTGGGAGAGCTTGACGACGAGGGTGTTGTCGTCGGGGCAGGTCACGCCAGTGAGCTCGGTGGCGTCGCCGGCGGAAAGCTCGGAGTAGCCCTGGACCATGGCGAGGTGGTAGCCGATGGCGGAGGCGTGGGCCGTGGAGGTCGTCGGGCTGACGATGCGCTCCCAGGCCTGCTTGAAGGACTTGGAGGTGACGGTGGTGCCGTCGTGGAACTTGGCGCCCTCGACGAGGTGGAAGGTGAACTCGTCGGCGGCGTCGTTGACGTCCCAGCTGGTGGCGGCCAGGCCCACGAGGGTCTCGGCCTCGAAGTCATAGGTGGTCAGGGCGTCGAACAGCTGGTAGCCGACCTGCATGCCCTGGTCCTCCTCCAGATCGTAAGGATCGATGGAGGTGGGGTTGTTGATGTAGTAGTTGAGCGTGCCGCCGGTGGAGCCCTCGCCAGAGGTGGCGGAGCTGTCGGTGGACTTCTTGCCGCAAGCGGCGAGAGCGGCCATGGCGCTGGCGGCCAGGCTGCCCTTGACGAACGTACGGCGGTTCATGGGCATAGCCATTGAATCCTCCCCTATTATTGCGACGCCTCGCCGGACAACCTTTTGCCCCGTCACTCAGCGCCTGTTTAGCAAGCGTTGGCCTTTTCTTTTCAGTTCGTTTACGTGGGGTTTATCGGCCCATTACGCGAGCAATCTCGAAAAAGGGCCACCGCTTGCAAACTAGTTACAGGATTATCCGGTTTTACTGTATAGGCTGCAAGCAAATCTGTGTATTAACAGGCAGAATGGGTGTCCGCTGAAATACGGAGTTAACAATATTCAGTTTTGGTGCCCCACTTTTCATGTTGCTAAATAGTTTCTTCATAAAGAAAAGGCGCGCCCCGCTAAGGAGGCGCGCCTCTACAAGCTTCTTGGCTACAAAGCCTAGCCGATGGTGCCCAGCGGATAGGTGAGCATGAACACGATGATGGTGGCGAAGAAGACAACGGCCGCGATGATGGTGAGGCGGTCAAGGTTCTTCTCCCACACGCCGCTGCCGGCGTTGGCGTTGTACATGGACGAGGCAATCATGTCGGAGACGCCGGTGCCCTTGCCGGAGTGCATGAGCACGAGAATAACGAGGGCGACGGCGGAGATGGCCCAAGCCACCAGCAGAATCGTGTTAAGAGGACCCACGTGAAGCTCCTTCTAAAGTTGCAGACATACAGCAGGACAGGATAGCACAAACGGCTACCCTGCCCCGAAGTCACACAATATGTGCCGCTTGCGAACGCGTCCTAGGCATGCGTCCTAGGCGCGAGGCAAGCAAGCGCTCCCCTACTCGGCGGCAGCGAGCACCATGGCGGCGAAGCTGTCGGCCTTGAGGGAGGCGCCGCCCACGAGGGCGCCGTCCACGTCTTCCTTCTCGAGGAAGCCGGCGACGTTCTCGGGCTTGGCGGAGCCGCCGTAGAGCACGCGGATGCCGTCGGCAACCTCGGCGCCAAAAATCTCGACCAGGGTCTTGCGGATGGCACCGCAGACCTCCTGGGCGTCATCGGCCGTGGCGGTCTTGCCGGTGCCGATGGCCCAGATGGGCTCGTAGGCGATCACGTACTTGGAGGGGTCGGTGATCGTGAGGCCCTCGGTGTCCTTCTTAATCTGGTCGACGACGAACTCGACGTGGGTGCCGGCCTCGCGGACCTCGAGGGACTCGCCGCAGCAGCTGATGGGCACGACGCCGTGCTCCATGAGGACCTTGGCCTTCTTGTTGATGTCCTCGTCGGTCTCGCCAAAGTAGCCGCGACGCTCGGAGTGGCCGATGATGCAGTAGGTGGCGTTGACGGCCTCGAGCATGGAGGGAGCGGTCTCGCCGGTGAAGGCGCCGG
>CAVJWS010000171.1:0-4661 GCA_963653485.1 Prevotella sp. CAG:279
GCTGGAGGCGCTGCGGCCGTCGCCGGTGAGAGTGGCCACGATTCCGCTGAGCGCGCCCGTGACGGCGTTGCCGAGGGCGCTTGCCGCGTTTGTGGCGGTGGACTGGTTGCCGCTGATGCCCTGCGCAAGGCCCGCGTCAACGTTGGAGCCGGTGTCCGCCGCCTTGACGGACGGTGAGTGGCAACCTGCGCCCTCGTTGAGCTTTGTGATGACGTCCTCGCCGAGGTACTTGGCGGCCTCCTCGGATAGCGTGCCCTTCGTAATTGCGTCCGCGAGCCCCTGGTCGATGTTGCCGCCGCATATCGCCGCCGTCTCGGCCAGGTCTCCGCCGGTGAGCTTGAGCGCCACGAGCGACTTCATGTAGTCCACCGAGCCGGACGGCAGGGTAGCGTTTGCGGTGATTGCGTCGGCGAGCGACTGCGGCATCTCAACGCCCGCGTCTGCGAAGGCCTGCTTTATCGCGCCCAGGTCGCCCGTGGAGACGGCCTGCAGCGCCGCCGTGGCCGCCTCCACGCTCACCGAGCCGTCGCTCACGCCCTGAGCGAGCGCCTGCGCGGCGCTCATGCCGATGGGCTGCATCTGCTCGGGCATGGAGCCCACGGTGCCCTGTATGCCGTCCACGATGAACTGCTCTGCGGTCTGGACGTTGATGGAGCCCGCGTCGATGCCCGCCGCGAGCTGGTTTGCCACCTCGACGCCGGTGCTCTGCATGGTGGACGGGAGCGCCGTGAGGGTGTTCTTGATGGTGTCGGAGAGGTTGCTTGCGGAGATGGCCATGAGGTCGGTGGCCGACTGCGAGTTCGCCGCCGCGGTCATGTAGTCGTTGCCCAGCTCGCTGATGCTGTTTTTCAGCTCGCCGATGCGGTTCTGTGTATCGACCATTTCCTGTGTCCAGGCGCCGCCGCTCTCGGAATGTAGCTTATTGAACTTCTCCGTCTCCTGGTTGAGCTCGCTCTGGGCCTGCTTGAGCTTGATGGAGGCCTCCACCTGCACCTGCAGGTACTGGGCGGCTATCTGGTTGTAGGCCTGCGCCTCGGCGTTCTTCTTCCACGCCTCGGCGTTCTCGAGCAGCTTGTCGGTGGACACGTCGCAGTCGTCGGCGGTGTCCCTAATCTTGCCGTTGGCGGCGTCGGTGACCTCGTAGCTGGTGCCGCACACGTCGTTGTAGCCCTTCACGGCCTGCTCGAGCCTTGCCTGCTCGATGGCGGTGAGTCCGCTCTTGTTTCCGAGCTCCTGGATGGTGGCCACGTACTGGTCGAGCATGCCGCTGTTGGTCTGGTACTCGGTGAAGGTGTCGGTCACGGAGTCATTGAGGTTTGCGAGCTTCTGCGTGGTCTCCTCGGCCTTGTAGTCGATTTCGCCGATGGAGGTGGCAAGGCCGCTGGCGTTGGCGCTTGCCGTCACCATGATGTCGGACAGGCTCTGGGACGCCTGGTTGACAAGCTGCTCGTGGTTCCACCACTCCATGACCTGCTCAGCCACGTAGGCCACGGCGGCACCGAGCGCGAGCATGCCCGCGCTGAGGGCAGCGGCCTTGGCGAAGCCCGCAACTGCGGTCGTGATGCCCGTGGCGGCCTTGCTGAACTGGCTTGCGCCCTTGGAGCTGAGCTGCAGGCCGTCCGTGACCTCGCCCAGGCTCTCCTGCATGTTGTCCAGGCCGTCAACGGCCTTCTCGGCCTCCTTGGTGGAGTTCGACCACTGGGAGACCATCTTGCCGCTCTGCACGTACTCCTTCTGGGCGGCGGTGGCCACCTCGTCGTACTTGCGGGCGCTCTCCTCGAGCGCCGCGTTCTGCTTCTGCAGCGAGGCGATGGACTTGTTGATTTGCGTTGCGCCCTTGCCGGTGGAGGTTGAGAGCTGGTCGGTGAGGTCGGCGATCTGCTTGTTGTTCTCGGCCATCTTGTCCATGGTCGAGTTGTAGTTCTTGATGGCGGAGTCGGCGCGCTTTGCGGAGTCCACCATGGACTCCCACGCGGCCACGTACTTGTCGGCGCCGCCGGCGGCCTTGGCGGCGGCGTTTCCGAACGTGCCCACGGTGGACGCGGCGCTCTTGCTGCTGGCGTAGACGCGCATGAGCGAGCCGTCGGTCGTGTTCAGCGCGTCCTTGAAGACGGCCACGTTGGACTGCACGTTGCCGAAGGCGGTCGAGATGTTGCCAACGCCCTGCACGAGCTTGCCCGCGATGGTGACCACGGGGCCGGCGGCGGCGGTCACGCCCGCGAGCATGGTGATGGCCGCCTGCGCGGACGGCGACATGTTCTTGAAGGCCTCTGCGGCGTCTCCGATGCCGTCGATAACCGGTGAGAGGCCGTCTGCCAAATCAAGCAGCGCCTCGGCGAACACGCCGCCGAGGTCGGTGGCTGCGGCGTCCACCTTGTTCTTGAGCGTGTCGAAGCGGCTCTCAAGCGACTCGTTGCGCTTGCTGACCTCGTTGCTGAGGGCGGTGTTCTCCTCCCACGCCGCGTTGGCGCGGTCCACCGCGTCGCGCAGGGTGTTGGACTGGCCGATGAGGCGGCGCATGACGTCCGTCTGTCGGATGCCGCTGACGCCGAGCTCGCCGAGCAGCGTGTTGACGTCATAGCCGGAGTCTACGAGCTCGCCGGCGCTCTCGACCATCATCTCGAGGGCCTCGATTGGCTTGTCCCGCCACGCTGCGGCGAACTCGTCGGCGGAGATGCCGCAGACGCGGGCGTACTCCTCGACCTGGTCCCCGCCCTCGGAGACGGCGGTCGAGATGTTCGTGACGATCTGCGTCATGGCCGAGCCGCCCGCCTCGGCCTTGATGCCGAGCGAGGACATGGCCCCCGCCATGCCGAGGATGTCGGCGCTGCCGAGCTTCGCGGCGGTGCTGGTGCCCGCGAGGCGCAGCGCCATGTTGCTTATGTCGCTTTCCGTGGTCGCGAGGTGGTTGCCCAAATCGACGATGGTGGAGCCGTAGTTGCTCGTCTCGTCGTCCGCCATGCCGACGATGTTGGCGAACTGCGCCAGCTGGGTGGCGGCGGTCTCCATGTCCATGTTCGTGGAGATGTCGAGGCCGGTTGCGGTGTCGGCGAACTCGGCCAACGCCTCGTTGCTGATGCCGAGCTGGGCGCCCAACGCCTCGGCGTTCAGTATCTCCTCGGCGGTGACGGGGCTGGTCTTGCTGGCGTCCAAGGCGGCCTGGCCGAACTCCTCAAGCTCCTCCTCGGTGAGGTCGGCCGTCTTGTTCAGGTTGGCGAGCGCGGTGTCGAAGCTCACGGCCTGCGTGACGCAGTAGCCGCCCATCGCCGCCATCGGCGCGGTGATGCCCTTGGTGAGCTTGACTCCCACCTCGGAGATTTCCGAGCCGATGCCGTAGATGGTGCTTCCGAGGTTCTGCCACTCCTGCCCCTGCAGGGCGAGCTCGCGCGTGGTCGAGGCGCTGGACTGCGACGCGAGGCGCTCCATGCGCTTGAGGCTGCTCGTGACCTCGTCAAGCTGCGCCCCGCCGTTCCAGAGCGCGCCGACCGCGATTGTGATAGATGCCTTGCCCATCGCTAGATGCTCCCAACGTCAAAGTCGCACATGGCTATTACCTCGCGGTTCACGTCCTCGACGATTTGCTCCTCGTCCTCGAGGATTGCCCTCAGCAGGGCGCGTGGCGGCCTGCTGCCGTGGGGCACGCCGGCCCTGCGCCCCGCCCTGGGTCCGGTGAGGATGAGCGCCCCGGGATTGGCGAACTCGATTACGCCTCCGCCGGGGTCCGTGGAGACGAACTTGGCGCCCGTCTGCGTCGTGCGCAGGGCTAGCGAGCGCGCGTAGCCACCTGACGGGTTGGAGCCGACGTGGGCGTACCCCTTGGCCTTGGCGAGCGTTGGCTTGACGGCGTCGCGCACGCGCTTCGTCAGCTCCGTGGCCGCCTTGCGGTCGACCTCGCGCAGCGCTGCCACTGCCTCGTCAAGCCCTTGGACTTCGATGGTGTACAAGCGACGCTCCTACTCGATTCCCAGCCGTCTCTTGGCGCTCTCCCTCTCGGCGCGCAGCCTGTCCCTCGCGTCGGCCGCCGTCTCGCCCCTCTTCTTCCATGCGGGCCTCTTGCCGCCTTCCTCCCGCTCCGCCACCAGCCGCATGTCGTACCAGAGCTGCAGCCAGGCGCGGGGGTGCTTGTACGCGAGCCTGTACAGCTCCCCCACGCCCGTGCCGGTGAAGCGGGACAGGGCTAGGAACGTGCGCCCCTCGTAGCCGTAGGGTTTTCGTCCACCTCGTCCTCGTCTGCGCTCTCCCCTTCGGGCTGGACGAGCACGAAGTCGTACTGGCAGTTTGCGGCGTAGAGGTCGCTCTTCTTGATTTGCTCCACCGGCGGCAGGTCTACGAGCTTGTGCCCGGCCAGCTCGGCCACGTAGTAGGCGGCGTAGGTGGCCTGCATCTCGGTGTCGCCGTCCAGCGCCGTGTTGCCGCACTCGGCCAAACGAGCGTTGACGAGCGAGAACGCGGCTGGCATCCACGGGGTCTCGAGGACGGTCTCGTTGGTGCCGACCTTGCCGAACTTGATGGTGCCGTAGTCCATTTGGGTTCCTTTCGTTTGCCTTCCCTTGCGGACATGCCCGATGTTCGGCCACACGTCCCCCGCCACGAGAAAAGGCCGCGCCCGGTTGTGGGCACGGCCTTTGCGGGTCGCTCTATGTCGCTTGTATGGGCTAGGC
>CAVJWS010000171.1:4671-5277 GCA_963653485.1 Prevotella sp. CAG:279
TTGCGGACGCGCCCATGTTCGGGCCGCCGTCCCCCGCCAAAGGAAAGGGGCCGCGCCCCGGTTGGCACGGCCCCTCTTGATGACGGTTGCGCTTATCGCTAGCCGCTATGCGTAGCTCTCGACCTGGTTTACGAGCGTCACGGTGACGGGGGACTCGCCGGCGGCGGTGATGATGGCCGCGTCGGTGGAGAACTGGATGGTGGCCTCGTTGCCCTCGGGGTCGACCTCGGGGAACTCGGCGGTGAACGGGCAGTGGTTCACCTCGATTTCCAGCGTCATGTTCGTGTCCTCGGTGTGGAAGAACTTGGCGTAGACGCTGCCGAGAACCACGGTGCCGGTGAGGGCGGTGGAGCTGGCCGAGCCGGTCATGAGCTTCTTGTACTCGGTGATGTCGTCGGGGATGGTGGTCACCGAGCAGCCTGCGGAGAGGTTGCCCTCGGCAATCTCGCGCGGGGTGACGCGGCCGATTGAGGTCAGGGCGGACAGGTTGTTCTCGAAGGTGAAGGAGGCCTCGGAGACAAGCGCCTCTGCGGGCGTGGAGCCGGCGGCGTCAATCTTGAAGGTGCAGTCGGTGGTGGTGTACTTGCCGCCGAAGCAGGAGGCCTG
>CAVJWS010000172.1:0-4846 GCA_963653485.1 Prevotella sp. CAG:279
ACTTCTGCGACAAGGACGGCAAGACCGACTACGTGCAGAACCGCGAGGCCCTGCCGGTGGACGAGCGCACGCCCGGCTTTGGCGTCACGACCTTCCGCGACATCGAGGCCACCAACTGCCACGCCGCTGCCGCCTACATCACGGGCCTGCCCGAGAGCAAGGTGACGCGCCTCACCTTCGAGGACATCCACGTCACCTTTGCCGACGATGCCGAGCCGGCCGTGCCGGCCATGGCCTGCGGCGTGGAGCCGATGGCCCGCCAGGGCATCATCGCCCAGAACGTGAAGGTGCTCGACCTGCGCAACGTCGTGGTTGAGGGCCAGGAGGGCGAGGAGCTGCAGCTCCAGAACGTCGACGAGGTCATCCGCGCCTAGGCGCGCCCGAAGGGACAAGCGATGGACAAGGACTTGGGCG
The DNA here is from genome assembly GCA_963653485.1 of Prevotella sp. CAG:279. Classification (GTDB taxonomy): domain Bacteria; phylum Actinomycetota; class Coriobacteriia; order Coriobacteriales; family Atopobiaceae; genus Parolsenella. Next base: position 415 of record CAVJWS010000172.1, read on the forward strand.
AGCTCACCATCTGCTGCTTTGGCGACTCCACCACCTGGGGAGACAACGGCTGCGGCGCCGGCGGGCCGGCCATCAGCTGGACGGCCCACCTCGGTGAGCTCCTCGGCGGCGCCACGGTGGAGAACTTTGGCGTGAAGGGGTCCCGTTTGGCCATCAAGGCCGACCGCGACGACTCCTTTGTGGAGCGTCTGGATGGCGTCGAGGCGGGCGCGGACGTCTACCTGCTCTTTGGCGGCGTGAACGACTTCAGCCGCAACGTGCCCCTGGGGCAGATGGGCTCGACCGACCCGCACGAGTTCTACGGGGCGCTCGACGTGCTCGTCCGCGGCCTGGTCGCCAAGTCGCCCGAGGCCCGTCTCGTGGTCATGACGCCGTGCAAGACGAGCGGCATCGCGGCGAAGGACATCCCGGGCAGCTTTGAGGAGAACCACCTGGGGCTCACGCAGCTTCCCTATGTGGAGGCCGTGCGCGAGGTGGCTGACCGCTACTCGGTGCCGGTCATTGACCTGTATGCGTCCAGCGGCATCTCGCCGTACTTGCCCGAGCACCGGCAGCGCTACATGCCCGACGGCCTGCACTACTCGCCGGACGGCTACGAGCGCCTGGCACGGCGCATCGCGGCGGGGCTGCGCACGGTGCTGTAGACGGGCATCGGCTCCGTTGCTTGCCGGGCGCCCGGGCTGCGTCCAAACCTGGCGAGGCCCATTGCCGGCGGCCTGCGCGCCGTCCTCGTGTGGCGCCCAAAACGGGCGCGCCACATCGCCGTCGGTCCTCGCGCGGCGCTGCGGACAGGTGCCGGCCTCGCTGCTCGTCCGGCGCCCAGGCCGAGCCATACCCACCAGAACGCCGCCGACGGAGAGCCCGAAAGGCCCCGCCGGCGGCGTATTTTATGCCGTTTGCGAGAACGGAAGGTGAACGTTAACTCACTAAACCGGTTTACGTCTATAGTTCAAGTATCGAGGAAGCATAAGATATGGCCGTTTGTGCAGGATGGGGAAGCGCGAGCGGCATCCTGAGAGGGGACAAGCAATGGGTTGCAACCAGATTCTCGACCGCTACATCGCCCAGCTCGTGGAGAACTCCACGCCGCAGGCGCCTGCCTGGAACATCGAGAAGATCCGTGCCGGTAAGGAGAACACCTGGAACTACATCGACGGCTGCATGATCAAGGCGCTCATCGAGCTCTACGAGATCACCGGCGAGGACCGCTACCTGGAGTTCGCCGACAGCTACATCGACTTCTTCGTCCAGGACGACGGCACCATCAAGCATTACGACCCCACCGAGTACAACCTTGACAACGTCAACGCCGGCAAGACCCTCTACCGCCTGTACGAGATCACGGGCAAGGAGAAGTACCGCCTGGCCATGGACACCATCTACGGCCAGCTCGAGCACCAGCCCCGCACCAAGGAAGGCGTGTTCTGGCACAAGGCGGTCTACCCCAACCAGATCTGGCTCGACGGCATGTACATGGCCCAGCCCTTCTACATGCAGTACGAGCTCAGCTTCCACAACCGCCGCGCCTGCTCCGACTCGTTCCACATGTTCCAGGTGGTCCACAACCTCATGCGCAACGAGAAGAACGGCCTGTACTACCACGCCTACGACTCGTCCAAGAAGCAGTTCTGGTGCGACCCGGTGACGGGCCTCTCGCAGAACTTCTGGCTGCGCGCCGAGGGCTGGTTCGCCATGGCGCTCATCGACACCTGGGAGCTCATGCCGCCCTCGATGTCTGCCGAGAAGGACGGCCTGCGCGAGATGTTCGTGGACCTCATCGACTCCATGCTGCCCTACCAGGACGAGAGGACCGGCATGTGGCACCAGGTCATCAACCTGCCCAACATCGCCCCCAACTACCTCGAGGAATCCGGTAGCGCCATCTTCGCCAACGCCATCATGAAGGGCTGCCGCCTGGGCGTGCTGCCCGAGCGCTACTACGCATACGGCCGTCGCGCCTTCGACGGCGTGTGCGAGACCTGCCTCTCCGAGAAGGACGGCCAGCTCGCCCTCGACAACATCTGCCTGGTGGCGGGCCTTGGCAACAACACCCACCGCGAGGGAACCTTTGACTACTACATGCGCGAGCCCATCGTGAAGAACGACGCCAAGGGCGTGGCGCCGCTCGTGCTCGCCTACATCGAGACCATGAAGCACGACAAGCTGGACGGCAAGTGCGACCCGATGAGCCCGGCCGGCTGCTGTCCCATCGACGACCCCTGGGGCGGCTACACCCCCGGCGTCAACGCCAAGCTGGCCTAGGCGCGCAGGGGAGGGGAGAGCTATGGGCGAGAACGAGTTTGTCGCTGGCGGCGTGGACGTCGCGGGCGCTGCCGGGGCGGCCCGCGCGGGCGCTTGCGCTGGTGCCGTGAGTGCCGGCGCGACCATAGCCGCGGCCACCGGCGCCGCCGACGAGCCCGGCGCCGTGCCGGCCTTCAACGTCGGCGTGCGCCTGCACGACCTGCCGCAAGGCTCGGTGGAGGAGCGCATCCGCATGGCCGGCGAGCTGGGCTTCACCTGCATCCAGCTGCCGAGCAAGGTTGTGTACAAGAGCTACGGGATTGACCGGGGCGGCCTCGACGAGGCCCTGGCGGCCCGTCTGCGCGAGGCGCTTTCCGAGGCGGGCGTGCACGTGGCGGTCTTTGGCTGCTACAAGAACCTCGCCACGCCGGACGCCTCCCAGCTTGCGGAGAACCTCGAGGACTACCGCGCCTGCGCTCGCTTCGCGGCCATGCTCGGGGGCTGCCCCGTGGGCACCGAGACGGGCCGCCCCAACGTTGCCAACAAGGTGGCCGACGACCGCTTTGGCCACCAGGCGGTCGACGCCTTCTGTGCGGGCCTGGCGAAGGCCTGCGAGCTTGTCGGGGAGGCCGGCGTGCCCCTGCTCATCGAGCCGGGTTGGAACGAGGTCGTGAATACGCCCGAGGTCTGCCGAGAGGTCCTCGACCGCGTGAACTCGCCTGCCCTGGGCCTCATCTACGACCCGGTCTCGCTGCTTCATCCCAAGGTCGTGCCCGCCGCCGCCGAAGTCACGAAGCGCATGCTCGAGCTGTGCGGCGAGCGCATCCGCGTCCTGCACGCCAAGGACTTCGAGGTGGTGGACAACGAGGACTCTGATGGTTGGTGCGACGGCTCCGGCAGCCGCCTGGTCTGCCGCGGCGCGGGCGAGACCGGCGCCTTCGGCTTTGGCCAGCTCGCCGCCTGGGCGCGCGAGATGCGCCCCGGCATCGACTGCGTCATCGAGAACTCCACCCCGGCAACCAACGCCTCCTGCCGCAGCTACCTGCTCGGACTCTAACCGTAAGAAAGGACCCGCCCGTTTTGAAACCCCTGCTCGTCACCGCTGCCGAAGAACAATCCGTCTGCTGGTCCCGCACCGCCCTTCGCTACGCCATCTACCTCGTGGGGCTGCTCTGCATCTCCGCCGGCACGGTGCTTCAGACCGCCTCGGGGCTGGGCGTGGCCTCGCTCACCTGCTTCGCCACCTTTGCCGCCCGTGCAACCGGCACCACGCTGGGGTTCATGATCGCGCTCACCTACGCCATCTACATCGGCTGCCAGGCGCTCATCTTGCGTCGCCGCTTCCAGGCGAGGATCCTGCTCGAGATGGTCTTCGCCTTCACGATGGGCTATCTCGTTGACCTCATCGCCTCCGTCATCACCGTGAGCCCGCAGGGCATCGTGGCGCAGGTGGCCTGCATGTGCTGCGCCCTCGTGGTCACGGCCTTCGGCGCCTCGCTCATGGTTGACATGGAGGTCGTCCCCAACGCCCCTGACGGCCTTGTGCAGGTGGCCAGCGAGGCCCTCGGCACGAGCTTTGGCAACGTGAAGGTCGTCTTTGACATGAGCCACGTGGGCGTCTCCATCCTAGGCTCGCTTTTGCTCTTTGGCGACATCTCGGGCTTTGGCCTCACCACCGTGGTCTCGGCCCTGTTCCTGGGCCGCATCATCAACGTCATCATGGGCACCGTGGGCCAGCGCGCCCAGGCCGCAGTCTGGGCGTAGGCGCATCCCTAGGCCGCCTGCGCGGTGTGACCCCATGCAAACGCCCTTGCCCACCTGCGCTTGAGGGTTTCATGCACATGGCTGCTGCGGAATGTTTGCTTAGCGGGCGCGCCGCTCGGGCGGCTTACGTGGTTGGGACTAGCGCTTCCGCGGGCAGCCTGCACGATGCGCCCGAACGCAAACGTCCTCGCTAGCATGCACTCGAGAGTTTCAAACCATAGGCTGCTGCGGAATGTTTGCTTTTCGGGTGCATCGCTCCGGCGGCTGACGGAGCTGTACTTGCTCTAACGAAAAAAAGGCCGGGCACCGCTGTTGATTGCGGTGCCCGGCCTCGTTTTGGGGTCTGTGGCTCTGGCTTAGAGGCCGAGGAGTTCCTTGACCTTGGCGATGATGGCCTCGTCGGTGGCGTTGGCGAAGAAGTACTCCT
>CAVJWS010000173.1:0-4275 GCA_963653485.1 Prevotella sp. CAG:279
CGTCTCGACTTTTACGTCCCACCAGCCCTATAATCGGTGGTGGTGTCGGTGCGAGCTGCAACCTCGTTCTCGGCGATTGAGGCGTTGCCCCGCCTCAATCCTTCGGCCACCACTATAACACCCGCCCGCCTGTCTAACCCAGGCAGGCGGGCGTTTTCGTCTAGAGCTCCATCCCCCAGTCGTCTTCCATGGCGCGGACCTCGTCGCCGAGGACCCCGGCCTCGTCCATGAGCACGACGCCGTCGGCCCTCTCCCAGGCGTCGTCGATGAGCTCGACGCAGCCGCCCCCGTCTATCCACTCCTTCGCCAGCTCGTACGCCTCCCTGACGAGGGGGTTGCGGATGAACGCCGCCATGGCGTCTGAGAAGAACGCCGTGTGCTCCTTGGCCATGCCGAGCGCGGTGACGTGAGCGCCGACCGCCTGGACGAAGTCCTCCACGCGCCTCCTCAGCCCCTCGTAAGCCGTCCTAAGGCCGTCCAGCCGCCTCCTCAGCCCCTCGCACTCGTCCCTGGCCCTCGCGGCCTCGTCCCTGGCCCTGTCGCGCTCCTCCCTCGCCTGCTCAAGCTCTTCCCTCGCGTCGGCGATCCTTCCCGCCAAACCGGAGATTTCGGCCGCGATTTCCTCCCTCGCCGCCACTTTTTCCTTGATTTCGGCCGACAACTCCGCAGCTAAAGCCTGCTTTTCCTCAACCTCTGCTTGCAGACCCCCCAAAACGGCCCTGCTCTCTGCCACCTCCGCCCTGGCTGCGGCCGCGCCCATCTGCGCCCTGGCCTCCTTGGCCCTCGCCCTCGCCGCCGCGGCCTCGGCCGGCGCCGCGATGGCCGCCCTCGCCTTGTCGATGTCCTTCTGCGCGACGTTCGACAGCGCCTTCTCCGCCGCCTGCTTCTCGTCGAGCATGATGCCGACTCGGAAGCCGAAGTGCTCCTCCATGGCCTTCTCCAGCGCCGGGTGGAACCGCCTCATGGCCTCGCGGTCGTACACCTTCGTCTGCCCGAAGCTCGTGCGGACAACCGGCTTGCCGTCCTCGCCCACCTTCGGGACCCTCGCATACCGCACGGTCCCCTTCTTGTCGCGCTTGAGCGACCCGTCCTTGTTCTTGAGGGGCCGGCTCTTGTCGTTGGTCATCACCGGCGTCTCGACCAGCGGGACGAAGCAGAAGTGCATGTGCGGCTGGTTCTCGTCCATGTGGACCCATGCACCCACGACCAAATCCTCAGGCACGGTCCGCCGCAGGAAGTCGTACGCCACTTTGAAGAACTCGCGCTCGCGGCCCTCAAGGCCCTCCCGCCCGTTTTTAGTTTCATTTTTTGGGAGCGTTATAACCCAGTCCGATATAACATTTGTAGCTTTTTTCCCTCCACGCGGAGGCACATCCGCCGCTTTTACGAACGCCTGTACGAATGCCGCCGGGTCAACGCGCTCGAAGATTGCATAATTCATGTGCGTCCTCGCCGGGTCGATGCTCTGGTTGGCGTAGGTGTACCTGGTCTGGTCACGGTCATGGCCGTGGCGCGTGTAGTGGTTGAGCATGTTGCCCACGGCAGCTGTGCCGTAGCCCTGCAGGTTGGCCATGTGGCGGCACCACCCATCTGACTTCTCAAGTCTTATGTAGCAGGCTAGGTAAGACTTCGTCTTACCGCCTGCCCCGAGTGTACCACTCGGGGTGGCCTCCGCGAATCCTCGCACCTGCTCGAGATTCGCGGAGGCCTGACGCGGCCGAGCCGCGATGAGGGGGCTCGGCCCCCTCATACTCCCCCGCGCCGCCGCGTCCGTTAGGCGTCCTCGGGCGTCCCCGGCTGCACGTTAGTCTCGCAGCCGGGGGTAAAAAACGGGACTCTCCAGAGGCGTTTTTGTCATTTGTCATTTGTCACTTAATTAACCGACGTAGGTAGGTTAATTAAGTGACCCGGTTCCGGAGGGGTTCCGCGGCTGTGGTCCGCCTGCTTATCTTTACGCTTGCGCGGTTCCTCCCCCGGCTGCACGTTAGTCTCGCAGCCGGGGTAAGCGAGCATGTGTGCGTATGGGTATGGGAATCCCATATCCCTCCCCTTCTCCCGCCGCTCTACCCGAGCAGAGGACCCGGCCAAGGAAAGGGTCGATGGGTTAGACCGCCCATCGACCCTTGCTCAAGTCTCCGACTCCACTTGCCCGCCCCGCGTCAAGTCCGCTCCCGGCGGATCGGCGCCCGGGGCGCGCCGCCCGCCGCGAGCTACCTTGACCCGGTTCTACTCTATTCGGTTCCAGTAGGTCTCAAATCCACTGAAATCGGCTCCAGTACTCACTCCACTCACTTGGACTCCCGCCGCGAGAGCTTGACGACGGCGGTCATGAGCGCCTGCTCGCGCCTCGGGGCGTCGAGCCTCTCCGGCTCCCTGACCACCTCGACCCTGTCGGCGGCGGGGTCGTACGCGATGACGCCCCACTCTGCCGGCACGGCGTCCTGGGCCTCGCCGACGAGGTCGGCCGGGACGGCGATGCTCATGTAGTCCATGAAGAGGGAGTAGTCCACCATCTTCTGGTCGCGCCCGAGGTCGGCGGCGGAGACCTTGACCTCGACGCCGCGCAGGACCACGTCCATCCAGTCGGCCGTGGTCTGGTTCTCCACGCAGACCGCCGCCACGTCTATGCGCCTGGCCCGCTCGGCCGACTCTACCCGCACGGGGAACTCGGTCAAGACCCGCACGCAGACGGCCTCGCGCATGAGGTAGTCGCGCCCGGCGTTCTCCCTCTTCCTGGCCTCGGCCTCCTCTTTGGTCTCTGCCCCCCATATCCACGTCGACGCCGCAGCCCCGAGCGCCGCCGTGAGCTTCCTCGTCATCTCGGCATCCCCGCCCGTCGCCGCGACCTTTGGAGAGTGCCTGCTCGTCCGGACCCCCGCGACCTTCCGGACCGCCTTCCACATCTCCCTGACCTCGCGCGAGGTCTTCCGCCCCGCCTGGACCTCCCCGACGAGCGCGGCCACTCTCGCGGCGTCGGCGCCGTATATCTTCTCGGCGGTGGCGACGACCTCGGCGCTCACCCTGGCCTCCTCGATAGGCGGCAGCTCGGGCGCGGCCTCGCGCGCGGACGCCCACGCTTTCCCCGCCTTCACGTACTTCCACAGCAGGCTCTCCGAGCAGCGCTTGCGCTGCGCGTACGACTTGAGCCAGGCGCTGAAGCTGTGGTATTGCTCCGCCGCCCAGAGCCTGTCGCGCTCGACCTCGCCGAGCACGACCGCGACCCTCGCCCACCCGGTCTCGTCCCCCGCGTCGATGAGCACGTCCAATTCCGACTCCGCCTGCCTGAGAGTGAGTGCCTTGAATTTCATTCCCGCCTGCCTTTCTACTCTACTCGGTTGCAGTAGAAACTATACCCAAAAAGAGAGGGGCCTAAGCCCCTCTCCCATACTTGTCCACGCCATCTACCTGCACTTCGTTTCGTCCGCCCGCGCGCGCCTCCTCGGAGTTGACAGGCCCGACGGCGTCCTCCACGACCTTCCGCGCCCGCGCCCGCGCCTGCTTTTTAACCCTCTCCTGGCGCTCGGCCTCGTCTGCCGCCTGCGCCGCCTTGGCCAGCCGCCGCGCGCGCGCCTCCTCGATGCGGCGCTTCTTCTCCGCCTGCTGGTAGTTGCCCCGGCAATAGCGGTCGAGGATGGAGTTGTAGGCGACGATAATCGCCCTGTACTGCTTCGGATACTCCCCCGCGGCCGCCATGGTGAAGTCGTTGATGGTCTCGAACTTCTCGCGCATGATGAACCCGATCAACTCGAAGAGCATCTCCTGCTTGTCCTCGGTCGAGAGCTGCTCCAACGCGCCGATGTCGAAGTTGTTGCCCTCGACGCGGGCCTCGACCGGATACAGCTCCTTGCCTTTCTTGCGGCACGAGGCCGTGTCGTGAATCAGGTAGTCGTAGGCATGGCGGATGTTGTTGACCGGCTCCGCCGTCGAGCAGCACTTCTTGCCCTCGGCCGACAGCCTGTTGAGCACGTTGATGATCGCCTTGCGCGTGGTGTTGCCGCCCCAGACGACGATGATGTGCGCGTGTGTCTTCCTGTGCTTCGACTTCGTGTCATGGTCGATGTCGTGGACGGCATAGGCAAACGGCACCTGGAGGATGTCGTCTATCTCGTCTTTCCAGTCCTCGCGCATGTTCTCCGGATAGCAGATGCCCTCCCAGAGCTTCACCTTCGTCTCGCCAGCGTTCGCCGCCATGAAAAAACCTCCCATTTCCCGGGAGGCTGCGTCTCGACTTTTACGTCCCACCAGCCCTATAATCGGTGGTGGTGTCGGTGCGAG
>CAVJWS010000174.1:0-3977 GCA_963653485.1 Prevotella sp. CAG:279
GGCGCGTCATGCAGTTGGTGGCGATGGTGACGTTGTCGGCACCGCCCACGAGCGGCAAGACGTCGACCGCGATCTGGTGGTTGTCCACTGCCATTGTGTACCCTCTCTTTCCGTTTGGCCCGCAGGTCGCGGGCCGTTTTCCTTGCGCGCCGCCGGGCGTTTCCCCCTGCCGGCGAGCGCGCTTTGTTGCTGACTCGATAGTATGTGGTTCGCTGCGTTTACTGATGCTGTCGTAAATTTACTAAACGGTTTAGTCCCAGGTAAACGCGGTTTAATACGGGTGTTGCTAATCCTTACTAAACGTGGTTAGGGGCGAGACGGGCGCGCAGGTGGCGAGAAGGGCCTCGCGCCCCGGCGACGGCCGTGGCCCCGCCCCTACGCGTGCGCGCAGGCCTGGGCCACGGCGGCGCGCCACCCGGCCCGCTTGGTTGCCACGGTCTTCTCCCCCATCTGCGGCGAGAAGACCGTGCGCCCCACGCGCGACAGGATCACGTTGTCCTGCCACACGCCGGCAGAACGCCCCGCCACGAAGGCGGCCCCCGCAGCCGAGAGCTCGTTCAGGCCGCTCACGGCAACGTTGGCGCCCGCGACGTCGGCCTGGAACTGCATGAGGTAGCCGTTGGCGGTGACGCCGCCGTCGGCCCGCAGCTCCGCGACCGCCAGGCCCGTGTCGGCGCGCAAGGCGTCCAGGACGTCCGCCACCTGGTACGGGATGCACTCGGCGCAGGCCTTGACCATCTCGGCGCGGCCCGTCGTGCGGGTGACGCCGGTCAGAAGCCCGGTCGCCCGCGTGTCCCACCAAGGCGCCCCCAGGCCCGTGAAGGCCGGGACAAAGTAGGCGGCGTCATCGGGGTTGGCGCCCGCGATTATGCCCTCTACCTCGGCCGGGTTTGAAATGAGCCCCATCTGGTCCTTGAGCCAGCTGATGACCGCGCCCGTGTAGTTGAGGTTGCCCTCAAGCACGTAGGAGCGCTCGCCGCCAAAGTCCCAGGCGATGCTCGACACCAGGCCGTTCTTGCTTTCCACCAGGTCCGCGCCGGTCTGCATCATGACCGAGGACCCGGTGCCGTAGGTGGCCTTGACGTCGCCGGGCGCCAGGCACCCCTGCGCCGCCAGCGCCGCCTGCGAGTCGCCCAGCACGCCGCAGATGGGCACCGCCTGGGCAAACAGGCCGCCCATCGTGGTGTGGCCAAAGACGGCGTCCGAGCTCACGACCGTGGGCAGGGCCTCGCGCGGCACACCGAAGACGTCGCACAGCCGCGAGCTCCACGTGCCGCGGCGGATGTCCAGCAGCTGCGTGCGGCAGGCGTTGGACGGCTCAGTCAAGAAGAGGTGCTCCTCGGAAAGCTTGAACACCAGCCACGAGTCGATGGTCCCCAGGCAAAGCGTCCCCGCCTCGCGCGCAGCCTCGACGGCGGGCACGTTGCGAAGGAGCCACGCCATCTTAGCTGCGGAGAAGTACGGCGAAAGTGCCATGCCAGAGACGTCTTTCACCAGGTCGGCGACACCGGGATCGGCGGCCGAGACCTCGTCGCAGATATCCTTGGCGCGGCCGCACTGCCACACGATCGCGCGGGCCAGCGGCTCGCGGCGCTCGCGGTCCCAGGCCAGGCACGTCTCGCGCTGGTTGGAGATGCCCACCGCGCGGACCTCGCCCGCCGTGACGCCGGCCTTCTTGCAGACGTCGCGGGCGCAGGCCAGGACATTGGTCATGATCTCCTCGGCGTCGTGCTCGACCCAGCCGCGCTCGTCGACGTACTGCTCGTGCGGGCGGCTCACCTTGGCAACCAGGTCGCCACAGGCGTCGAAGAGCAGCGCCTTGGTGCCCTGGGTGGACTGGTCGATGGCCAGGACCAGGGCGCGGGCAGGCGCCGCAGCGCCCGGGGCCTGCGCGCCCGCCGGGGCAACGAAGCCCTGCTCAGCGGCGGTGACGGCCTTGTCAGCCGGGGTGCCCATGCCCTTACGCCCCGCTCTTCTCAAGGAACTCGCGGGCCGAGGCGGCGATGCCGCGGGCGTCCAGGCCGTAGTGCGCGAAGACCTCGGCCGAGGTGCCGGTGATCACGGGCGAGTCGGGCAGCGACAGGCACTTGACCGGGCGCGGGCACATCTCCCCCACGACCTGCGCGACCATCGAGCCCAGGCCGCCGAAGGGCGAGTGCTCCTCGACGGTCAGCACCGCGCGGGCGCCCTTAGCCGCAGAAACAACGGCCAGCTTGTCCAGGGGTTTCACGCAGTACATGTCCACGACGGTGGTCGAGACGCCCTGCTGCTCGAGAAGGGCGGCCGCGTCGTAGGCAGGCTTGACCATCTCACCGCACGCGATGAGGGCGACGTCGGTGCCGCGGCACAAAAACGTTGCCTTGTCCATCTCGAACGGGCAGTTGTTCTCGGAGTAGACGTCCTCGACGGGGTTTCTGCCCACACGCACGTAGGCGGGCTTCTCGTCCTGGAGAAGGGCCTCGATGAGCTTGGCCGTCTGGAAGCGGTCGCTGGGCAGGTAGACGCGCATATTGGGGATGGCGCTCATGGCCGCGATGTCCTGCGCGGAGTGGTGGCTCATGCCCAGGGCGCCGTAAGAGACGCCGCCCGAGATGCCGATGAGCGTGACGTTGGTGTTGGAGTAGGCGCAGTCGACCTTGGCCTGCTCGTAGGAGCGGGTGGAGACAAACGACGCGGGGCTGGCGGCGAAAGCCTTCTTGCCGCAGGAGGCAAGGCCTGCCGCAATCGAAACGAGGTCCTGCTCAGCGATGCCGACCTCGACGGACTGCTCGGGGAACTGCTCGAAGAAGGGAGTGAGCGACGCCGACCCGCGCGAGTCGGAGCACAGGACCACGATGTCCTTGTCGGTGGCCGCGTGGGCGAGAAGCACGTCGCAGATGGCCTTGCGGTTGGCGATCTTGTTAGGCATTGAGGGCCCCCTCTCGGGCGACGAAGTCGGCGACGATCTGCTTGTACTCCTCGTCGTTGGGCAGGTGGTGGTGCCAAGAGGCCTTGTTCTCCATGAGGGAGGAGCCATAGCCCTTAGTCGTGTTGGCGATGATCACCGTGGGCTTGCCCTTGGTCTGGGCTGCCAGGGTGAAAGCGGAGTCAAGGGCGGCCAGGTCGTTACCGGGGATGGACAGGACGTTCCAGCCAAAGGCGGCCCAGCGCTCCTCTTGGGAGTCCTGCTTCATGACGTCCTCGGTCGATCCGGAGATCTGCAGGCGGTTACGGTCGACCACGGCGCACAGGTTGTCCAGGCCGTAGTTGCCGGCCGACATCGCGCCCTCCCAGACCGAGCCCTCGGCCAGCTCGCCGTCGCCCATGAAGACGTAGCTGCGGTAGGCGCGGCCGTCCATGCGGGCGGCCAGGGCCATGCCCACGGTCACGGGCAGGCCGTGGCCCAGCGAGCCGGAGTTCATCTCGATGCCGGGCAGCTTGTTGTTGGGGTGGCCGATGTAGGGGCTGCCGAACTTCTGGAAGCGGGCCTTGACGTCGTCGAGGTCGAGGTAGCCCTCCTCGCAGAGCACCGCGTAGTAGGCCTCCATGGCGTGGCCCTTGGAGAGCACGAAGCGGTCGCGGTCGGGGTCGTCCACGCGGTCGGGCGAGATGTTGAGGTGGCTCTTGTAGAGCACCATCAAGGCGTCGATGACGGACATGTCGCCGCCGATGTGGCCGCCGCCACCCGCCATGATGATGTCCACGCAGTCACGGCGCAAGCGCCAGCGCAGGTGCTCGAGCTCAGCGATGCTTGCCATTTAGTTCTCTCCTCTCAGGTAGGCCTTCACGTCCTCCTCGATGGGGTCGTAGAGATCCGGCGAGATGCCCAGGTACTTGCAGGCCTCATAGAGAACGGGGACCACGTTGGCGTGGATGGCCACGCAGTGGTGGATATAGGGGCCCTCGACGATCTTGGCCTCGAGGCGCTTGAGGTTCTCCACCTCGACCCACAGGTAGGTGCCCATGCCGGCCGGGCCGTCGATGCCGCGGGCGTTGCC
>CAVJWS010000175.1:0-3933 GCA_963653485.1 Prevotella sp. CAG:279
TTCCTTGCCGCAATCGAGGAACCGACAAGTCGCTATTCGGTTTGCAAGGTACGTTGGTGCGTGGGGCTGCTCGGGGTTTAGACCGCCACCGCTTTCCCGTGTCGGTCTGTTGTCTGCTCAAGCAGGTATTCCGGCGAGCATCCGTAGAGCTTTGCCAACTTGAGCAGGCTCCCGGCTAACGGTTCCGCTTCGCCGGTCTCCCATCTGAGCAGAGCGTTCACGGTCACGCCGATGTTGTCTGCCGCCTCGGCGGCAGTAAGGGCGTTCCGCACGCGCTCTGCCCGCATGTTGTTGCGCATCGTCCTCCCCTCTCACATCGTTTCCGTGTTGCGAGACAACCATAAAACAACAGTTCCGTGTTTGTCAACAACATTTTTGTGTGGGAAAATATCCACAGCGGAAGCGCCAAGGGAGGGCATATGAACTCTTACAAGATTGCGGAAGCCCGCATTGCGAAGGGTTGGAGCCAACGAGAGTTCGCCCAGAGGCTCGGCACCACCCAGCAGCAGGTAGCCCGCTACGAGAGCGGCGAGAACGACGTCAAGTCGAGCGTGGTCATACGCATGAGCAAGGTTCTTGGCGTGACCATCTCGTACCTGCTCGGCCTTGAGGACGTGGGCGCTGACGCCACGCTTGCCGCCATAGAGGCGAACTACCGCTCGATGAGCGGGGAAGGCCGCGCGGCGCTGCTGGCGGCCAGCGAGGGGTTGGCCGCGCGGTTCGGCAACGAGTGCCCCCCCCCCGCAGATTTAGGCTGATTAGCGGGCTTGCCGCATAGGCGGGCTACCAAGCGACACACAAGGCATATAGGCACCGTCACAGGCCATGCATGGGCATGGCTGGCGGAGCCGTGCGGATTGGGGGCAACCATGCCACGCAAGATGCGCTCCTCGTTCGGCTGCGTGCAGCGGCTGGCACAGAACCGCTACCGCCTGCGGTGGTGGGCTGACACGCCCGAAGGCTATAGGCGCGTCACGGAGACGGTGAGGGGCACGCGCCGCGAGGCGGAGCGCCGCATGGCCGAGATACGCGCGGGGCTGGACGAGCAGGCAGAGAGGGCGGCGCGGGGCGTGCCCACCGTTGGCGAGGCGTTCGAGCGCTGGTGGCTACCCGATGCCAGAGAGCGCCTGCAGAGGGGCGAGGTCGCGCGGGGCACCTATGACGGTCGCATGGGCAACTGGCGCCGCCACGTTGCCCCGCGCTGGGCGGGCGTGCCGGTAGACCACGTGAGGGCGCTGGACGTGCAGGGGTGGCTGCTTGGCATGACCCAATCGCCCGCGAACGGCTCGCTGGCGATACTGCGGCAGGTGCTGGACTACTGCACGCTGTACGACATCGTGCCCGACAACGTGGCCAGAAGGCGCTACAAGCTCCCCACGGCGCACAGGGACATGAAGGACGGCGCGTACACCCTCGCGGAGCTTGACCGCATAGCTCAGGCCGCGCGTGGCTGCGCCTGCGAGGCGGCGATGCTGCTGTGCATGTTCGGCAGCGCCCGCACGGGCGAGTCGCTGGCCGTGCGGCTGGACGAGGTGACGAGGGAGGGCTACGAGGGCGTAGAACTCACCGTGGCGCAGTGCGTGCGGCAGCAGTTCGCGGACGGCACCGTTGGCGAGGACGGGCGGCTCAAGACCCCGCAGAGCGTGCGTCCGCTGGTGATACCCCCGCCGTGGGGCGACAGGCTCTGGGAGCTTGCCGAGGACGCGAGGGCGGCTGGTGACGTGTGGCTCTGCGACGACGGGCTTGGCAGGCCGTCCAGGCGCGGCATATACGCGAGGGAGTGGCGGGAGGCGTGCGAGGCGGCGGGCGTGGAGCCTAGGCAGGCGCGGGCTGCGCGGCGCTCCTGGGAGACCTACATGCGCTGGGACTGGGAGGTAGACCGCTCCAAGGTGGAGCAGATGATGGGACATTTATTGCCCGGCGTGACCGGCTCGCACTACGACAAGCCCGCCGCCAACGAGTTCGTCCGCGCCGTGGGAAGAGCTGTTATCCTGCACCCATTCGTGCGCGATGTGCCAAGGACTTAGGACATTTTGGGACATTTTTTCGCAAAGACGCAGGTAAAAGGCACCGTACCCAAACGTACACCAACTGCCGTTAGGATTCCACAAGAACCCGCAAGCGCCCGTAGCTGCCGCTAAGCGCCGCAAGCTCCCGCAAGGTGCCACGAGCTGAAGGCGCTTGGGACACGCTAAGGACACGCCAAGCCCATCAACGTTTTAATCAGGACTTGTCCAAATCCCATCAGGACTTGTCCCGTTGTCTGTCCATTCAAAGCACGAAGGCCACCCCCGCCGTGGGAGTGGCCTTCTTTATTGTCCGGTATCTGTGCTAGGCGCTACTTGAACAGCCCCTTGTCGAGGGCGGTACCCACGGCGCGGCTGGACGCAGGGCCGTAGTAGCCATCCACGTCCAGACCTGCGCCCAGCTTGGAGTTGAGCCACGTCTGCAACGCCTTCACGGTGCCGTGCCCCATCGAGCCGTCAACGCCCGTCCCTACCTTGGCCTGCAGAGCCTTCACCATCGAGGAGCCGCCGTCGCCGCTGGTGTTGCCGTCGAACACGCCGGACTCCACGCGCACGAGCACGGTCTTGCGAACGTAGGTGCTCTGGTTGGAGAGCTTGCCGTCAACCGAGGTGCCGAGCTGGCGCTGCCACTCCTTGAGCATCTTGGGGCCAGTCCACGAGGTGTCGCCAAGCCCGGTGTCGCTTGTGGAGCCGCCGGACGTGGAGCCGCCGGACGTGGAGCCGCTGAGGGTCGCACCGTCAGAAACCCAGACGAGCTTGCCGTCCCAGGGGTAGGAGTAGTAGGCACGGATGTTGGACTCGTAGCCGTCCTGGTCTCCCGTCTTGCCGTTGATGCCGTGGGTCTCCGAGCGGGAGAACTGCGCCAACATGTCTGGGTCTGCGCTGGTGCACATGGCCGTGTGATGCGTCTCGTTGAGGTAGATGTCTCCCCTCTTGGCGCTGGCCACGCCCATGCGCTGCCACTCGAACAGCCCGGTCTTGAGCAATTCGGCGCGCATGTTGCCGGTGTAGCTCGCGCCGTGCGTGTCCACGCCCACGGCGCGCAGGCAGGTGATGATGGCGGAGCTGCAGTCGCGGTCCCCGCCGGCCACGGTGACGGAGACGCCGTCCCCGAGGTCCACGGCCTCGGCGGTGCCGTCCCCCATGCGGTCGAGCTGGGAGTAGCCGTGGCCGGAGTCTCCGTCGTGCCTGCACATGTGCTCCATGAGGCGGGCGAACGCCTCGCGCTGGGTGAGGGGCATGGCTATGCCTCCTTGCTCAGAGGGCTGGTGCCGCCGTCAACCTCAGGGATGCCCGCAAGGCTGGTCAGCACGCTGAGGATTGCCGCCAGTAGCGCCGTGGAGCCGACGAGGGGCCAGTCTACGCCGCCCATAGTGGCGGTGCTGCCGATGGCGGCGATGGCGGCCTGAGCGGCCGTCTTGAGCGCTCGGATGAGCGCCGCTTCAAGCCATGTCTTGGTGCCGTTCATGTCTTCCTCCAATGTTCGAGTAGGTCACAGTGAGGTCACAGTGATGTCACAGTAGGGCGTGGTGTAATTCCATTAGTCGCGCCGTGGGATTCCATTAGTCGCAACGAAAACGCAGAATGGCGCGCCCGATGTGGCGATTCCGGCCGATTTGGCCGCAACCCAAGCAACGAAGGCGGCGAATTGGCGCTTTCGTTGCACACGGCTACTCCGTGCCGCCGATGCGCAGGGTGTCCAGGCGGTCGCTGTTGTGCCTGACCTCCTCGCGCAGCTCGTCGATGCGCCGCCACATGGTGGCCTCGTCCGTCTCCAGCTTGTAGGTGCGCTCGACCACGCTGTTGTGCTTCTCGACCTGCTTGGTGAGGTTGCGCAGGTCGGCCTGCAGCACGGCCACCTGGCGGCTCATGGCCACCCACACGCCCATAGCCGTGATTACGGCGG
>CAVJWS010000176.1:0-3580 GCA_963653485.1 Prevotella sp. CAG:279
TCGCGCCGTAGGTGAAGACCGTCCACATGGACTCGTCGGCAAGGCCCAGCTGGCCGCGGTTCCAAAAGACCAGGGCCGACCCCAGCACCACCACGGCGCCCAAAAGCGCCATGACCACCGACACGATGCGCAGCGTCACCTGCGCCGGCGTGCGCGGGATTGACGGTTTTATATCATTCATCAAACCAACTCCGAAGACCGCGGGGAAAGCCCGTACAGCCTCATTCTATTCCCCGAAGGTCTCCAGCTCATACGCGCTCTTCTCGGCGAGAAACCCCTGCTCGGCCAGGGCGCGCTCGATCTCGTCCAGGATCTCATTAGACTCTGCCGTCACGTGGTGGAAGTGGTAGCCGCTCGTGATGAGCATGAGCGGGCTCGACTTGCCGGACTCGATCTGCTCCATGTAGGCGCGCACGTCTCGGCGGCTCGCGATGCCCAGCTCGCAGGAAAGCCGCCCGTAGACACGGTGGTTGACCAGCACGTCCTGCACGTGCCCGCCCAAGTCGACGATGAGGTTGAGCTCTTGCGGGGTCTCTTCCACCGAGTGGCGGCACTTGAAGAGGCGAGAAGGCCGCGTGGAGGCGCGCTTGAGCACGTAGCCGCGGTTGGTCGACTCGATGGGCCAGCCCTTGGAGCGCAGAAGCGCGATGTCCTGCACCACGATCTGGCGGCTGACCTCGCAAAGCCTGCCCAGGGCCGCGCCGGAGAGCGGCTCTTGCGCGCCGGAGAGCGCCGAGAGGATCTTCTCGCGCCTGGCGTCGCCGGCGGTCGCGGGTTTTGCGGGCAGGGGCATTAGCCGAGCACCTCCAAATGCTTGAGTGAGAGGTCTAGGATACCAGCCGAGTGGGTGAGCGCGCCGCACGAGACGATATCCACACCCAGGTCGGCGTACTGGGCGGCGTTCTGGGCGCAGACGTTGCCGCTGGCCTCGGTGACGGCTCGGCCGGCGACCTCGGCCACGGCAGCCTTCATGGTGTTGCGGTCCATGTTGTCGAGCATGACGATGTCTGCGCCGGCCTCCACGGCCTCGCGCACCATGTCGAGGTTCTCGCACTCTACCTCGATCTTTGCGGTGAAGGGCGCGGTCGCGCGGGCCGCCGCGACGGCCTGGGCCACGCCGCCGGCCGCGTCGATGTGGTTGTCCTTGAGCATCACGGCGTCCGACAGGCCATAGCGGTGAAGGCCGCCGCCGCCCAGGCGCACGGCCTCGCGCTCAAAGATGCGCAGGCCAGGGGTGGTCTTGCGGGTGCAGACCAGGCGCGTGCCGGTGCCCGCCAGTGCGGCCGCGATGCCCGCCGTGTAGGTGGCGACGCCGCTCATTCGCTGCAGGAAGTTGAGGGCCACGCGCTCGCCTTCCAGAAGGACGCGCACGTCGGCGTAGACGGTAGCCAGGTGCTGGCCGCTGGTCACGCGGTCGCCGTCTGTGACCTGGGCCTCGATGCGCGCGGCGGGGTCCAAAAGCTCGAAGACGCGCGCGAAGACGTGAAGGCCCGCGATCACGCCGTCCTGCTTGGCGATGAGGCTCACCTTGCCGGAGCGCTTCTCGGGCATGACGGCCGCGGTGCTCAGGTCGCCAAAGGGCATGTCCTCCTCAAGGGCGGCGAGAAGGGCGGTGTCCATCTTCTTCAGGATCATGGGATCGGTCATGGGGTTCTCCTTGGGTTCTTCTCGGCGGAATGACGCGGTTGAGCTGGCCGTCCTAGCAGGCCACGCCGCACAGCTGCGCCATATCGGCGTCGGCACGGTGGGTCGCCATGAAACGACTGCGGGTCTGGGCGGCGCGGGCCAGCTGGGCCGCGGAGTCCATGGCAAAGCGGTCGCGCATGATCTTGTCGGCGGCTCGCTGCGCGAAGACCAGCGACTCAAGCAGACTGTTGGAGGCCAGGCGGTTCTTGCCGTGGACGCCGTTGCAGCAGGTCTCCCCCGCCGCAAAGAGATGCGGCATCGTGGTCTCGGAGTCCGAGTTCACGTGGATGCCGCCCATGAAGTAGTGCTGGGCAGGCACCACCGGCGCGGGCTCGCGCAGCAGGTCGTAGCCCTCTTTCAGGCACTGTTCGTAGATGTGGGTAAAGTGGCCCAAGATCTCCTCGCGCGGCACGCGCTCGAAGGAAAGCCACACGTGTTGTGTATTATCCTTCTCCATCTGGGCCAGGATGTTGGCGCTCACCACGTCGCGCGGCTGCAGCTCGTCACAGAAGCGCTCGCCGGCGGCGTTGAGCAAGATCGCCCCCTCGCCGCGGGCCGACTCGCTGATGAGGAAGCTGCGGCCCGGCGCCTTGCTCCACAGCGTGGTGGGATGGATCTGCACGTAATCCATGTTCTCGAGAAGGACGCCGTGGTCGGCGGCTACGCGGCAGCCGTCGCCGGTGAGGCACGGGTAGTTGGTGGAGTGGGCGTAGAGGCCGCCCACGCCGCCCGTGGCCAGGACGGTTGCGTCGGCGTCAATGCGCAGGGTGTCGCCGGAGTCGGTCTGTGCAAGGACGCCGCGGCACACGCGCTCGCCCGCCTCGTCGAAGCCCTCGATGATGTCGGTCATGCAGGTGTGCTCAAGGACGGTCGCGTTGGGCAGCTCGCGAACGCAGGCCAGAAGGTGGGTGGTGATCTCCTCGCCGGTGATGTCCTCGTGGTAGACGATGCGCGGGCGGGAATGCGCCCCCTCGCGGGTGTAGTCCAGCTCGCCTGTGGCGGTGCGGGCAAAGCGGACGCCGCGCTTGACCAGGTCGTCGATGATGGGGCGGCTCGCGCGGATCATCATGTCCACGGACTCCAGGCGGTTCTCATAGTGGCCGGCGCGCAGGGTGTCCTCAAAGAAGGACTCGTAGTCGCCCTCGTCGTGCAGGACGCAGATGCCGCCCTGGGCCAACATCGAGTCGCACTCGTCCACGGTCGTCTTGGCGAGAAGCACGACGTTCAGGGCCTGGGGCAGGTTGAGGGCGCAGTAGAGCCCGGCCACGCCGCAGCCGACGATCACGACATCGGCGTCGATGGTTTTCTGGGACATGCGAATCCCCTCCTATTTGGCGTACTCGAGCATGAGGTCGAGGGCGCGGCGCGACCCGTCTATCACGTCGGCCGCGGGAAGCGCGACCTCGCCTGTGCCGTCGCGCAGGCACGCGAGGACCTTCTCGGCCGTGACGCGGGCCATGTTGGGGCAGATGGGCGGGGTCTCGGGGAACCAGAAGCGCTTGCCGGAGCCGGCTGTCTGCCGCTCGAGTTCGTGGACGACGCCGTGGACCGTGGCGATGATGAAGTCCGTGGCCTGGCTCTCTTTGGCGGCGTCGATAATCTGCGAGGTGGAACCCACAAAGTCTGCCTCCTGCAGGACCCAGTCGCCGCACTCGGGGTGCGCCAGGACCTGGGCACCGGGGTGCGCCGCGCGGGCGGCCTTAACTTCGGCCAGCTCAATGGCCTCGTGCGTGGGACAGAAGCCATCGTTCAAGATGACGTTTTTCTCGGGCACCTGCAGCGAGACGTAGTGGCCCAGGTTCATGTCCGGGATGAAAAGGACGTTGTGCTGCGGCAGGGCGCGCACGATCTTGACAGCGTTCGAGGAGGTCACGCAAACGTCTGACCAGGCCTT
>CAVJWS010000177.1:0-3307 GCA_963653485.1 Prevotella sp. CAG:279
CTGCCTGCCTGCCTGCCTGCCTGCCTGCCTGCCTGCCTGCCTGCCTGCCTGCCTGAAGAACTTGTTGAAGCCCGTCATAGGCGTCAAGCCCCCTTTCCGGATTTAGGGCGGATAACGGCAACCGCGCCCAAAATGCCTAATCTCATCTATTTAGCCAGACACCCAGAGGGCAAGCAATAAATAATCGGCACCCGGCAACGTAAGGGTTACGCAACGGCAACGGCGCCGGCACAAACGGGCGACAAAGACGCTCGCCGTCGCTCGCTTACACAAGGCTGGAATATACCCGGCCCCGCTCCATCGCGCTTCGAGTCGACGACCTTCCGCCCGCCGCTGCAAGCCACAAAAAGCGGCGCCGACATAATGCCGACACCGCTTGCGGTCGTGCGCTCTCGCGCTTATGTTCACTCAAGCACTCTGCAAGTGCCCCGTGTTCGCTCTCCTAGCGGATGTTGTAGAACGCGGCCTTGCCGGCGTACTTGCCGCTCTCGCCGAGCTCGTCCTCGATGCGCACGAGCTGGTTGTACTTGGCAATGCGGTCGGAACGGCAGGGAGCGCCCGACTTGATCTGGCCGGCGTTGACGCCCACCACGAGGTCGGCGATGGTGGAGTCCTCGGTCTCGCCCGAGCGATGCGAGACGATACAGGCGTAACCGGCCTCCTTGGCGGTCTCGATGGCCTCGAGCGACTCGGTGAGGGTGCCGATCTGGTTGACTTTGACGAGGATGGCGTTGGCAGCGCCCAGCTCGATGCCCTTCTTGAGGCGCTCGGTGTTGGTGACGAACAGGTCGTCGCCCACGAGCTGCACCTTGTTGCCGATACGGCGGGTGAGCTCGACCCAGCCGTCCCAGTCCTCCTCGGCCATGCCGTCCTCGATCGAGATGATCGGGTAGGTGTTCACGAGGTTCTCCCAGTAGTCGACCATCTGGGCCGAGGTGTACTCCACGCCCTCGCCCTTGAGCTCGTACATGCCGGTCTCGGCGTTGTAGAACTCGGTCGACGCGGGGTCCATGGCGTACATGAAGTCCTCGCCCGGCTTGTAGCCGGCCAGCTCGACGGCCTTGGTGATGTACTCGAACGGCTCGGCGTTGGTCTTGAGGTTGGGGGCAAAGCCGCCCTCGTCGCCCACGCCGCCGCCAAGGCCGGCCTCGTGCAGCACGCCCTTGAGGGTGTGGTAGACCTCGGCGCACCAGCGCAGGCCCTCGGCAAAGCTCGGGGCGCCCACGGGCATGATCATGAACTCCTGGAAGTCCACGTTGTTGTCGGCGTGCACGCCGCCGTTGAGGATGTTCATCATCGGGGTGGGCAGCAGGTGGCCGTTGACGCCGCCCAGGTACTGGTGCAGACTCTGGCCGCACGACTCGGCGGCGGCGCGGGCCACGGCGAGCGACACGCCGAGGATGGCGTTGGCGCCGAGGTTGGTCTTGTTGGAGGTGCCGTCGGCGGCGATGAGGGCCGCGTCGACGCCGCGCTGGTCGGTGGCGTCGAGCCCGAGGACGGCCTCGGCGCACTCCTTGTTCACGTGGTCGACGGCCTTGGTCACGCCCTTACCCAGGTAGCGGTCCTTGTCGCCGTCACGCAGCTCGCACGCCTCGAACGCGCCCGTGGACGCGCCGGAGGGCACCATCGCGCGGCCGAAGGAGCCGTCGTCGAGGGTGACCTCGACCTCGACCGTGGGGTTGCCACGGGAGTCCAGGACCTCGCGGCCGTAAACGTCGATGATTTCGCTCATGTTGTCTCCCATTCGATCAGCGGGTTTTAGGACGGCGACGGGGCGGCGCGTCCCATTCGCGCACAAGTTAGCCGCATCGCACTTTTTGCATTATGCCCTAAGTTAATCGTGGGATACAAATATTTTGCGAGAGATTTGAGGTGGGGCGGGGCGATGGCGCTTAATTCCCGACTTCATCCGGACAGCTCCCAGACTCAGCCGCACATGTTCGGCTGAGTCTGGGAATCCGATACGCGAGGACCGGTAAGGCCAGCCCTCGGAAGACCGGGAACGCCATATCCATATAGAGGAAGGCAGAGAGGGGCTTTACCGGTGGGCCCACCACAGAACCTGCAGCAAAGACCCCGCCCGAGCGTTCGCCTCAGTGGCAAACATCCGAGCGGGGTCTCCCTAATTCAGCGATTCGCGCGGAGCCGGGCGCCCAAAGGTGGACGACGCTCCTTTAGTGCTCCTCGGCCTTTGCGCGGTTCCAGAGGTCGTTGAGCTCAGCTGTCGAAAGGCCCTCGAGCTGCTCTCCCTCACCTGCCGCCATGGCCTCCATGCCGGCCCAGCGGCGGCGGAACTTGGCCGTGCTCGCGCGCAGGGCGCTCTCGGCGTCGATGCCCTCCAGGCGCGCCACGTTCACGAGCGCGAACAGCAGGTCACCGAACTCGAGAGCGCGCGCATCGGTGCCGGGTTCTTCCTGCTCGAACTCGGCGCGCTCCTCCCCGACCTTCTCCCACACGTCCTCGACGCGCTCCCACTCAAACCCGACAGCCGCCGCCTTGCGCGAGACCTTCTGCGCCTGCATGAGCGCCGGCAGGTGCGTGGGCACGCTGTCGAGCAGCCCCTCCGCGGGGCGCTCGGCCTTTTCCTCGAGCTTGACTTGCTCCCAGATCTTGAGGACCTCGTCGGCATCCGAGGCGTCGGCCTCGCCGAACACGTGCGGGTGCCGGCGGATGAGCTTGGCATCGATGTCGTGCGCCACGTCGGCCAGGGTGAACTCGCCCGCATCGGCCGCGATCTGCGCGTGCAACACCACCTGCATGAGCACGTCGCCGAGCTCTTCGCGCAGGTGAGCGGTGTCGTTTGCCTCGATGCAGTCGACTGCCTCGTAGGCCTCCTCGATCATGTTCTTGGCGATGCTCGCATGCGTCTGCTTGCGGTCCCACGGGCAACCGTCGGGCTGGCGCAGGCGCCAGATGGTCTCAACCAGGTGCTGCAGCTCCTCGCGCGCGTCGGCGAGGGTCTCGGGGTTGCGGGCCTCTTGGGGCTGGAAGTCGGCTGCAGGCTTGGGTTCGGCCTCACTTTGAGAAGCGGCCGACGCCTGAGGCTCGTTCGCAGGCTGGCCCGCAGCCGCAAACCGCCCATCGTTTTCAGCTCGAACCTCGGCCGCAGCCTGGCCCTCGCCCGCAGACTGGACCTCGCCCATCGTTACTCCTCCTCCAAGATCACGTGGCGGAACGCGCCGTCCTCGTAGATGCCGTAGCTGTGCGTGCCGTCCTTGGGGATGGAGACGCTGCCCGGGTTGAAGAGCCAGAGGCCGGGGTGCGCCGCCGACTCCTCGTTGACCTTGACGTGCGTGTGGCCGTACAC
>CAVJWS010000178.1:0-3044 GCA_963653485.1 Prevotella sp. CAG:279
CGCGCAGGCTGCGCCCGCTCGTGCCGCCCGTGGTGGACCAGCCCTGCCAGCCGATGTTCTGCACGTGCGCGCGGATCTGGATGCCGCCGTCGTAGTCGCCGTTGGCGATCGCCACGCGCAGCGCCTCCACGCGCAGGCTGCGGCCGCTCGTGCCCGCGGTGGCGCCGTTGCTCACGGTGCCCTGCCAACCGATGTTCTGCACATGCGCCTGGTACTGGACCGCCATGGCGGGCTTGCGGAACGCGTTGGCCGTGCTGCCGGGGGCCGCGGCGCCCTTGGGCACGAGCTTGATCTGCACGGCCTCGAGCCTGTACGAGTAGCCCGAAGACCCCGCCTTGGCGCCGTTCTTGGCCCAGCCCATCCAACCGAAGTTCTGCGCGTGCACGCGGTAGTAGATGTCGTACTTGTTGGCGATGGCGCCCTCGAGCTTGAACTGGATGGCCTCGAGCCTCAGGCTCTTGCCGCTCGTGCCCACGCTACCGGTGCGCCAGCCCTGCCAACCGATGTTCTGCACGTGCGCGTTGGCCTTGATGGTGCCGGCGTCCTTTTGGAAGATGATGCCGAAGTTAAGCGCCTCGATGCGGTACGACTTGCCCGTAGTGCCCGCGACGTCGCCCGCGGTCACGGCGTTCTGCCAGCCGATGTTCTGCACGTGCGCCTTGTACTGGATGGTCTGCGTGGCCTTTTTGAATGCGCTCACCGAGGAGCTCGGACCCGAGCTGCCCTTGGCAACGAGCTTCCATTCCACGGCCTCCAGGCGGTAGGAGTAGTCCGCCGTGCCCGCAGTCTCGCCGTTCTTGGTCCAGCCGAGCCAACCGAAATTCTCGGCATGCACGCGGTAGTAGATGTCGAAGTGGTTGGCAACATCGCCCGTCAGCTTGAGCTGCAGGGCCTCGAGCCTGAGCGACTGGCCCGAGGTGCCCACCACGTTGCCGGCCTTGGTCCAGCTGAGCCAGCCCTTGTTCTGCACGTAGGCGCGCGCCTCAACGCCGCCGGTGTACTTGTCGCTCTCGAGCGCAAAGCGCAGCGCTTCCACACGTTTGCCCTGGCCGGTCGTGCCCGCAAGGGAGGTCGACCACGCCTGCCAGCCGTAGTCCTGCACGTGCGCCTGGGCAGACACGTAGGTGCCCTTGCGCTTGAGGTTGTACTGGGCGGCGATGCCCTTGGCGTCGGCCACGGCGAGCTGTTTGAGCTTGTCCTCGCTCGAGAGATAGCGGTTGTAGTCGTCGGCGTTGTCGATAAAGCAGTGCTCCACGATGATGCCCGGGATGCCCTGCTCGCGGGCGTAGCGGATGTCGCCGTAGTAGTCCTGCGCCTGGCCACAGCCGTCGGCGTCGGCGTTGTAGATGTAGCCGCTATCGTAGCTGCGCGTCTTGACGCCACGATTGCCCAGGCCAAGGGCGGTGAGCTGCGCCAGGATCTGCTTGCCGAGCGCCTTGCCCACCGTGTGGGTATTGTTGTTGTAGCTGCGGTTGTTGGGGACCCACACCTCGGCGCCCTTGGCGTTGGCGCCGGAGGCGTTGAGGTGAATGCTCACGTAGACGTCGGCTCCCGCATTTTTCGCGCGCCGGGCGCGGGCCTGGAGCTCGTCTCTCGCAGTGCTGCCGAGGACCTCGCCCTGGCTGTTCTTGGTCATGACCACGCGCACGTTGTTGTAGGTCTCGAGCTCCTGCTTAAGATAGACGGCGATCTTCCAGTTGAGATCGGCCTCGTGCACGCCGTTGATACCCGTGGAACCCGTGTCCCAGCCGCCGTGGCCGGGGTTGATGGCCACCGTGACGGTACCCGAAGAGCGCGTGACGTCGGCCTTGACGCTCTTGAAGATGTTCTTGACGGTAGAGAGGGCCGCGGCCGCGATGGAGCCCGCAGCGCCCGAGGTCTTGGACGAGCTGGACTTGGACTCGGCCTCGTCGGTCGCCTTCTCGGCGGTCTCGATGGCGTCGGCGATGGAGTCGGCCTGCTCGACCTTGCCCTTGGAATTGAGCGTGTAGGCGTTCACGGGCACGAGGTCCTCGGAATTGACCTCGGCAGACTCGCTCTCGGTCACCTCGAAGCTGTTGTTGTCGCAGTTGGTGAAGGGAACCTCCACCTCGCCCTCGTCGGTGGTGACGCTCACCTTGGAGACGGTCCAGGTGCCGACCGCAAGGTCGGAGGTGGTGTACAAGAAGGCGTTGCCGTCGCTCGCGGAAGACTCGAGCACCCGCTCGGTTCCCTCGGCATTCGCGAGCGTGAGCTTGGCGGCACTGATGGTGCCGAACTCGTCCTTGAGCGAGATGGCGATGTTCTGCTCGCAGCCCTCGTTCAGGCTCGGCAGGTCGATGTAGAGGAACTCGATCGCGTCGGTGTCCTCGACGGCCTCGGCCTCATCGGCGGCGGGAGCAGCCTGGCTGGCAGCGGTCGCCTTCTCGGTGGCGGACTCCGCCTGCTCGGCGGTAGCGTCGGCCTCGGCGGACTCCCGGGAGTCGGCCGCGGAATCGTCGGAGCTGCTCGCTGCGCTGCTGGAGCTCGCGGCCTCGCTCGCGACCGTGCTCTCCTGCTGCGCGGCCTGCTGCGCGCCGGCCGCATAGATCGTGACGGGCTGCAACAGCATGGATGCGACCATCACATACGAGGTCAACGCCGTAAGGGCACGTTTGAACTTCATGGCATCGCCTTTCTTGATTACCGTCATGCCCGCACCGGGTGCGGACCCCCTTAAACAAACCTAAGTTTTCCTATTAAAACACGTCTGAAGGTCCGCCGATGTAAACAATCGGAAAGCGGCATGCTCGCCGCGTTTATTGCACCCAGCGCATCTTCATGCGGCCCCTCTCCACGAATGGCGCGGCATTAAATGGGTGCAAGGCACGCGCCCAGAACATCAGGGGCCATCGGCACCAGGCGACGCACGAAGTTCCGAGCGCCTTTTATTAGAGCTGGTACCGGGCAACAGGCATCCCCATTCGGTCCCGCGGCCCGCCCCTGCACCGCGCCAGTCAGACTCACGCGCGGCCCGTGGGCACCACCGTCCCTTGCCCGCGGGTCCTGCGCCCCAGGACAGAAAC
>CAVJWS010000179.1:0-2836 GCA_963653485.1 Prevotella sp. CAG:279
TCATCTCGACCGGCGAGGTCCCCAACTACGCCACCTGGGGCCGCAAGAACCGCTCTGCGCTCGTGCGCATCCCGGCCCACAAGCCCGGCAAGCACTCCGCCACCCGCGTCGAGCTGCGCAGCCCCGACCCCACGGCCAACCCCTACCTGGCGCTTGCCGTGACCATCGCCGCCGGCCTCAAGGGCATCGAGGAGGAGCTGCCGCTCCCCGAGGAGTCCACGACCGACACCTTCCTGCAGTCCGAGAAGGAGCTGGCCGCCAAGGGCATCCGTCGCCTGCCGCGCACCCTGGGCGAGGCCATCGAGGTCTTTGAGGGCTCCGAGCTTATGCACGAGGTCCTGGGCGACCACATCTTCGACTACCTTATTCGCGAGAAGAAGCGCGAGTGGAACGAGTACTGCACCGCGGTCACCGACTGGGAGCGCGAGCATTACTACGGGGGCTATTAGACGTTAGGCCGTCTACCTGCGGAAACGCCTTTTTCGTGTCCCAAAATGTCCTAAGTGTCCCCGACCTCGCGCACGAACGGATGCAGCTTGATCGCCTTGCCCACCGCCTGGACGAACATCTCGGCGGTGGGTTTGTCGTAGTGGGCGCCCGTCACGCCCGGCAGCACGTGGCCCATCATCTGCTCCACACGCGACTGCTCCACGCCGAGGTCCCACCTCATGTAGGTCTCCCACGAGCGCCTGGCCGCGCGGGGCTGCTTCGCCTCGATGCCCGCGCGCTCGCAAGCCTTGCGCCACTCGGCGCGGTAGACCCTTTGCCCAACCGGCTCGCCGCCCCCGTTGTCGGAGAGCCACGTGTCCCCGGCCTCGCGTGCCTTCTCCGCGATCTCCCATAGCCTGTCTCCCCACGGCGGCGGGATCACGAGAGGGCGTACGCTCTGGCGGTTCTTGAGCGCGCCGTCAGGCCCCAGGGAGCCGTCAGGCCGCACCTGGCGCACGACCTGGGCCACGGTCACCTGAATGCCCTCGAACTCGCCTCTAGTGACCTCTGAGAGCCTTACACCAAGCGACTCGCCCGTGCGCGCGCTGCCGAACATCGATAGGATCATCGCGGCCTCGCATGGGCTTCCCTGCGCGGCTTGAGCGATTCGGTCAAGCTCCGCCAGCGTGTATGCGCCGTCAGCCCTGTCCGTCTGCTCTCGCGGCATCGAGTAGGGCCTCCTGGCCACGTTCTCGCTCACCACGTCGTAGAGCTGGCACTTGTCCAGCACCTGCCGAAGAAGCGACAGGGCGTCCTGGGCGGGCTTCCTGGTCATGGTCTTGAGCCAGTCCTGGACCTCGAGCGGGTCTATCTCCGTGACCCTGGACGAGCCCCAGCGCGGGCCTACGTACCTGCGCCACTTGCTGAGCGTGTTGTCGTAGGTGCTCTTGGCCAGCTCGCCGCGCTCGAGCCTGCCCCGGGCGTCTGCCAGCCACCACCTCTCGTAGGCCTCGCCAACCGTGGGCACCTGCCGCAGGCGCCGCCTGGTGTTCTCATCGAGACCGGCCCTGATCTCCGACATGGCCCGCTCCGCCTCCCTGCGGGTGCCGCGAAAGACCCTCGAGCGGCGCCTGTACACGCCGCCCGCATCCTCCCACCATCTCAGGCGGTAGCGGTTCTTGTCCAGGCGCTGGACGCACCCGAAGCTTGAGCGCATCTTGCGGGGCATGTCAGTCCTCGCCGAAGGCGCGGCCGTTCTTGAGCATGTCGTCGTTTGGCACGAAGCCCTTGGTCACGTACTCCTTGAGCGTGGCCGTGGCCCACTGCCTGAAGCGGGTGGCCTTGAGCGAGTTGACGCGGTAGCCGACAGCGATGACGGCGTCGAGGTTGTAGTAGGTCACTGGCCTGCCACCTTTTGGGGAGGTTTTTCCGGAAAAACCGGAAAAACTAGTTACGCTGGGCTTTTCCAGCTCGCCTTCGTCGAAAATATGCTTCAAATGCTCTGAGATCGTCTTTGCCGAGACCCCGAAAAGCTCGGCGATCGCGCTTTGCGCGGCCCATAGCGTCTCGCCCTTGTAATAGACCTCCACGGGCACGTTCGCGCCCTCCGACTGGTAGAGGACTATCTGGGCCTTGATCGGGCTGTCTTCCATGTTTTTCTCCTTCCTATAGAATTCAGCTATACATTCCTTTTGCGATTAGGGAACGGCTATGGATAAATGCTTGGTTCTATTCATCCTGATCGTGGCCGACGCGGTCGCGTTCGACGTGTTCGAGGACTGTCTGGAGCCGTGGCGCGCCTGGTCATCGGTGCTCTTCGCCAACCTCGTCATCATCTTCGCCACGGGGCTTTTTTAGCGGGAATATCCGCCAGATGTTTCGCATGAGCGTGTCGTAGGCGGCGAGCGCCATGATCGCCGCGAGCGCCGACCCCGCGCTTATCCCAGAGCCGTAGCCAGCCGCCTGCGCGATGGTCATGGCGAGAACGACCAGAACCGTGGCCAGGGTGGACGGCCATGTCTCCAGAAGCCCGCGGCGCGTACTCTCCCTCGCTATTCCGTCGGCCACGCGCCGATAAGCCCGATCCGTCACGAGATCTGCCAAGCACTCGCCGCGCGCGCCTGAATCACGCAGCCTTCTCGCCAAGTCCAGCTCTTCCGCGGCCTTCTTCCGCCAGCCCTCGGCCATGCGCCTCTGGATAAGCCCTCCGACAAGCGCCCCGGCGGCTGCCACCGCGCAGCTTGAGAAAAGCTCCGGCATCAGCGATCCCCCGCGCTATTAGGCATGGAGCACCCCCCCCCAGGCACATTTCCGAGCTGTTTCGCGAGGGCGTCGCTGGTGGCCACCAGGGCGGCGCGGCCCTCCGGCCCCAGGGCGCGGTAGTTGCGGGCGAGCGCGTCGAAGGCGG
>CAVJWS010000180.1:0-2665 GCA_963653485.1 Prevotella sp. CAG:279
GTTGAGTGTGGGGGCCTTGCCGTTTCTTGTGAGGCTTTGGGGCTTGCCGTGCCGTATCAGGGTCGCATCCGCGCCGAGAGCCGCCGGCCACTGTTGGGGGGCCACCGCCTGCTACAACCGCCGCCGGCTGCTGTTGTTGGCCTCTGTTGCCGACTGCAGCAGCCAGTAGTTGTTGCCGTCTGTAGATCGGTTGTTGTTGCCGGTCGCCATCCTCGGCAGCCGGCCACTAAAATCCCCCGTACCTCGGGGCGCGTGATGCGCCGTGAGGTACGGGGGATTGCGCTTTTGCGAGGCTGTCGGGCTATTGCCCCTATCCCTTAAGCCAGGCGTTGACGCTGCTCGCGCAGCGAAGGCCCTCGTCGATGGCGTTCACTACGAGCGAGGCGCCGTGACGGGCGTCGCCGCACACGAAGAAGCCGTCGCGCCCGGCGATCTTGAAGGCGTCCTCGCCCTGGGCGGCCACGCACACGGGCAGGCGGCGCGAGCCGTTGGTCATGGCGATGCCCAGTGCGCCGAAGGCGTCGTACTCAGGTCCTGCGAAGCCGCGGGCCACAAGCACCAGGTCGGCCGGGATGAGGCGCTCTGTGCCGGGGATGGCGACGGGCTTGCCCTGAAGCCAGCGCACCTCGCACACCTTGAGGCTGCGGGCATGTCCTGCCTCGTCCTTCACGACCTCGAGCGTGTTGGTGGACCACTGGCGCGGGTCCACGCCCTGGCGAGCGGCGGCCTCAAGCTGACCGTAGTCCTCGGTGTACACGTTGGGCCAGGTGGGCCAGGGGTTCGAGGAGTCGCGCGAGATGGGCGGCGCGGGGTGGTACTGGAGCTGCGTGACGCTCTTGGCGCCCTGGCGAAGCGCCGTGGCCAGGCAGTCGGTACCCGTGTCGCCGCCGCCCACGACCACCACGTTGAGGCCCTTGGCGTCGATCTGGGGGGTGTCGAGGCCGTCGAGCACGGCCTTCGTGGCGCTCGTGAGGTAGTCCAGCGCCAGCACCACGCCCTGCGCGTCGGAGCCGGGCACGTCGAGCGTGCGGGCCTTGGTGGCGCCGACGGCCACCACGACGGCATCGAACTCGGCGGCAATCGAGGACTGCGCGGGGCTGTTGAGCTCGATGGTGCAGCCAGCCTGCTTCAGCAGCTCGATGCGGCGCAGGACCGTTTCTTTGGGCAGCTTCATGCAGGGGATGCCGTACATGAGCAGGCCGCCGGGCCTGTCGGCCTTCTCGAAGACGGTGACGTCGTGGCCCTTCTGCGTGAGCTGCCAGGCGCAGGCCAGGCCAGCGGGGCCCGAGCCCACGACGGCGACGCGCTTGCCGGTCTTGGCGCGGGGCACGGGGGCGTGCACGTAGCCCTCCTCGAACGCCTTCTCGGCGATGGCGTTCTCGTTGTCCCTGATGCAGGTGGGGTCGTCGTGCAGGCCCAGGTTGCAGGCCTTCTCGCACAGCGCCGGGCACACGCGCCCCGTGAACTCGGGGAAGGGGTTGCGCAGCGTCATGCGCTCGTAGGCCTCTTTCCACAGGCCGCGCCACACGAGGTCGTTCCACTCGGGAATGAGGTTGTGCAGGGGGCACCCCGAGACGCCCTTGCTCGTGCCGAACTTCAAGCCCGACTGGCAGAAGGCCACGCCGCACGCCATGCAGCGCCCGGCCTGGGCGCGCTGCTCAGGCTCGGAGTTGGGGATGATGATGTCGTCCCAGTCGCCCAGGCGGGAGTGAACGGGACGCGTGGAATGCTCCACGCGGCCTTGAGTGAGAAATCCACCTATCTGTCCCATCGTAGCCCCTCCTAGGCCTTGTTGCCGGTCATGGTAGCGAAGGCGTCGCGCAGGGCGTCGTCATGCGACTTGCCCTGGGCCTCCTCGGCCGCAATCAACGACAGCATGTGGTCGTAGTCGGCGGGAATGACCTTCTTGAAGCGGTGCTGCACGCTGTCGAACTGGTAGAGCATCTTGATGGCCCTGGGCGAGTTGGTGGCCTTCACGTGGTCGGTCATGAGCGAGCGGATCTGCATGATCTCCTCGGGGGAGGGCGTCTGCACAAGCACCATGTCGTGGTTGGTGCAGTCTTCCAGCGTCTCGAACTCGTCGTACACGAAGGCAACGCCGCCGCTCATGCCGGCCGCGAAGTTCACGCCCACCTGGCCCAGGATGAGCACCACGCCTCCGGTCATGTACTCGCAGCCGTGGTTGCCCACGCCCTCCACCACCAGGGTGGCGCCGGAGTTGCGCACGGCGAAGCGCTGGCCGGCCATGCCGTTGACGTAGCCCCGGCCGGCCGTGGCGCCGTAGAAGGCCACGTTGCCGATGACCATGTTCTCGTCGAACTGGATGGGCGTCGCCGGGTCGGGGTGCACGGCGAGCGTGCCGCCCGACAGGCCCTTGCCGAAGTAGTCGTTGGCGT
Source organism: Prevotella sp. CAG:279 (assembly GCA_963653485.1). Classification (GTDB taxonomy): domain Bacteria; phylum Actinomycetota; class Coriobacteriia; order Coriobacteriales; family Atopobiaceae; genus Parolsenella. The sequence continues at coordinate 2,397 of CAVJWS010000180.1, forward strand.
CGCCGCAGATGTTGAGCTCGACGCCTGCAGGCAGGAAGGCGCCGAAGCTCTGGCCGCCCGAGCCCGAGCAGTCGATGCGGATGGAGCCCGCGGGCAGGCCCTCCGGGTAGGCCTTCGTCACGCTGGCGCCGAGCATGGTGCCCACGCAGCGGTTGACGTTGTTGATGTCGGCATGGAAGCGCGTGGGGGCCAGGCTCTCGCGCGTCGTCTGGGTCAGCGGCACGAAGAGCGTGGCGTCGAGGGTCTTGTCGAGCCTGTGGTCGAAGGCC
>CAVJWS010000181.1:0-1848 GCA_963653485.1 Prevotella sp. CAG:279
CTTCGCCCACCTTCCTCGGCTCCCTGGCAAACCTGCTCTCCATCATCTGGCTGCCGCTGCTGGGCTTTCTCATCTTCCTCTTCATGACGAACGCCTACGAGTTTCCCTCCGACGCCATGCCCGTGAGCACCGAGATAACGGGCGCGCTCATCGCCTCGGCCATCACGCTCGCCGTGAGCCTGCTGCACTACTCCACGCCGCTCGTCATCGCGGTGGACAAGCTCGTCATCCCGGGGTGCGCGGCCCTGTGCATCGTGCTGGGCAGCTTCCCCGCCGGGTCGCCGGTCTTCATGGCAGGCGCCGCCAGCGTGTACGCGCCGCTCATCTTCATGTCCATCTACGCGGGCGCCTCGGTGGTGGCCGTGTCGAAGGCCGGCGAGTTCCCCGTGCCCTACATCGTGGGCGTCACCGTGTTCTGCGCCGGGGCCGTGTCGATGCTCGGCGGCCTGCTCTGGGGCGCTTTCCAAGACCAACTGGACCTGGGCGAAGCCGCGTGGGTCCTCATCGTGGCGTATGTGGCGGTGATCATCGTGAACCTGGGCTACACCTCCTGGCGCAAGGAGTGCAGGCCCGTCGACGAGCAGGCCGCAGAAGCCGCAGGCAAGGATGAGGTGGACGAGGCCGCCCTGCGCGACCAGCTGCTCGCCAAGCGCGTGGAGGCCCTGGCGGCACAGCACGCCCTCACCGAGCGCGAGGCCCAGATCCTCTCCTACCTGGCGCGCGGCTTCACCTCGACCTACATAGCGTCGTGCCTGCTCATCTCCTCGAACACCGTGCGTACCCACATGTACAACATGTACCGCAAGCTGGGCGTGACCTCGAAGGCCGAGCTGCTGGCTCTCGTGAACGAGTGAGGGGCGGAAGGCGAGAGTCTCGGTCGCAGGCCAGACACACGCTTTCCCCGGCTGAGGCCGCGCGCGATTGCGCTGCGTGTGTCATACGGCTCTCAGAGTCAACAGCCTCAGGCGCGCGGTGGGTTAGCTTGCCCACACTCGCTTTCATTATTGCAATCTACCTGCCCAAATGCCTCACATCACAGATTATCGGTGAGGTGCTTTTGGCAGCTATCCCCTATAGTGACATGCAGTGCGGGCGCGGCAAAAGGGGGCTGCGCCCATACCTAAGGGGAAAGGAACGCATCATGGAACTCACCCGTCGCGACCTCGTCAAGTTCGGCGGCGCCTCGTGCCTCGTCGCCTCAAGCGCCGCCCTGGCCGCCCCGGCCCTGGCCGACGACGCCGCTGCCCACGCCGTGGGCGCCGACGCCGTCAACTTCACCCAAGAGACCGACATCCTCATCGTGGGCGCGGGCCTTGCGGGCCTGGCCGCCGGCATGGAGCCGGCCCTGGCAGGCAAGCAGGTAACCTTCTGCGAGAAGAAGGGGTCCTTCGGCGGCGACAGCGCCTCCTCGTGCTGGTTCATGTTCGCCAACGGTTCCAAGCCCCAGCTCGACGCCGGCCTCACCACCACCATCGACCAGGCCTGGGAGGCCGTGGCCGAGAAGCAGACGGCGGGCTTCGACCAGTACGACTGGTATCCCGAGTGGGCCAAGAACAAGTACTACGCCAACACCAAGTTCGTTGACTGCGCCATCGAGAACTTCGGCTGCGAGTTCCAGCAGCCCGCCTCCGACGAGGAGCTGCCGCGCCTTGCCGCCAGCGTCATCCTGCCGGCCGAGGGCATCGGCACGGGCTACACTTACGTGCTGTCGCCCCTGCAGGCCAAGCTCGAGGAGCTGGGCTGCGAGTTCAAGTACGAGATGCGCGCCTGCGCCCTCATCAAGGACGAGGCCGGAGCCGTGGTGGGCTGCCGCTTCGAGGACGCCGACGGGGCTCACGTGGACATCAA
>CAVJWS010000181.1:1858-2627 GCA_963653485.1 Prevotella sp. CAG:279
CGACGGCGCCCATGTGGACATCAAGGCCTCCTCGGTGGTGCTCGCCACGGGCGGCTTCGTGGACAACGGCGAGATGGTCAACGAGTACCTGCCCGACTGGGCCAACATGGGCGTGCTCGTGCACGGCTCCATGGGCGAGGGCCACAAGATGGCCGCGGCGGCCGGCGCACAGGTGGCCAACATGGACTCCTCCTTCACCTACTGCAACCTGATGGGCGACATCCCCAACGCCACCACCTGGGGCTACTGGGCGCCGCTCGTGCTCGTGCTGCCCAACGGCAAGCGCTTCATCCAGGAGGGCCAGTCCCACGACGCCGCAGCCGCCGCCATGGAGGCGGGCTACCGAGAGTGGTGGGTCATCTTCGATGGGCAGGCGTTCGACGCGCGTTGCATCGCCAAGTCGGTGGAGAACAACATCAACATCCACGCCGACGCCTACCGCACGGCCGACACGCTTGAGGACCTGGCCGGCGCCATGGACGTGCCCGCCGACGTGCTGGCCGCCACCTTCGAGGAATACGACGGCTACGTCGAGGCCGGCGAGGACGCGGCCTTCGGCAAGACGGCCTGGCTCAACTCCCTGCAGCCGCCCTACCACGCGCTCAAGCTCAACGCCATGCGCTACAAGACCTCCGGCGGCCTCATGGTGGGCCCCAACAACCAGGTGCTCGACGCCGACGGCCAGGAAATCGAGGGCCTGTACGCCTGCGGCGCGCTGACGACGCTCTCCTACGCCAGCTGCTCCACCGTGGCCGCCACCGGCTACTAC
>CAVJWS010000182.1:0-2520 GCA_963653485.1 Prevotella sp. CAG:279
CTTGGCGTTCAGCATTATCGGTTCCCCCTCTCGGTTGCCAGGCGCTTTGCGGCGATCCTGTCGCGCACGCGGCCCAAAAGCCCGCTCTGCGTGATGAAGACGAGCGCGACCGTGCCCACCAGGATCAGGGTGGAGAGCGCGTTCACGTCGGGCGTGACGCCGCCCTTGATGGACTGCATGACCTTGATCGGGAAGGTGAGGTCCTGGCCGTACACGAAGTAGCTCACCACGACGTCGTCGATCGAAAGCGTGAACGAGAGCAGGGCACCGCCCGCGATGCCGGGCGCGAGCATGGGCATGGTCACCTTGAAGAACGTGACGATGCGGTTGGCGCCGAGGTCCATCGAGGCCTCCTCGAGCGAGGAGTCGTAGCCGTCGAGGCGCGCGCGGACGTTGAAGATCACGAAGCTCACGCAGAAGGTCACGTGCGCGATGATCATGCCGACCATGCCGCGCGGGATGTTGAGCTTGACGTACACCAGCAGAAGCGAGATGCCCATGACGATCTCGGGGATGACGACCGGGATGTAGAGCAGGCTGTCGATAAGGTTGCGGCCGCGGAACCGGTAGCGGTAGAGGCCGACGGCGCCGAGCGTGCCGAGCGCGGTGGCGAGCACCGTGGTGGTGATGGCGAGCACCATGGTGTTGCCGAACGAGGCCAAGAGTGGGCCGTTGGTGAAGAGCTTGCCGTACCAGTGCAGCGAGAACCCGCCCCAGCTCAGGTAGGGCTTGGTGGTGTTCGCGTTGAACGAGTTGGCCACGACGATCACGATCGGCAGGAAGAGGATCGCGTAGATGAGCGCGCAGAAGACGATACCGGCGCCCCGGCTCAGCTTGTGCTTGGTCTGCCTGTTCATGAGCTACACCCCCAGGCTTTCCATGTCGCCGCCGGCCTTTTGGTAGATCTTGACCAGCGCGAGCGTGATGACGATGAGCAGAATCGAGAGCGCGGCGCCGAGCGGCCAGTCGTTGGCGCTCTGGAACTGCCTCTGGATGAGGTTGCCGATGACGTCGGCGTTGCCGCCGCCGAGGATGTCGGCGATGTAGAAGGCGCCGAGGCTCGGGATGAACACCATGATGCAGCCCGAGAAGATGCCGCTCATGGTCTGCGGCACCACCACGCGGAAGAGCGTGGTGATCATGTTGGCGCCCAGGTCGAACGAGGCCTCGATCTGCGACTCGTCGAGCTTCTCGATGGCCGCGTAGAGCGGCAGCACCATGAAGGGGAACATGTCGTAGGCCATGCCGAAGACCGTGCAGGCCTGGCTGTAGAGGAACTGGATCGGCTCGGAGGTGAGGCCCACCCCCATGAGGAACGAGTTCAGCTGGCCCGAGGCCGAGAGGAACGTGCGCCACCCGTAGATGCGCACGAGCGAGTTGGTCCAGAACGGTATGATGATCAGCATGTAGAGCATCGTCTTCTTGGACTTGAACGTGCGGCTGATGAGGTACGAGAACGGGTAGGCCAGCACCAGGCAGACCGCCGTGGAGACGGCCGCGATCACGATCGACTGCCCGTAGATCTTGAGGTACTCGGGGTCGATCATGGCCTCGAAGTTGTCGAGCGTGAAGCTGTAGACCACGTTGTAGTACTGGTCGGTGGTGCAGAAGCCCATGATGAGGATGTAGAGCAGCGGCACCGCGATGAAGGCGATGAGCCACAGCGTGACCGGGCCCACGGTGACGAGCGCCGGCAGGGTGTTCGACCTGAACCGGCGGTGGCGCTCGATGCGCAGCGCCTCGGCGTCCGGCTCGGGAGCGACGGACACGGGCGCCGGATGGGCGGCCGTTGCGTTAGCAGACATTCCCACCGCCCCCTAGCGCATCTCGGCGAGATCGAGCGCCGAGATGAATACCTGGTCGAGCGTCTTGATGGTGCGGGCGTCCTCGGGGTTCCAGTAGAGGTAGACCGAGCCGCCCTCGGGCAGGGCGTCGCCGGCGAGGCGCTCGAGGCGCACCTCCTGGCCGTCGGGGAGCACGACGATGACCTTGATCATGGAGCCCACGTACACCTGGTCCTTGACCGTGCCGCGCAGGTTGAAGCCCGCAACGGGCTCGAGCGAGTAGCGCATGCGCTCCGGGCGCACCGAGACGGCCACGAGCTCGCCCACGCGGAAGCCCTCGGCGTCGGAACGGATGGTGCCCGACTCCACGGCGATGGAGAGGCCGCTCTCGTCCTTGGTTTGGACCATGCCCTCGAAGAGGTTGGTCTCGCCGATGAACGTGGCCACGAACTTGCTCGCCGGCTCCTCGTAGATCTCCTTGGGGGTGCCCACCTGCTCGAGCACGCCGTCGTGCATGATGGCGATGCGGTCGCTCATGGTGAGCGCCTCCTCCTGGTCATGCGTGACGTAGAGGAAGGTGATGTTGAGCTTGCGCTGGAGGCGCTTGAGCTCGAGCTGCATCTGCTTGCGCAGCTTGAGGTCGAGCGCGCCCAGCGGCTCGTCGAGGAGCAGGATCTTGGGCCGGTTCACGAGGGCGCGGGCGATGGCCACGCGCTGCATCTGGCCGCCCGAGAGC
>CAVJWS010000183.1:0-2455 GCA_963653485.1 Prevotella sp. CAG:279
CTGTTGGCGTCGAACTGGCCCACACGCAGCAGCGACATCAGCGGCTTTGAGAAGACCATGAGGTAGATCATGAAGGGGACGAGGGCAAACATGAGGTGGCTCATGCCCAGCGTCACCTGGCGGCCAAAGGCTCGCAGGTCTCCCTTGGCAAAGCTCTCACTCATCTCGGTGAACATGGCCACGGTGATGGGCACGGCCAGCACGGCGTAGGGCAGGGTGTACCACAGGCGCGCGTAGTACTGGATGGAGCCGCCCTGCTCGGGCACGGCGGCCAGCGCCATCGAGGTCATGACCGAGGTGGTCACGAAGGCGCAGGCCGTGACGATGAGCGTGGGCGCGCCGATGCCGACGGTCTCCTTGAGGGCCGGGTCGTGCAGGTCGATGTGGAAGCTCAGCTTGATGCCGTGGCGACGCAGGCTCGGCAGCTGCATGATGACCTGCACGGCCACGCCGAGCGGGTTGCCGACGGCCAGCACGAGGAAGGCCAGGGCGTAGTTGGTCTTGGAGAGCAGGGCGAAGGCCACGAACGAGGCGATGGTGATGATGTTGTTGAAGATGGGCGCGGCGTTGCTCCAGAAGTAGTCGCGCTCGGCGTTGAGGATGCCCGAGGCCACGCTCGAAAGGCAGTAGAGCACGATCTCGATGGCGAAGAAGCGGAAGAGCAGCACGCCGTCGGCCATCTGGGACTGGTCGGTGCTGGCGCTCTGCACCCAAATGAGGGGTGCGGCGAACACGAGGCACAAAACGAAGCAGATGCCGAGGAACACCAGAAGGATTGAGAGCAGGTTGGAGATGTAGGCGTTGGCGCCCTCCTTGCCCTTGCGCTCGCGGACGTCGAGGTAGACGGGCAGGAAGGCCGTGATGAGCATGCCGCCGATGACGAGCTCGTAGAGCTGGTTGGGCAGGTTGTTGGCCACGGTGTAGCAGCTGGAGAGCAGCGTGGTGCCCAGAGCGTAGGCCTGGCCCCAGGTGCGGAAGAAGCCCGTGACGCGGCTCATGACCACGAGCACGCTCATCATGGCGGCGCTGCGCCCCACCGAGGCCGCGGTGGCCTCGTCGGAAGTGGCTTCGGCGGCGGGGGCGGACGGCTCGGGCGCAGCGGGACTCGCGGCGGGCGCATCGGCCGCGACAGCCTCCGCGGAGGCGGCAGGCTCAGGCGTTGCGGCGTCTGCGGCTGGCGCGCTAGCCACGACAGCCTCGCTGGCGGCCACGGCCACCTCGACCTGCTCGGTCTCGTCCACTAGGTTCTCGTTCTTTGAGTTCTCGCTCATCGAGCGTCCTCTCGGCAGATGTCGGCGAGCGTGGCGTCCAGGAAGGCAACGAGCGCCTCCGAGCCAACCTTGAGCGTGAGGCCCAGGCGCCCACCGGAGATGTAGATGTCGTCAAAGAGCTGCGCGGTCTCGTCGATGAGGGTCGGGAACTGCTTCTTCATGCCAACCGGCGAGCAACCGCCGCGCACGTAGCCCGTGGTTGGCTCGAGGTCCCTCACGTGCATGAGCGAGAGGCTCTTCTCGCCCGCCGCCACGGCGGCCTTCTTGAGGTCGAGCTCGCCTCCGGAAGGGACGCAGCAGACCACGTGGCCGCCCGAGGGCGTCACGCACACGAGCGTCTTGAAGCCCTGCTCGGGGTCGTAGCCCAGCAGGTTGGCAATCTGCACGCCGAGGTCCCTCACGCCGGAAGGGTCGGGCTCCTCAAAGGTGATGGCCTCGTAGGCCACGCCCGCGCGCTCGAGCTCGCGCATGGCGTTGGTCTTCTGCAGCTTTTCCTTACGGGCCAAACAAATTCCCCCTCAAACATCTCGCCGCGCGCGGCCCGGCCATGCCGGCCATGCCGCAGGATAAGCGGCGCCTCTCGGCCTGCCCGGCTCCTCGCCCAAGCGGGCGGGGCGGCCCCGCGCGGCAAGGCGAAGGGCACCGGCAGACATCGAAGGGTATAGTAAAGCACGAGCCACGCGCGCTTTTGCGCAGGCACGATGGAGAAACGCAAGGCCAAGGGGGCCACATTGGACAAGCTCGGCGTCATCGGCGGCATGGGGCCCGAGGCCTCCTCCTACTTCTACAGCGAGGTCATCGCCCACACCGCGGCCAGCCGCGACCAAGACCACATCGACATGCTCATCGTGAGCCAGGCCTCCATGCCCGACCGCACCCAGGCCATCCTCAGTGGCAACCACGACGAGCTGCTCGCCAGCATGAAGGCCGACGTGGCCGCGCTCGAGGCCTTTGGCTGCGCCCACATCGCCATCACCTGCAACACCTCGCACTACTTCTACGACCAGATCCAGAGCTTCACGAACGTGCCCATCATCCACATGCCCCGCGAGGCCGTGGCCAGCGCCGTTCGCGACCTCGGCGCCCGCCGCATCGGTATCATGGGCACCGACGGCACCATCCGCTCCGGCATCTACGCGCAGGCCTGCAAGGAGGCCGGCGTGGAGTGCGTCACGCCCTCGCCC
>CAVJWS010000184.1:0-2414 GCA_963653485.1 Prevotella sp. CAG:279
TGCTCATGGAGTCGATGTCCTGCCCGGAGGCGTAGAGCGCGTACACCACCTCCACCATGCTCGCGTCGAAGCCCGAGCCGGCCGCGTCGTAGTCCTCCATCAGGGCCGCCAGCTCGCTTGCGCTGTAGGAGCGCCCGAGCGTGTTGCCCCAGGCGTTGACCGCGTGCACGCCCTGGGTCTGCTCAAGCTCGCTTATGTGCGCGGCCACGGCGTCCTCGTCGTCGTTGCTGTAGAGCACAACCACCGAGGTCGTACGCTCAAACACCTGCGCCACGGCGTCCTGCTTGTCGAGGGTGTAGGACACGCCCGTGCCGGCCTGCCCAAGCCAGGCGGCTGCGAAGGCCACGACGAACAGCGCGCACATCGCGTGGCGCGCCCGATAGGAGAGCCGCGCGAGCGGGGCCATGAGGCGCTCGGGGTGCAGCGTGGGCTTCTCGCAGGCGCGGATCGCCTTGTCGCAGCCCAGGATGAGCGCGGGCAGCACGGTGAACACGCACACCAGGCTGCAGAGGACCCCCTTGGCCAGCACGATGCCCAGGTCGGCGCCTATCTTGAAGCTCATGAACACGAGGGCGAGCAGCCCCACGAAGGTGGTGAGCGAGCTTGCGGTGATGGCCGAGAAGGCCCCCGCCACGGCGCGCTTCATGGCGGCCTCGCGCGCCTCGCGTGCAGGCCGTGTCTGGCCTTCGGCCACAGGTTCGCAGGCAAGCTCCTGGCGGTAGCGGTTCATGAGGATGATGGAATAGTCCATGGAGAGCACGAGCTGCAGCAGCGCCGCGATGCACATGGTGATGGAGGACACCTCGCCCATCACGAGGTTGCTGCCCAGGTTGATGCCCACCGCGCAGCCTATCGTGAGCAGGAACAGCACGGCCTCAAGCCACGAGGGGCACATCGCGAGCAGGATGGCCAGCAAAAGGCCCAGCGCGATGCACAGGGTCTGCAGGGGAATGTCGCTGGAGTTGGGGTCGTCGTCGGCTATGACCACCGCGCTTTGCGGGTAGTCTTGGCCGATGAGCTGTTCGATCGAGGCCTCGAGGGCATGCTGCTCGGCGCTTCGGTAGTCGTAGGCCATCGCCACGCAGAAGAGGGCCTCGTCGCCCTGGTTGTACAGGGGGTCGTCGGCCACATACGTCACGGCGTCCACGCCTTCAAGCTCGCCAAGCCTTCCGGCGAGGGCCGTGCGCTCCTCGTTGGTAAGGCCGCTTGCCATCACGCGCAGGGTGTGGGTGGAGGCCGCCTGGGGCAGCTCGGTCTCCATGAGGGCGACGCCCGCGCTCATGGAGGAGTCGTCGGGCAGGTACTTGGTCAGGTCGGTGTTGACGTGCACGGCTGGGATGAGCAGGCTCACCGCGCAGGTGAGCACGAGCATGGCGACCAGGACCAGGCGCCTCTTCTCCACGATGAAGCCGGCAAGTCTGTCTTTCATGAGCCCCCGCCTTTCCGTGTCGTGCGGGCGCGGCGTATGGACGCGGCCGCAGCTTGGTCGCTATTTTCGCACATTATCTGCCTTTTTGCGCCCTTGACGGCCATCGGGCGGGCGCAATGGGACGGCTTGCGTGCCCGTAGCGCCGCAGAGTGCTAAGCTCTCTTCTTGCCCATTTGTTCACCAGGTCAGGATTGGAGCCCCCATGAAGGACGAGAACTGCATCTTCTGCAAGATTGCCGCAGGCGAGATTCCCACCAAGAAGGTCTACGAGGACGAGTACGTCATCGCCTTCGACGACCTGGAGCCCCTCATGCCCGTGCACACGCTCATCATCCCCAAGGACCACTACGCCAACATCGGCGACAACGTGCCCGAGGAGACGCTGGGCCACGTCTTTTCCACCGTGCGCAAGGTGGCCGACATCAAGGGCCTCACCAACGGCTACCGCCTCATGGTGAACACCGGCGAGGACGCCTCCCAGAGCGTGCAGCACTTCCACGTGCACATGCTGGGCGGCGGCTGGATGCCCCGTCCCAACGACCAGGACTGGGGCCCCAACGCCACCAACGTCGAGCATCTGAAGGAGTCGCAGGGCGAGTAGCCCGCGTGCGCCCGCAGCCGTGCGGGCACATCTGAGCGCCAGGCAGGGGAGGGGCGGCGGCACATGATGGAGAAGGTCTCGCGGTTTGTGGTGCGCCATCGTGTCGCCGCCTTTCTCGTGTTCGTGGTGCTGTGCGTGGCGTCCGCCCTGGCGGCGCCGCACGTGCGCGTGAACCAGGACCTCACCCTCTACATGCCCGAGACCCTGCAGACCAAGCAGGGCCTCGCCGTCATGGACGAGGAGTTCGGCGAGCTCTCCACCATGCGCGTCATGTTCGACGGCCTCGACGAGGCGCAGCAGGCCGAGCTGGCGGGCCGCTACCGCGACATCGAGTCGGTGAGCGGCGTGGCGGTGCAGCGCGACGAGAGCGGCCAGCACTCCCTG
>CAVJWS010000185.1:0-2391 GCA_963653485.1 Prevotella sp. CAG:279
GACGGGGACGTGCGCCTCACCATCCCCGAGTTCCTCGCCTACGTGCAGGACAAGCCCCTCCCCAGCCAGACCTACGCCGCGATGGCCACCGACGAGCAGAAGGCCGCCGTGCAGCAGATGTCCGAGCAGGTGCAGGCCGGCCAGGCCAAGCTGCGCGGCGAAAACTACTCCATCATGGCTATCACCTTCGAGGGAACAGCGGGCAGCGACGCCATGTTCAGCTTCCTCGACGGGCTCGACGCCTGGTGCCAGGACAGCCTCACGGGCGAGTACCACCTCATCGGCGACGGCCCCATGGCCTGGGAGATGAGCCGGGACTTCTCCAGCGAGCTCGCGCTCATCACCGCCATCACGGCGGGGGCCATCTTCTGCGTGGTGGCGCTCACCTTCCGCAACCTGCTCATCCCGGCGGCGCTCGTGCTGCTCGTGCAGTGCGGCGTGTACCTCACCGTGCTCGCCACGGCCCTGCAGGGCTACAGCATCTACTACCTGGCCCTCATCATCGTGCAGTGCATCCTCATGGGAGCCACGGTTGACTACGGCATCCTCTTCACGAGCAACTACCGCGACGCCCGCACCACGCTGGCGCCGCTCGACGCGCTGACCAGCGCCTACGAGCGCTCGATCCACACGGTGATGACGAGCGGGCTCATCATCGTGCTCGTCACGGGCGCCGTGGCAATCTTCGGCACCGACCCCACCATCGGCCAGATCTGCCAGACCATCTCCATCGGCGCGGCCTGCACCATCCTGCTCATCCTTATCTTCCTGCCCGGCATCCTCGCCGCGCTCGACCGCTGGGTGGCAGGCAAGGGAAGGCTGCGGGTTGACGGGAAAGAGGGGCAGAATGGCGGCAAGGAGGTTGGCGCGGCGTAGGCAAGTTGTGGTGAAGTTTACGGCGAAGTTTGTGCAAACCGCGAAGAGGCGAGAATCTGCTTGCGCCGGGGGCGAGGAACGAGTACAGTACCTCCTCGCGTTGCGCCGTTAGCTCAGCTGGCCAGAGCAGGGGACTCTTAATCCCAAGGTCCAGGGTTCGAATCCCTGACGGCGCACCAGTTGAAATTCGAACGCCCGGGAGGCTTAGGCCTGCCGGGCGTTTTTCGTTTATGCGACGAGCGCGGCGGGGGCGACCCAGACTCGGGCGCCCGCAAATCCCCTAGCTCAAAGGCGACGCGTCGGCCGGGTCGGCCACGAGCTGCACGGTGAGCTTGTGGGGCAGGCACACGATGGTCTGCCCCTGGCCCGACACCCAGCCCTGGTTCACGCAGGTCTGGTTGGAGCAGTCGGCCTCGCGCACGCGCACCTGACCGTCGCGTACCTCCACCACGTTGGTGCCCAATGCACTCTCCACAGTGACGGTCGCATCCTCGTCGAGAGGAAGCGCCTGGTAGAAGCCCTCGGTATTCTGAATCACGGCATAGCCCGCAATGACGTCGGCAACGCCGGCGTCAACAGCCTGCCCCGAGGAGCCGGCGTCGGTCTGAAGCGTCTGGGTGGCGCTGCCGTCAGTGGCATCTTGGGCAGGTGCCCCCTGCCCCACGCCGGGAATGCCCTGCACGCCGTAGACGCCCCAGAGCACCAGGCACACGGCGAGCGCGAGCGCAACGACGCAGGCGATGACCGCGATGTCGGCCGGGCGGATACCCCAGCCGCGCTCGCCGCACGCTGCCTCCTCGAAAGCCGGCGCAGGCCTTCCGCTTCGGCCTCCGTCCCACGTGAGCTGCGGCGACCTACCCTGCTCTGGCGCGCTCGATTTCCCTGCCTGCCCCTGCTCCCTGGCCATGGCAGCCCTACTTCAGCGACGAGGCCGCAACAGGCGCATAGCCGTGCGACTCGAACCCGTTGACGAACGTGGCCTCGTCGTCGGCGTTCACGAGCATCGCCGCCAGCTCGGGATGGTTCTGCTCGATCCAGGCGGTGCCCTCCTCGATGCCCATCACCGAAAGCGTGGTGGAGAGGGCGTCGCCCTGCATGGGGTCGGTGCCGATGAGCGTGACGCCGAGCATGTCGGTCTGCGCGGGATAGCCCGTCTTGGGGTCGAGGATGTGCCAGTAGGTGACGCCGTCCTGCTCGAACTTCTGGTCGTACAGGCCGCTGGAGGTGATGGCCTCGTCGGCTATCTCCACCACGCCCGTAAGCGAGCTCATGGAGTCCTTCGGGTCGCGCAGGCCCACGCGCCACGCGCTGCCGTCGGGCTTGGTACCCAGGGCGTACACGCTCGAGGTGCCCAGGTCGATGAGGGCGCTCGTGCAGCCCGCCTCCCCCAGGCGCTCGGCCAGGCGCGCGGCGATCCAGCCCTTGGCGATGCCGCCCAGGTCGAGCTTGGCCTGCACGTCTCCCATGGTGACCGTGGTGCCGTCGAGGCCCACTTGCGTGTAGTCGATGTGCTTG
>CAVJWS010000186.1:0-2362 GCA_963653485.1 Prevotella sp. CAG:279
GTCCAACGTTGTGAGTTCCCGTTTTGAGGACCCGTTTGACCCCAATGCGTCGCTAGAGGTTCCCGTGTACGTCACTTCCGCCGCGCCGCACAGCAAGCCTGACGACCCGCTGCAGGTCAACGCCGCCGACCACCTCGGCAAGGACGCCCCGAAGATCCTGATTCCCGGCATCGGCTCCGTGACCATCTCAACCAGCATCAACAGCAGGCTCCCGTTCATCTAGCCAAGCGCCTCTGACTGTATTGCCACGAGCTCAAACAAGGACGCTCGTATATTAGAAAACGCCCGCGCTTCGAACCATTGCGTTCTGGAGCGCTGGCGTTTTGCAATTGTCTATGGGGTTGATGCTAGAGCTTGTCTAACTCAGCGGTTCCGTTTGTCTAGATAAGCTAAACGTGGACTCTACCTGGCATTTCCTGCCGTCCTGTTATATCCGTTGCCGTAGGCGTTATAGGCGGTGATTGTGTCTCGTTCAAGATCGTTGAGGCTTCCGTATCCGCTCTCGGCGAGCGAGATGGCACTCACCTCGAACTCATCGCCGTACTTGAAATCTGCGTATACGTCGCCATTGCCGTGACCGGTGAGGTGCTGACCAACCCGATCGATAACCCTGATGCTCTGGCCGACGTAGTACATGTCCTTCGTTTTGTTGTGAAGGACATAGACGCCAGTGAAGTCGGACTGTCTCAGCATTCCGCGGTGTGCAAGGAAGTCGCGAGCTGGAGCTCCCTCCCCAGTGAGTCCTCGTATCTTGGCGGCGAGCCGGCGCTCTTTCTTGCGGTAATACAAGCCAAGAATGATGGAAAGAATTCCGAGGGCGCCTATAACCCCATCGAATAACATGACTAGCGACAGGGAGGAGTTATGGAATGAAAGTAATGCGTGGCGCGCTGTGTATGTGTAGCCGGCCATTTGTCGCTCGTATTGCTCGTCCGTCCATAGGATGAATGCGGCAAAGAAGATGGCGACGGCTGCCAGCATGATCCCCGATACAACGTAGATTTTTCCCGAAGTACTCGTTTTGCCGCGCTTACTGCGAGCCATTTCACCAACCCCTTATGTCAGCCTTAAGCAAAAGCTCTGTTAGACCACCGTTGACATAGAGCCCACCCGCTCCCAGTAGTCCCACAGCGGCTGCGGCGCCGCGGTGAGCTCGGCCCTCGTGTTCTCGTAGCGCCCGTTCGCGGCCTGGCCGGACAGCGTCGACTGCGGCCGCGAGCCGGACCTCCTGGCCTGCTCGGCCCACTCGAACCACGCCAGGTAGTGGCCGAGGCGCCTGGTGGAGACGCCGGCGAAGCGCGACAGGAAGCGCTTCAGCCTCTGGTGCAGCGAGTTGACCATGCCGAGCGCGCCGCCGGAGTCGGCGGCGGGCACGGGCGCGTGCTCGGCGGCGCCCAGGCGCGGGAGGACCCGCGCGTAGGCGGCGTGGCCGTCGGTGCCCACGCGCTCGCAGGGCCCCAGGCCCTCGAGCGAGGCGGCGAGCTCGGCGTCGGTGGGCCTGCCGCGGGACGCCAGGCGGCAGAACGAGTCGCCAAGGTCGTTGGCGCCGCACACGACGCAGACCTTGAGCGACGATATGCCCCTGCGGCGCGTCGCGGTGCCGTGCGCGTGGGGCGCGCGGGGCATCCCGAGCGGGCTGCGGCCCCGGTTGCCCTTGAGAGACTCGTCGACGTAGGTCCCGTCCACCTGCCACGAGACCGAGGCGCCGGTGCGGAATGGCTGGGTGGCGCGCCCCATCACCTCGCACAGGCGCATGCGCATGAACCACGACGTGCGCAGGCTCACCCCGCACAGCTGCGCGCACTCCCTGAGGGAGCGCCCCGAGAGCATGTCGCCGACGTAGTCCAGCCAGGTCGACGCCCCGAGCTTGGAGCGCCCCAGGAGCGACATCGTCTTGGCCGAGAACGTGCGGCCGCAGCCGCGGCACAGCCACCTCTGGGAGCCGTCCCTGTCCCTGCCCTTCTTGACGAACGACCCGCAGCCGCACCGCGGGCAGGCCCGCGGCGCGTCGCGCCCGCCGACGCCGAGCTCGCGCTCGACGGCCTCGCGCGCGGCCCTCTCGACCGCCCGCTTCTCCTCGACCGTGAGCGTCCCCAGCAGCTCCAGCGCCTCGCCCAACGTGCCCATGTGCCCCGCCTTCCCCGCCTTCTTGACTGACGGGGCCATCCTACCGGGCGTGCGGGACAGTAAATGTCAACCGTGGTCTAACAGAGCTTAAGCAAAACGAATGATATCGCTCTGCGTCAGATGCCTTTTCACTGGTGAGAAGTGTCGACGGATCAACCAGCTTTATTCGGTTGCATGCGTCCAAGGGGAAGGGCCCCACCTCGAAGACATTCCGCAGCAGCCTATGGTTTGAAAC
>CAVJWS010000187.1:0-2273 GCA_963653485.1 Prevotella sp. CAG:279
AGAACGGCCTGGTGGACCTCGACGACGGCCTGGGCCAGCTCGTGACCGGCTCCGCGCAGCTCTACGACGGCGCCGACAAGCTCAACACCGGCGCCGGGGACCTTGCGAGCGGCACCTCCAAGCTCGCCGCCTCCGTCGCGGGCGACGGCACGGCTACCAACCCCGGCCTTGTGAGCGCCACCTCCCAGATCGACGGCGGCGTGGACGAGGTGCAGCAGGGCGGCAGCGATCTTGCCGACGGAGCCGGCAAGCTTAAGGAAGGCATCGAGAATCTCGACAAGGGCCTGGGCACGGCCAAGACCGGCGCGAGCAGCCTGTCCACGGGCGCAAGCAACCTGTCGAGTGGTGCCCAGCAGCTCGGCGCCGGCGCTCAGAGCCTGTACGCAGGCATGCAGCAGGTGGCGGCCGGCGTGAACGGCACGGACGAGCAGACCGGCCTGGTGGATGGCTCCAAGCAGGTGTCTGACGGCCTTGCGAAGCTCAACGCCTTTGTGGCCGGCGATGGCTCGGGCACTCTCGAAGATCAGATGAAGGCCCTTTCCGACGGCCTTTCCACCGCCGCCACGGGGGCGACCTCCCTCTCCGACGGCATCAGCGCGCTCTCCGGCGCCCTCGCCGGCGACGGCTCGGTCGAGAACCCCGGGCTTGTCTCGGGCGCCGAGTCGGTCGCAACCGGTCTTTCCGGCGCCGCCGACGGCCTGAGCTCGGCCTCCGAGGGCCTTGCCGGGGCCTCGGAGTCGCTTGCCGCCTACGACACGCAGGCCGTGACCGCTGCCACGGAGGAGCTCTCGGCCAACCTGACCGACGCCGCGACCTCCATCAGCAACCTCTTCAATGAGGCCGGCACCACCAACGGGAGTATCGCGGACGTTCAGTCTGACGAGGGCTCGCTGGCTCGGGCCAAGAACGACGCCGTCAGCGCGAAGGACAGCGCCGATATGGCTTCTTATAGCTTGACTGATGCCTCGACCTCCATCGACAATGCCCGGACCGCGCTCCTTCAGCTTGTTGAGGCGGGCAAGATTTCCCCGGAAGAAGCGCAGTCGGTGAGCGACTCGCTCGACGAGGCTAATGCCGCTGTGGACGCTGCCAACGATTCTGCGTCAGCAGCCTCTGAGTCCGCCGCAGCCGTCTCCGCCGACGTCGACCAGGCCAAGGACACGCTCGTCGGCGTGAACACCGGCGAGGACAGCAACCTCCAGAGCGCCAGCGACTCCATCGCTGCCGCACAGGCCAACGCCCAGACCATCTCGGACAACATCACGAGCGTCAACATGGCCGTGGCAACCGCTTCCGCTGTGATTTCGCAAACCAAGTCCAAGGTTGTCGATAGCCTCAGTGCGCAGCTCTCCACGCTTTCCGCCGGCGCCACCGCGGTGAGCAATGGCCTGAAGAGCATGCAGCAGTCGGTGGACAAAAAGCTTGCACCCGGTGCGTCCGACCTTGCCACCAAGCTCTCGGCCGCCTCGACCAAGGTGTCCGCGCTGTACACGTCCGTCCACGACAACAAACTCGTGGACAGCGTCGCCGCGCTGGCCACCGGTGCCCAGCAGGTCTACCAGGGCCTCGTGAGCGTCCAGGCCGGCATCAACGGCACCTCCGAGTCGGCGGGCCTGCTTTCCGGCGCCCAGCAGATTTCCGAGGGCCTCAATGGCACCACCGGCCTTGTTGCCGGCGCCCAGCAGCTCGCCGCCGGTGCCTCCTCGCTCAAGACCGGCATCGACGCGGCAAAGGCTGGCTCTGAGCAGCTCGTCACCGGCGCGGGCGACCTCTACACCGGCGTCGGCACGCTCAACGCCGGCCTTACCAACCTGCGCGCCGCCACCACCTCGCTCATGAAGAGCGCCCCCACGCTCGTTGACGCCATCAACCAGGTGAACTCCGGCGCCCAGTCCCTCGCGTCCGGTGCCACCGAGCTGCTCGATGGCGTCAAGCAGGCCCAGTCCGGCGTCTCCAGCGCCAAGGACGGCGCCGACCAGCTCCTCGCCGGCTCCAAGACCCTGCTCAGCGGCCAGTCCGAGCTCTACTACGGCATCGTCTCTGCCGACAACGGCGCCAAGCAGCTCGACGACGGCGCGAAGTCCCTGCTCTCCGGCGCCCAGCAGCTCGACGACGGCGCCCAGACCCTGCTCGACGGCATGGCCACCGCCAAGTCCGGCGTCTCCAGCGCCAAGGACGGCGCCGACCAGCTCCTCGACGGCTCCAAGACCCTGCTCGACGGCCAGTCCGAGCTCTACTACGGCATCGTCTCTGCCGACAACGGCGCCAAGCAG
>CAVJWS010000188.1:0-2260 GCA_963653485.1 Prevotella sp. CAG:279
GGGCGGTGGGGCAAGGAGGCGCTCGCGGGTGAGACTGAAGCACTGAGGGCGAGGGGATGCTACGGGCGGCGGGGCGGCTGCGGCTGTTAGCTCTTTCAGGGGGGCGCAGCCTTTTCCCGACCGCCCCGTTTCTCTCTTGATGCGTGGCAAGGGCGCATGGCACGCGCCCCTCCTTGGCACGAGTCTTCGTGTGGTAACGAGTTGTGGGCAAATGCCGAGGTCTTGGGGTTGGCGAACGCCTGGTGGGTATAGTTACAAGGTTAGGTGGCCGGAATGAGCCGAAAGGAGGAAGCCGTGGCAATCAACTCTACGATGCTGCTGATTGGCCTGCTTACGGGCATGGTCATCGGCCTTGTGGGCGTCGTCGGCTTCCTTCTCGGGCGCCGCACGGGCAAGGATGCTTCGAGGGTGTCTGGTGGCTCTGCTGCCGATGGCCTTACCTCGGCTGGCGGCGAACGCGCGCGCGGCAAGGTTGGCCGAGCATGCGCGGCAACAAACGAGGCCGCTGCGGACGCTCTTGAGCAAGTTGCCAATCACGTTCCCAGTGACGTTGCCGTAGCCAGTGGCGTACGGGCTAACTCTGGCATGGAAGCCGCGGCCCAAGGCGCCGTTGTCCAAGGCGTGCGGGATGCAACCTTTGGCACCGTTACCCCAGACACCGAGCCGACGGCTCCCATGGACCTTGGCGCCATCAATGACGGCTTGGCTGCAGCGCCCGATGCGGGCAGCGCTTCAAGCTACGACGCGGACGAAGCCGCGACCGCGGCTGAGCTTGAGCTTGCCACCGTGGAGCCCCGGGTCGCCGAGCCGCTCAACATGGGCGAGTTCGCCCGTGAGCTTTCCGCCTCACAAGACCCCTATACGCGCCTCAAGCGTTTTGTAAGGGACACCAATAAACAGCAGGCAGACGCCAAAAACGGCAAGACGTCGGAACCCGACGTCATCAGCGTCTACCTTGCGCGCGGGCTTGAGGAGGCGGGCCTTCTGAGTTCCGAGGCCAAGGTGCTGGGTTTCAGGGTGGTCCTGCCGAGCCGCAGCCACACCATCTACCTCGGTACCGACGCCTCCAAGACGAACGCCCAGGAGATGGCCCGCGTCATCGCGCTGGAAGGTGCCCTCAACCGAGCCCTCTTTGCCTGGGAGGGCCTGGTGGTCAACCACACGGAGGGCACTGACGCTGAGGCTGAGCCCGTTGAAGCGGAGGAAGGCGGCGCCTCTTCTGACGGCAGCGTAGCCTTCCAGGACGCGGATGTTGCGGATAGTGCTTCCCAAGCCGTGGACGTCTCGACGGACGCAGACGCAGCCGGCGCCCGCCAAGGCGCTAATGGTTCCGCAGACAGCGCCAACCCGAATGAATCCCAAGCAGGCGCCAGAGCCGCCTCCGCCCACGAGGCACCCGTTCGTCCCGGCCACCCCAAGCTGGAGGAGTGCTACGCCTTCAACCAGGGGCTTTCCTCCAGCATCTGCGCGCAGCTCGGGCGCTCGGCCATTCCGCGCGCGAGCATGCTCGACGTCGTGGGGGAGTGGGGCGCGCGTCAGACCTTCTCGGCCGGCCTCGAGAGCCTGCGCCTGCCGCTTCGCCTCACGGCCCACTACCGCATGAACCTCATGGGCGGCGACATCGCCATCGAGACGCCCTTCGTGCCTGCTAGCTGCCAGCCTCGCTCCGTCTACTCCGCCGAGCTCGAGCGCATCATCCCCGCCTCGCACCAGATGCGCGAGCAGATGGCCTGCGACTACGCGCTGCGCTGCGTCATTCTGCTGGCGGCCCACGCCTTCCGAAGCTCGCGGCGCCTCTGTCACGCCTACGTGGCCGTCATGGGCTCGGGCAAGGCCCGCTCCTGCCTCATCAGCGGCGACATCTCGCGCGAGGCCCTTCGCGAGTTTGGCCTCTCCCGTCCCTTCGACGTGCGCGAGCTCGCCCGCAAGCTCAACATCCGCTTCAACCTCGAGAACGACCGGCTCACCGGCTTGGAGCAGGGCTTTACGCTGGAGAACGAACGCTTCTGCCCGGCGAGCCGCTACGAGGTCATCGACCTCTCCAAGCGCGTCCTGCCCCGCTTTGAGGCCAAGCTGCTGGGCGCCGAGCACGTGAGCGACCTGGCCATCAACGAGGACGCCCACCGCTGCGCCGTGGCCGAGGACGTGGCGAGCGGCCTCGGTACCTCGGTGGAGACCAACGTCCGCCGCATCCTCAACATCACGCAGGCAGACGCAGACCAAACCGTGCGCGAGGCCGGCAGGCGCTGCGCGGCGGCCA
>CAVJWS010000189.1:0-2168 GCA_963653485.1 Prevotella sp. CAG:279
GAGCTTGACGACGAGCGCGCCATGGAGCGCGTGCGCCTCATGTGCATGGTGCTGTCGCTCGCGCTTCGCAGCCAGCTCGAGCCTGTGAGCGCAAGCGAGCTCATGAGCATCTCGCGTGCCGTGCAGCAGGGCCTCACGGAGCACGTGAAGCCCCTCGTGTGCCCCGTGTGCGGGGCCACCGCCACCCTGGCGCACGTCGGCCCCACGCACTCGAGCAAGGTCAACTCGCGCACGCTCTACTGCGGGCAGTGCGGCGCCACCTGGGACTTCGAGCGCGTGCGCTGCGCCTGCTGCGGCACCCAGCACCAGGGGCACCTGGAGTACCTGAGCGTGGAGGGCGACGAGGAGCACCGCGTGCATGTGTGCTCGGAGTGCGGAGGCTACATGCGCACTCACTTCACCGTGCCCGAGAGCCGCACGGCCTTCGTGCCCGAGGTGGAGGACGTCATGATGATCCGCCTGAACGCCCTGGCCGAGGCGGGCAAGCTCACGCCCTCGGCCGACGCCGAGTAGGCGAGTGGCCGAGTAGGGCGGTCTGCCTGCGGGATGCCTGCGGGCTTCTTGCATAATGCGCACGATAGGGGGGCGCGCTGCCGCGAGGTGGCGTGCCCCTTTTGTTGTCTTTCGTTTCAAACGTGTTTCAGGGCGTTTCGGTAAACGGCTTTGAGGGCAAAAATGCACGTCAATGCGCTACTATTCCCCGAACCATTATTCGTATGCGGGTGCGCCTGCGACGTAGGAAAGGGGACATTCCATGTCCGTGAAAGACCTCGGGAGCAAGTGGGCTAACTCAAGCCTGATCTTGCGCATTCTTGCCGGCCTCATCATCGGTATCATCCTGGCCTTCATTCCCGGCCTCACCGACGGCAACGCGTTCATCGAGCTGCTCGGCTCCATCTTCGTGAGCGCGCTGAAGGGCGTCGCCCCCGTGCTCGTCTTCTTCCTCGTCATGGCCGCCCTGGCCAACGCCAAGGCCTCCGGCAGCATGAAGAACATCGTCATCCTCTACCTCATCGGCACCTTCGCCGCCGCCGTGGTGGCCGTCGTGGCCATGTACATCGTGCCCCTCACGGTGACCCTGGCCGACGCCAGCGATGTGTCCCAGAGCTCGCCCGCCGGCATCGGCGAGGTGCTCTCCACGCTCATCCTCAACATGTTCTGCAACCCGGTGACGGCCCTTACCAACGCCAACTACCTGGGCATCCTCACCTGGGCCGTCGCCCTGGGCATCGCCCTTCGCAAGGCTCCCGAGTCTGTGCGCGGCGTGCTCGCCTCCATCTCCGACGCCGTGAACACCGTCGTGCGCTGGGTCATCCAGCTTGCCCCCTTCGGCATCTGCGGCCTGGTGTATGACGCCGTCGTCACCTCCGGCGTGGAGATCTTCACCGAGTACGGCATGCTCATCGCCGTCCTGGTCGTGTGCATGCTCATCGTCGCCCTCGTGGTGAACCCCATCATCGCCTTCTGCTGCTTCCACAAGAACCCCTACCCGCTGGTGTTCCGCTGCCTCAAGGACTCCGGCCTCTACGCGTTCTTCACCCGTAGCTCCGCCGCTAACATCCCCGTGAACATGGCCCTGTGCGAGAAGCTCGGCCTGAACAAGGACGGCTACTCCGTGTCCATCCCGCTCGGCGCCACGGTCAACATGGGCGGCGCGGCCGTCACCATCACTGTGATGGCCATGGCTGCGGCCAATACCCTGGGCATCTCCATCGACATCCCCACGGCCGTCATCCTGTCGGTGCTGGCAGCCATCTCCGCGTGCGGCGCTTCCGGCGTGGCCGGCGGTTCGCTGCTGCTCATCCCGCTCGCGTGCTCGCTGTTCGGCATCTCCAACGACATCGCCATGCAGATGGTGGCCATCGGCTTCATCATCGGCGTGATCCAGGACTCCTGCGAGACCGCGCTCAACTCCTCCTCGGACGTCCTCTTCACCGCCAGCTCGCAGTATGCCGAGATGGCCAAGGCCGGCATCGACTTTAAGCCCGGCCACGACGCCGCCCCCGTCAACCTGCCCAACAAGGAGGCCTAAGTGGCCGAGTTCGTCTTCCAGATGCACGGCGCCCGTCTCGCCTACGGCGACAAGGTCATCCTCGACGAGGTGACGATGGGCTTCTTCCCCGGCGCCAAGATCGGCGTGGTGGGCCCCAACGGCATGGGCAAGTCCA
>CAVJWS010000190.1:0-2159 GCA_963653485.1 Prevotella sp. CAG:279
CACGGCGCCGGCCTCATCATGATCGCGCGCGCCTACCACCAGCACATGATCGACGTCCATGCCTGCGACGAGCGCTACGAGCAGATGGCCCGCCTCATGGGCGCCTCCGAGGCCAGCGTTGCCGCCC
This sequence comes from Prevotella sp. CAG:279, assembly GCA_963653485.1. Taxonomy (GTDB): domain Bacteria; phylum Actinomycetota; class Coriobacteriia; order Coriobacteriales; family Atopobiaceae; genus Parolsenella. The sequence continues at coordinate 128 of CAVJWS010000190.1, forward strand.
AGGGCCCCAACGCCTTCATCGGCGAGCTCACGCGCCTGCTGGAGGAGTGCGGCATGGCCGAGCTCAAGATGAGTGACTGGGACATCTCCGAGGACGAGCTTGCCGCCATCGCCCACAACGCCATCACCACCAACGATGCCCTCTTCGGCCACGACCCGGCTCCGCTTACCGAGGCCGACGTCACCGCCATCCTGGCGGCCAGCTACAAGTAAAGGAGAGCGGCATGGCGGTTGAGGGCGTGGTTCGGTGGGGCATCCTGGGCGCGGGCGGAATCGCCAAGCGGTTCGCGGCGAGCCTTGCGAGCGTGGACGGCGCCGAGCTCGTGGCCGTCTCTGGCCGCTCGGCGGAGAGGCTCGCGGCGTTCGCTGCGGCGCGCGCCTACGCCGACGGAGCCGACGGCACGGCCGCCCACCAGCAGCTTATTGCCGACCCGGAGGTAGACGCCATCTACCTCGCCCTCCCCCACGCCATGCACCGCGCGTGGGCGCTGGCCGCGCTGCGCGCCGGCAAGCCCGTGCTCTGCGAGAAACCGGCCGTTCTCTCGGCCGCCGAGGCCCGCGAGGTGGCCGAGGCCTCGCGCGAGACGGGCACGCTCTTCGTTGAGGCCATGAAGTGCCGCTTCGTCCCGCTCCACGCACGCATTCGCGAGCTGCTCGATGGCCCTGAGCTGGGTCGCGTTCGCCGCATCGAGTGCGTGCAGCACGTGGACTACGGCAGCGGGAACCTTCGCTACCTGGAGAGCCAGCCCGGCGGCGGCGCCCTGCTCGACCTGGGCTGCTACCCCATGAGCTGGGTGGAGGAGCTCACGCAGGGCGAGCCCACGAACGTGGAGACGTCCATCCGCTGGCGAGAGGTCCCCGGCGGCCGCGTTGACTGGGCCGGCCGCACCGAGCTTGCCTTCGCGGGCGGCGTGACGGCCAGCGTCGACTGGGCGGGAGACGCGCCCGAGTACAACTGCTCGGCCCTCATCACCTGCGAAAACGGCAGCATCGAGGTGGAGCGCGAGCACCGACCCGAGCGCGCTATCGTGCACCGCCCGAGCCAGGCGGATGAGGTTCTCGAGGCACCCTACGACCCCGATGACTTCCACGGCGAGATCGCGCACTTCTGCGAGCTGCTGCGCTCCGGAGCCACCGAAAGCCCCGTGATGCCCCTTGCCGCCACCATCCGCAACGCCGAGCTCCTTGATATCGTAAAGCAGTCGGTATAGAGAACCCACAGCCGTCTATATCGAGACGGGTCGGAGCTAAATCAACGCATGCCGACGAGCCCTTGCGGACGCATGGCCTTGCACCCGCGCGCATGAGGCTGCACATGAAGCACGCACTCGATTCAGCGCGTGTGGGCGGCATTTGAGCAATGACGTCCACACGCGATACGCCTCTGCGGGAGGCTAAATTGGCAGATTTCCACTCCCGCCAAGTTCTAATTTTGAACTTCTCCCCTTCCTACCTCGGTGTAACAAATTGTTAATACCTACTTTTCCGGTAGGGTATTGACGAGGCCGCTGGGGGCGGCGTATAACATCCTCAACGCAAGCAGCCGAGCACAAGGAGGTGCCCAGAAATGAGGACCACGACCATGATGATGTGCATGCGAATGCTCAGCTCCCGGGCACCGCAGGGGTCTGCCTGCGTCGCTGGGGCCATCGGCTAGGCCGGTTGCCAGCGCACGCACTAGTCTCCGACTTGCGCCCGGGAGCCCATGAGCTGCCGGGCGTTTTTTGTGAGCGCCCGTCCAGCACGAGCACGATCGCACCACCGCGTTACCCGGCACCATCGCAGCCCGCCTGCGGCCATGCGCATCACCGGCCGCCCGGCAAGCAAACGGACCGCCACGGCAACGCCCCAAGCACCTACCGACCGACTCGCACTACTCGCGTCAACCGCCGCACGAGCACGACCAACCCGCGGCGCCCGCCGCAATCCCAAAGCTCCACCCCATCCAAGGCTTCGCCAATCCGAAAAGGAGAACCATCATGTCCCAGTTCGTGAACAACCCCGAGCACACCTTCGGCTTCGACACCCTGCAG
>CAVJWS010000191.1:0-2079 GCA_963653485.1 Prevotella sp. CAG:279
GTGCGCTTTGATGTGGACGCCGACGCCGGCTGCATGACCCTCTCCTCCACCTCGCCCGACCAGGGCGACGCGCGCGAGGTCGTGAACGTCGACGTCGAGGGAGACAACAACTCCATCTGCATGAACTACCGCCACGTCGGCGACTGCGTGGGCGCTCTCGACCAGGCCGGCGAGGTGACGCTCGAGCTGCAGGAGGTCAAGCGTCCCGGCGTCTTCAAGAGCTACGCGAAGATCAACTACCTCTACATGCTCATGCCCATGCGGATGTAGCCCGTGTCGCTCCTCGTCAAGCGCGTCAGCTTCAACGGATACAGGAACCTCGACGGCCGCGTGATCGAGCCGGCCGAGGGCATCACGGTCCTGGTGGGGCCGAACGCCACGGGCAAGACCAATACGGTGGAGGCCCTGCAGTACCTCACCTCGGGAACCTCGTTTCGCCGTCCCTCGCCGGCCGAGCTGTTGGCTCCCGGCGCGGGGCAGGCGAGCGTCACCGCCGTGCTCGAGGGCGACGACCGCGTGCTCGACCTCGAGATGAGCTGCACCGCCGAGAAGCGCCGCTTCCTGAGGAACGGCAAGCCCTGCCGCGGCATCGACCTGCCGGGCAACCTGCTTTCGGTGCTCTTCTGCCCGGACGACCTCAGCTTCGTGAAGGGCTCGGCCTCCAAGCGCCGAGGAGAGCTCGACGCCTTCGGCGCGCAGGCAAACGCGGGGTACCGCAAGGTGCTCTCTACCTACACCCGCTCGGTGGAACAGAGGAACCGCCTGCTCAAGGACGGCTGTGACTCGGCGCTTCTCGATGCCTGGGACGAGTCGGTGGCCCTCGGCGGCGCCACGCTGCTCCACCATCGCCTGAACCTCTTCGAGCGCCTGCGCACGCTCGTGGCGGCCATCTATGCCGAGGTGGTGCCGGGGGAGAGCCTCGCCTGCGAATATGTCTCCACCGTCTTAGGCGCCGAGGCGGGCATGGGACGAGACGAGCTGCGCGAGCTCATGGCCCGCGCGATGACGGCGAGCCGCTCCGACGACCTGCGCCGCGCCCAGACGCTCGTGGGGCCGCACCGCGACGACGTCGCCTTCTCCATCGACGGCCGCGACGCGCGCACCTTCGGTAGCCAGGGCCAGCAGCGCACGGTGGCGCTTGCCTGGAAGATGGCCGAGGTGAGGCTCTGCGAGGACCTGCTCGGCACCCGTCCCCTGCTTCTGCTCGACGACGTCATGAGCGAGCTTGACGAGAGCCGCCGCGCCTGCGTGACGAGCTTTGTGGAGGGCGGCATCCAGACCGTCATCACCACGACCAACCTGGGCTACTTCTCAGACGAGGCCCTCGGCCGCATGAAGGTGGTGGAGTATGGCAAGCGCTAGGTTGCGCTGGCTCGAGCGCCGGGAATACGACCCTCTTGACCCCGCCAAGCAGCACAAGGTCGAGACCGCCGCCAGCGTGGTCTCCGCCTTTGTGGACAAGAGAGTGGCCAAGGGAACCAGCGAAGTGGGCCGCGCCCTCTCCTGCTGGCGCAGCGTCTGCGGCAAGCGGGCGGCCAAGCATACGGTGGCCGTATGGCTCAACCAGCCCAAGGAGGGAGGCCTGCCCGAGCTCATCGTCTACCTCGACGGCAACACCCTCATGGCCGACCTCACCACCGACGCCGAGATGTACCAGGAGCGGCTCGCCTACGCGGGCCTTGAGGTGGAGCGCGTGAAGTTCAGGCTCTCCCGCAAGGCCGGCCAGGTCGCTGAGCAGCCAAAACAACAGAAGGACGAGCCGGCCGTGCCCCTGCCGGCCCTCAATGCCGGCGAGCGGGCCCGCGTCGTGGACGCCACCTCGGTGATCAAGGATCCCAAAATGAGGGAGGCGGCGTCTGAGGCGATGGAAAACTCTCTGCGCCGCGCCAAACTGGAAAACCACGCAAAATAGCAAACCCAACCCTTAGAGGCCGCCTTAGGGGCCTTTGGCGCTGTTTGCATGTGATTGGCCGGCGCTCTTAGGTTCAGGATTTAATAAATAAGGCCTCTGTACTAGAATGTTGAAGATTGAATGTCCAACATTCTAGGAAAGGTGTGTTGGGTGGAAGAGTCTACCGA
>CAVJWS010000192.1:0-2064 GCA_963653485.1 Prevotella sp. CAG:279
CCAACGCCATACGGCGCGGCGGCTCGGGGCTGGACGGCGCGCTTGAGGTGACGGCTGAGCCAATCGCCGCCGAAATCGAGAAGCCCGCCGACATCGCCGCCACCCCCGCGCTCAGCGAGACGTGGGACATGGTGGTAGGCCACGGCGTGGGCTACCAGGGCGCGGACATGCCGTTTCTGGTGCAGCTCGTCTACAACGTGGAGGCCGCGAACGAGGCGTGGGGCAGGTGTCGCATGCCGGACGGCTCGCTGCGCCTGACGCTGCCGGTGGGCGAGCCTGACGAGGACGGCCAGTACCACGACTACAAGCCCAACCCCTACATCAAGATTGCCAACGACTCGACCGCGATGGCGATGCGGCTTGCCGACCAGCTCGGATGCACGAGGACTGCCCGCGCCCGTCTCGGGCTCACGCAGTCCATCGCGGCGGCGGCGCAGCTCTCAATCGCACAACAAATCGACGCGGCGATTGGCGGCGGGAAGTGAGCTACAGGACGCCGGGGAAGCGCCTTACCAAGGCCGGTGAGATGCAGGTGGAGCGCACGCGCGTCTTCGCCGAGTCGTTCCTGACCTTCGCGGGCGAGTCCGAGCTGTGCGGCCAGCGCTACCGCATATCCGACTGGCTCATGGCCAACGTCTGGAGGCCGCTGTTCGGCACCGGCTCGGTGGACAAGGCCACGGGGCGTTTCCGCCGTCAGTACCGCCGTTGCCTGATAGGGGTTCATCGCGGCTTCGGCAAGTCGCAGCTAGCCGCCGTGATAGTGCTCACCGTGGCCGTGATGGAGCCGCTGCCCAACGGCATGTACGGCATCGTGGCCGACTCAAAGGAGAACACGGCGATGGTCAAGGGCTACATCGCCACCATCATCCGCGCCAACCGCACGCTCAGCCAACAGTGGAAGGTCTACAAGGACGTAATCAGGAACGAGCAGACCGGGCAGGAGATACACGTCTACCCGTACAAGGAAGCCGCCCTCCAAGGCAAGCACTTTCACGTCCTCGTGGGAGACGAGATACACGTGTGGCGAGACGAGGCCGTTTGGAAGGCCGGCACGTCCGGCCAGGCCAAGGTCTGGAACGCCCTCACCATCGGCATCACGACCGCAGGCTCGTCACGCGACGGCTACCTCTTCAAGCTCTACCACCGTCTCAAGGCCGACAAGCACGCATTCGTGTGCTGGCTGGGCATCACGGACGATGACAACCCCGCCGACCGCCGTTGCTGGAAGAAGATTACGGCGGCGGGGCGAATCACGATGGAGGAGCTTGAGGAGCAGTACGAGAGCGACAAGAACGAGGACGGCACCCCCGGCCAGGGCTTCGTGCGCTACTACCTAAACCGTACGCCGATGGACGAGGAGCAGGAGCCGTTCATGCGCCGTTCTGACGTGGACGCTTGCAAGAGGCAGCGCTTGGAGATAGACCGCAGCGAGTGGTTCGCCTTCGCGATGGACGGCGCGGTGAGGGGCGACACTCTGGCCATCGTGGCCGCGCAGCGCCAAGGCGAGCAGTGGGCATTCGAGGAGTGGTGCTGGGACAAGCCGGACGGCCCCATGGGCACATACGACCTCATGGCCGTGGCCGACGTGATACGTGAGCTGTCCGCGAGCCCAGGGAACCCCATGGGCGGGTGTGACCCGGCACGTATGCAGTTCCTGACCAACTGGCTCGAACGCGAGTGCGGCATCACGGTTGACCAGATAGCGCAGGTGCCCTCCATCATGTGCCCCGCCTCAGAGCTACTTGCGCGCGCCGTGAAGACCCACCAGGCGGCGTTTGCGGGGCTTGAGACGCTGCCCCAGCACTGCGTGAACGCCGTGAGCAGCGAGTCCAAGGCCTACGGAAGGCGCCTATCAAGCTACAGGGGCAGGCACGGGCAGGGCACGCGCCGCATCGACGCAGCGATAGCCGCAGCCATGGCCATGTGGGCTTACGACAACAACGAGGACGAGGCGCCGAGCGTCTGGACGATAAGCCTGTAGCGGGGGACTGCCGCGCGAACGTAGACGGTGCCACGGGGCTTTCGCCTCCCTTCACCCGTGGCCACCCCCTCCCGCCGTCCCCC
>CAVJWS010000193.1:0-2015 GCA_963653485.1 Prevotella sp. CAG:279
TTGAGCCCTTTGGTGGCGCAGCTACTTGCGTGGGCGGTGCCATTCGCGACCCGCTTTCGGGCCGCAGCTACGTGTACCAGGCCATGCGCGTAACGGGTGCCTCTGACCCCACGGTGCCCGTTTCTGAGACGCTGCCCGGCAAGCTTCCGCAGCGCAAGCTCGTAACCACCGCCGCCGCAGGCTATGCCAGCTACGGCAACCAGATTGGCCTTGCTACCGGCCAGGTCTCCGAGCTGTATCACCCCGGCTACACCGCCAAGCGCATGGAAGTAGGCGCTGTGGTGGGCGCCACGCCGGCCAACCATGTGCGCCGCGAGTGCCCCGCCCCCACCGACAAAGTGATCCTTCTGGGTGGCCGCACGGGTCGCGACGGTATCGGCGGTGCCACTGGCTCATCCAAGACTCAAAACACCGAATCGGTTGAGACCTCGGGCGCCGAGGTACAGAAGGGCAATGCCCCGGTTGAGCGCAAGCTGCAGCGCCTCTTCCGCCGCGGCGATGCGTGCCGTCTGATTAAGCGCTGCAACGACTTTGGTGCCGGCGGCGTCTCGGTTGCTGTAGGCGAGCTGGCAGACGGCCTGTACGTAGACCTCGACTGCGTTACCAAGAAGTACGAGGGTCTCGATGGCACCGAGCTTGCTATTAGTGAGAGCCAGGAGCGCATGGCTGTGGCCGTAGCCGACGAGGACGTTGAGGAGTTCATGGGATATGCCGCCGAGGAGAACCTCGAGGCAACCGTTATTGCTGAGGTAACCGCCGAGCCGCGCATGCGCATGGCCTGGAACGGCGTGGCGATTGTGGACCTCTCCCGCGAGTTCTTGAACTCCAACGGCGCACCTAAACACCAGGATGCTCACGTGGTTAAGCAGAGCGTGTGGCAGCCCGCTTGGGAAGGCACTACGCTCGCCGAGCGTATGCACTCCCTGGTCACCGACCTCAACGTAGCCTCTAACAAGGGTCTCTCCGAGCGCTTTGACTCCACCATTGGTGCCTCCACGGTGCTTATGCCCTTTGGCGGCAAGACGCAGCTCACCCCAACCTCTGCCATGGTGGCTAAGTTCCCCGTGGACGGCGAGACCACCACAGCAAGTGCCATGGCCTGGGGCTTTAACCCCTACCTGATGGAGGCCAACCAGTTTGCTGGCGCCTACCTCTCCGTGGTTGAGAGCGTCTCGAAGCTCGTGGCTGCTGGCTTTACACGCAAGAACGCTTACCTTTCGTTCCAGGAGTACTTCGAGCGCATGCGCACCGTGCCTGAACGCTGGGGCAAGCCCGTTGCCGCCGTGCTGGGCGCCCTGATGGCTCAGATTGATCTCGGCTGCGGCGCCATTGGCGGCAAGGACTCCATGTCTGGTTCCTTTGAGCAGGACGGGCAGGAGCTCAACGTTCCACCAACGCTGGTTTCGTTCGCCGTGTCCACCGGCAAGGCTGCGCGCGCCGTCTCCCCTGAGTTCAAGGGCGCCGGCCACCGTGTGGTATGCATCGATCCTGCCACCTATGACGAGCGCTGGATGCCCGCAACCGCAGACCTTAACGAGTGCCTGGACGTAGTCGAGCAGCTCACCGCCGCAGGCGATGCCTTGGCTATTGCCACCCCTGGTTATGGCGGTGCTGCCGAGGCCATGTTCAAGATGTGCGTAGGCAACCACATTGGTCTTGCCGTTGACGAGCAGGTACCAGCCGACAAGCAGTTCCTGCCTGCCTATGGCAGCTTTATCATCGAGCTTGCCGACGGCGCCGAGATTCCCGTGCACAGCGAGCACGTGCACGTACATGAGGTTGGCCAGACCACCGAGGCCTACGAGCTTGCAATGGGCGACGAGATTATTGACCTGGCCGAGCTGCAGGAAGCTTGGGAAGGTGCCATTGAGAGCGTATTCCCCTATCGCCATGCATCTGAAGCCACCGAGGCTACTCCCGTGGAGAAGATCGACTTTACAGCCAAGGACATTCACGTGTACAGCGGTGAGAAGATTGCTCGCCCGCGCGTGATTATCCCTGTGTTCCCAGGCAAC